>NZ_CP019333.1:1424613-1752529 GCF_002163875.1 Gilvibacter sp. SZ-19 | reverse complement strand
CGGAAGTCGAGGAAATTCAACCCTCATCAAATACATTAACAACTACCAAAGGAAAAGTCCACTACGACTATCTGGTACTTGCAACTGGTACGACCACAAATTTTTTCGGAATGGATTCCATAGCCCAAAACAGCTTAGGGATGAAGGATATTCGTGATTCCCTGAATATTCGCCATATGATGTTACAGAATCTCGAACAAGCGGCCATTACCTGTGACGATTATGAACGTGATGCGCTAACCAATTTTGTGATTGTGGGTGGCGGTCCCGCAGGTGTAGAAATGGCTGGTGCACTGGCGGAGTTTTGCAAATACATTCTACCAAAGGATTATCCGGAATACCCGTCATCTATTATGAATATTTATTTGGTGGAAGCAGGTGGAGAATTACTTGCTACGATGTCTGACAAAGCTTCCTCAAAAACATTAAAATATTTAAAAAGCCTCAATGTAAAAGTGCTTTTTAACGAGGTGGTTAGCGATTATGACGGCACAATAGTTTCCACCAAAGGCGGAAAAACCATTTTAGCAAAAAACCTGATTTGGACAGCGGGAGTAAAAGGGCAATTTCCCAAAGGGATTGAAGATAAACATGTAGTTAGAGGCAACCGAATAAAAACCGACACCTATCTGAAGGTAGAAGGTCACGAAAACATTTTTGCCATAGGTGACATTGCCGCAATAATTACTCAAGACATTCCTAAAGGGCATCCACAAGTTGCCCAAACAGCCATACAGCAAGGGAAATATTTAGGTGATTCACTTTTTAATATAATACATAACAGACCTATAAAGCCTTTCAAATACAAAGACAAAGGAGCCTTGGCAACCGTAGGTAAACGTAGGGCTGTAGCAGATTTGGGCAAATTCAAGTTTGGTGGTTATTTCGCTTGGCTACTTTGGTCAATAGTACACCTCATGTCCATAAGTGGTTTTAGAAATAGATTGATGGTTGGTTTTAATTGGGCGATAAGCTATTTCACTTACGAAAAGAGCAACCGCCTGATTATTAGAAATTTTAAACCGAAATCATTAGTAAATGAAACAGAAGAATAATTTAAAAACAATTCAAATGAAAAAAATAGCAGTAATAGGATATGGCGTTATAGGAAAAAGAGTGGCAGATGCCATCAATCTACAAGACGATATGAAGCTTTCAGGAGTATGCGATATCATTAGTGATTGGCGTATTCAAAACGTCGTAAGAAAGGGTTATGACATCTACGCGGCAACCCAAGAAGCAGAGGGCAAAATGAAATCCGAAGGCATTTCAGTAAAAGGAAATATGAAGGAACTTTTAAAGAAATCAGACCTCGTCGTGGATTGTACCCCTAAAAAGATTGCGGCTCAAAATGTCGCAATTTATAAAGAACAAAACATCAAATTTATTTTACACGGTGGCGAAAAACACGAAACCACGGGGCATTCCTTTAGTGCGGAAAATAATTATGAATCGGCGTTAAATATAGATGCTACAAGGGTGGTTTCCTGCAATACCACTTCCATTTTACGAACCTTGACAGCCTTAAAAAGAGCTGACTTATTGGATTACGCCAGGGGGACACTTCTAAGAAGAGCTACTGACCCTTGGGAAAGTCATTTAGGAGGCATAATGAATACGATGGTACCAGAGAAAGATATCCCTAGCCATCAAGGTCCTGATGCTAAAAGCGTTGACCCAGAATTGGATGTAATTACTGCTGCGGTAAAAGTTCCTGAAACCCTCAGTCATATGCATTATTGGAATGTGAAGTTAAAAAAGCAGGCAACTAAGGAAGAAGTTCTAAACGCTCTAAAAACTTCCAGTCGAATTAAACTAATTCGATATGACCAAGGGTTGGTGTCCAACAACACTATTAAGGAAATGTTTTTGGATATGGGAAGACCTTGGGGCGATATGTATGAGGTTGCCCTCTGGGAAGATATGTTAAAGGTACAAGGTGATGAACTTTTTTATGCTTACGTGGTCGATAACCAAGCTATTGTTATCCCTGAAACCATTGATGCCATTAGAGCATTAACTGGAATTGAAACAGACGGAGCAAAGTCCATTTCTAAAACCAACGAAAGCTTGGGAATTCATTAAATATTAACAAAATGAAAACAGACATAAATATTACCGAACTATTGGGGGAAAAAGCAGACTTCTACTTAGAACACGTCTGTGAAAAAATAACCAAGGACGAATTGCAAACACCTAGTAAGACAAGCCTAGACAAGGTATTTGCTCAAAGTAACAGAAATCCGCAGGTTCTGCGAAGTCTTTCACAATTATATAACCACGGAAATTTAGGTGGCACAGGTTATCTGAGCATTCTGCCTGTTGACCAAGGCATTGAGCATAGTGCTGCTTTCTCATTCTATAAAAACCCAGATTATTTTGACCCAGAGAATATCATCAAATTGGCAATAGAAGCAGGATGCAATGGAGTGGCTTCCACCTTTGGTGTTTTGGGATTGAATGTTCGTAAATATGCCCATAAAATTCCCTTTATCGTTAAGATTAACCACAATGAACTACTTACCTATCCCAATAAATATGACCAAACCTTATTTGGAAAGGTAAAAGATGCTTGGAATATGGGAGCGGTTGCCGTAGGTGCAACTGTATACTTTGGATCAGAGGAAAGTAACAGGCAACTCAAAGAAATTTCTGAAGCTTTTGAAGAAGCACATAGTTTAGGCATGGGCACTATTTTATGGTGTTACACCCGTAACGAAGCTTTTAAAACCGAAAAAGACGATTATCACGCTGCTGCCGATTTAACCGGGCAGGCCAATCATTTGGGAGTTACCATTCAAGCAGATATCATCAAACAAAAATTACCTACAAACAATTTTGGATTCAAAAATATAGGGGTTGGTAAATATGATGATGAAATGTATGATACATTGACGACAGACCATCCCATAGACCTATGTAGGTTACAAGTAGCCAATTGTTATATGGGTAAAATAGGACTGATAAATTCTGGAGGTGGCTCTAAAGGGGAGTCAGATTTAGTGGAAGCAATAACTACAGCTGTAATCAATAAAAGAGCTGGTGGTTCTGGGTTGATTATGGGAAGAAAGGCCTTTCAAAAGCCCTTTGGCGAAGGTGTGGAAGTATTACAATCCGTTCAGAAAGTTTATTTGGATTCTAAAATTAGCATAGCATAACAAGAAAAAGAAATGTTCGATACAGAAGTAAAATCGCTTAAATCATTCAGTCACTACCTCTCAAAATTGGTAGAAAGTCGTCTATGGCTAAAGGTTATCATCGCCTTGTTTCTAGGGGTTGGGTTGGGTTTGCTTTTAAGTCCTCAAAATGGGTGGATTACTAAAGAAACAGCTGATATCGCAGGAAATTGGCTGGCATTGCCTGGTGTACTTTTTCTGAAATTGGTGCAGATGATTATGATTCCTTTGATTGTGGCTTCCATTATTACCGGAATCGCAAGTAATGACAAGGACAGTCTAAAAAAATTAGGTGGTGGCGTTCTCTTATATTTTCTAGGTACGACCATAGTTTCGGTAAGTTTGGGTGTTATACTTTCTCAACTTTTTAGACCTGGGCGTTTTTTACATCAGCAGGCTCTAGATGAACATAACGAAATTACAGCTGTCCCAACGGAGAGTTCAGAGCTTTCCTTTGGTCTTGAAACCATCCCAGATGCCATATCAAACTTGCTTCCAGAAAACCCTTTGGCATCTATGGTTAGTGGTGAAATGTTAAGTATCGTGATTTTCACAATCATTATTGGTGTAGCTGTGCTATCGCTTGAGGATTCTTTACTGCGCCCAGTAAAGCTTCTTTTAAGTGCCATTCAGGAAGTCTGTATGACGGTGGTAAAATGGTCAATGCTTCTAGTGCCTATCGCCGTTTTTGGTCTTATGGCGCAGCTTACCTCTAGTGTTGGATTAAGTTCCTTATCTGGTCTAACATACTATGTTGGAGTGGTGCTTCTGGGCCTTCTGTTATTGGTAATTTTCTACTTGGGACTCATCATACTTCTCGGAAAGACAAACCCATTGCGCTTTCTTAAAAAAATAAGGGATGTTCAATTATTGGCTTTTTCCACCACAAGTTCTGCGGCAGTAATGCCCTTATCATTAAAAACCGCCGAAGAGGAATTGAAAGTGGACAAAACTATTAGCAATTTTATAATTCCTATTGGTGCAACCGTCAATATGGACGGAACGGCACTTTATCAGACTATTACAACACTTTTTATAGCTCAAGCTTACGGTCTGGAAATGAGCTTGCTCAATATTGTAGTGGTCATTGTAACCATTGTCGCTGCTTCCATTGGCACGCCTGCCATACCAGGAGGTGGCGTTGTTATACTCGCTTCTGTTTTGGGAAGTGTTGGCATACCGGCCGAAGGCATCATCATTATCATTGGTGTAGAAAGACTATTGGGAATGTTCAGGACTGCTGTAAACGTAACTGGTGATTTGACTGCCTGTATGGTATTCAATAGGCTCTATGGTAAAATACCAATTTTGGTTACTGAGAAAACGATTAATACACCAACTTTAAAACAATGACCTTATTACTCATATTCATAGTGTTCATTTTACCTGTAGTAGCTATTGCAGGCTATCAGCATTACAAGATTGGTACGCAACCAGCTTATGATGCCAACGAAACGCTCTTGAATTATGAAATAATAGGTTCTGGAAAAAACAAACTCGTTTTGCTGCACGGTTTAACAGGCTCGTTGAATTATTGGAAACGTGAATTAGAAAGCATAACAAAAACACATTCATTGCTTTTGATAGACCTTCTCGGCTTTGGTGATTCGCCAAAACCAAAAAGTGATTATTCCTTATCGGTGCAACTGCAAGCGTTAGAATTAGTTTTAAAAAAAGAAGGGTTCAATGATGGAAAAACAACTATCGCGGGACATTCAATGGGAGCGATAATTTCATTAGCCCTTTTAGAGAAATATTCTCATTGGTTCAAGGCAGGAATTTTTATCGGCATACCTGTTTATAAGGATGCAGATGAATTTAAGAAAGTAATGTCCACACATTCCTTTGTGGATAGAGTTTCGTCAAGTAAATTCTCAAAATACATCTGTATGATTCATCCCATATTTATGTCACGTGCATTCAAGCCCGATAACCTAACGGATGAAGTTTATGAAGATGCAAAAAAGCATCATTGGATGAGTTATTATTATTCGCTCACTGAAGTTATCTTGAAAACAGATTTATATGCGATGGCAAGGAAAATTGAGGATAAAGACGTGCTTTTTATTCACGGAGAAAAAGACACCACGGCACCTTTGAAAATGCCTTAAAATTATCAAGGGAATTTAAAAAAGCTCAAATTGTTACGTCTTCTGAAGGAGACCATCAATTCTTTTTGAAAGAAGCAGAATTTGTTTGGAGCACAATCCAAGATTTTACTATTTCAGAAAAAAAGTTACAAAAAACCATATCTAATGAACACAAATAAAATTAAACATATAGGCGTATTCACTTCTGGGGGCGACAGTCCTGGGATGAACGCTGCATTGTATGCAATAGCTAAAGCCTCAGAGAAGAATGGTATAAAGGTAAGTGGATTTCGCAAAGGATACGAAGGGTTAATAGATGGTGATTTCCTTCCATTAAAATCGCACGACTTACAAAAGTTAGTGCACAAAGGTGGCACCATCTTAAAAACAGCTCGAAGTAAACGTTTTATGAAATTGGAGGGTCGCAAAAAAGCCTTACAAACCTTAACCGCAAATAAAATTGATGCTCTAATTGCCATAGGTGGCGACGGTACATTTAAGGGACTATTGGCCTTTTCAGAAATATGCGATATCCCCTTTATTGGTATTCCAGGAACTATTGATAATGACCTTGCTGGAACAGATTATACCCTTGGTTTCGATTCTGCCGTAAATACCGCTATTGAAAATATTGATAAAATACGGGACACAGCTGAATCCCATAACCGTGTCTTCATAGTAGAAGTAATGGGAAGGGATTCAGGCTATATCGGTATTCATTCGGGTTTGATGGTCGGTGCAGATGCCATCCTAATTCCAGAAAGCGCAAAAGACTTTATATACCTATTGGACAAGGTTAAAAACTACGATAGCGAAGATGCCTTTCTTGTCGTGGTTTCTGAAGGTGATGAAATAGGTGCTGAACTTGTTTCCTCAAAAATAAAGGAAGTTAATCCCGATGTCGATTTACGAATTACAAAACTCGGTCACGTGCAGCGAGGTGGAAATCCTTCCGCTTTGGACAGAATGTTGGGAATTAGACTTGGAGCAGCAAGTGTAAACGTTCTTTCAGAAGGTAAAAAGAATGCGATGGTTGGAATTTTGAATAATCAATTGCAACTAACCCCTTTTAAAGAGGTGGTCAAGCAACATCAGGTAAATACTGAATTATATGAACTTTTAGAACTATTTGGAAAATGAAAACCTATAAAGAAGAAAGACCATGGGGAAACTTTGAACGCTTTACCCATAATGAGATAAGTACCGTAAAAATACTTACGGTCAATCCAAACGAAGAGCTAAGCCTTCAGTATCACCACAACAGAGAAGAATTCTGGAGAGTGCTTGATGGAACAGGGAATTTCGTCATCGGCGACAAAACAACTGTGGGCCAAAAAGGGGATGAATTTTTTATCCCAAAGGAGACCGTACATCAAATAAAAACAGCCAATGCCTCCGTGAGCATACTTGAAATAGCTTTTGGGAATTTTGATGAAAATGATATTGTAAGGCTAAAGGATAAATACAACAGGAAAGACCCAAATTAAATATAGCAATATGGAACAGATACATCAAATCAATACCTGGATAACAATAGAGAAAAAAGGAATATTGCTTAGTCCCACTAAAAATCCTTTTGAAAACAACGGCGTGTTAAATCCCGGAATATTTCAAGAAGGTAAAGAAGTGCATATCTTTTACCGTGCGGTGGAAGATGGCAACTACTCTACCATTGGATATGCCAAAACCAACGAACATTTAGATATTATAGAGAGGAAAACAAGCCCCTTGATAGGGCGTAATTTCGACTATGAAAATCACGGCGTGGAAGATGCACGTATCGTTAAAATTGAAGATGCTTTTTATTTAACATATACAGCTTATGATGGCGTAAATGCCATGGGTGCCTTGGCTACCTCTAAAGACATGATAAATTTTGAGAAAAAAGGTATTATTACGCCACCCTTGAATTACAAGGAGTATAAATTTCATTTGGAACATTGCAATCAGGGCAAACTAAATCCAAAATATTTCCATTACTACAACCTTTTTGCCCAAATAGGTATGGTAGAGGAAAAACATAGGTTATTGAGGGATAAGGACATCGTACTCTTTCCTAGAAAAATCAACGGGAAATTCGTAATGCTTCATCGTATATGGCCCGGAATACAAATAGTCCAGTTTGAACGGTGGGAAGACCTTACCAAGGAATTTTGGGAAGACCACATAAAGAACCTTACCGATCATATCCTTATGGATCCATTGTACGATTTTGAAGTTAATTATCTGGGAGCAGGATGCCCACCCATTGAAACAGAAGATGGCTGGCTCATAATTTACCATGGCGTTTGTGAAACCAACATCGGAAAAACCTATCATGCAGCCGCTGCACTATTAGATATAAACGAGCCAAAAAAAGTAATTGGGAGGCTGGCGTATCCATTATTCTCACCTTCTGAGGAATGGGAACTAAAAGGGGTGGTAAACCATGTAGTATTCCCTACGGGAACTGCGCTATTTGGAGATAACCTCCATATTTATTATGGGGCGGCAGATAAACATATTGCTGTGGCTAAACTCAGCCTAAAACAATTATTGGATGAACTAAAAAAGACAATGAAACCATGAAAAAGCTGAAAATATTATTTATCTGTTCCTATCCACCCCGGCAATGTGGCATAGCGACATTTTCAAAAGACCTTATAACATCCCTTAAAAACAGTTTTGGTGCTTCAATGGATATAGAGGTATGCGCTCTGGAAAACGATTGTTGCGACATTGATGAATATCCCACGGAAGTCTCATATATAATAGAGGCACAAAAACTGAATTCCTTTTTTAAAGTTGCCGATAAGTTGAATGAAAGGGAAGATATTGGGATGGTTTGCGTACAACACGAGTTTGGACTTTTTGGAGGGGAATACGGAAGCCATTTGGTAGCATTCCTGCTCCGTCTTAACATCCCTATCTCCTGTGTGTTCCATACCGTATTACCCAACCTAGACTTAAAGCGATTGAAAGTAATGCAGGCACTGGATGATCTGAGCGAAAAGTTTATTGTACTCACCAATAGGTCCGCCGAGATACTGGAAAAAGATTATTCCATAGAAAAAAACAAAATAAAGGTTATACCACACGGGACACATATTGTACTGTGGAAAGAGCAGCAAGCCCTTAAAGAGAAGTATGGATTTCAAAACAAGATGGTGCTCTCCACCTTTGGCCTGCTCAGTAAAAATAAAGGAATAGAAACGACGCTTCGCGCTCTGCCCAAAGTACTCAACAATTTCCCAGACACCATCTATCTTGTATTAGGTAAAACCCATCCGGAGGTAGTAAAAAATGACGGTGAGACTTATAGAAAATCACTTATGGAACTCGTAAATCAGTTGAGCCTCAATGAAAATGTTATCTTTATTAATGAGTATTTGGAACTCAAAACATTACTAGAATACTTGACGCTTTCTGATATTTATATATTTTCTTCAAAAGATCCCAACCAAGCGGTAAGCGGCACCTTTGCGTATGCAATGAGTTGTGGCAATCCCGTGATATCAACCCCAATTCCCCACTCTAGGGAATGCCTGGATCCCAGTACCGGTATACTGTTGAACGGTTTTGAAGATGCTTCGGAAATAAGTAACGCCATTGTTGACTTATTGAAACAACCCACTTTAAGAACCTCAATGGGTAAAAATGCGTTTACCCAAATGCGCGCCTTTAGTTGGGAAAATGTCGCGCTAGCTTATGCTGATGTCTTTCAGGAATATTTAAAAAATCAAAACCCACTGGAATTTGTGCTGCCCACCATTAAAACAGAGCATATTGAAAATATGACCACCAACTTTGGCATCCTTCAGTTTTCAAGTTTTGATGAACCAGACCCATCCTTTGGCTATACGCTTGACGATAACGCAAGGGCCTTGATAACCATGCTAATGTATTATGAACAGAAAGCTTCGGAAAAAACTCTACAGCTAATAGAAATTTATTTGAACTTCATGGCCGTTTGCCAGCAGGAAAATGGGGAATTCTACAACTATGTAGATTACAATGAAAACTTCACAGACCAAAACTCCGAAGTAAACCTTGAAGACTCTAATGGCAGGGCTATATGGGCACTGGGGTATCTATTGTCGGAGGCATCACAGCTTCCCGAACATTTAGTGATAAAAGCCGAAAGCTGCTTTAAAAAAGCCTTCCCAAACGTAACCAATTTTAGATCGCCAAGAGCCTTGGGCTTTGTGCTAAAAGGCCTTTACTTTTATCAAAAAAACAGAAAAGAAACAACCTGTACTGCCATAGCACAAAAACTGGCCGATGAGCTCTTGCGCATTTTCCATATAAGTGCCGACAACCAATGGGAATGGTTTGAAGACTACCTTACCTATGCGAACAGCGTCTTGCCCGATGCCCTGTTATATGCTTGGCGAATTACCAAGGACCAAAGGTATAGGGAAGTTGCCGAAATTACGTTCGACTTTTTGCTGTCTCAGTATTTTATGAAAGGGCAGATAACGGTAATTTCCAATGATGGCTGGTTCCATAAAAGGAACAAACGTGTTTTCTACGGCGAACAACCCATTGAAGTTGCTTACACCATCCTTTCCCTGGATCTGTTCTACAAGGTTACCCAGAAAAAGAAATATGCCCAGCAACTGCATACGGCGTTCAGTTGGTTTTTAGGCAACAACCACCTTCAGCAAATTATGTACAATCCGGTAAATGGCGGGTGCTATGATGGCCTTGAAAGTGAAAACGTGAACATTAATCAAGGGGCCGAGTCCAGTATCTGTTATTTAATGGTCCGCCTTATTGTTGAAAAATATCCTTTGGGGATAAAACAGACCATAATACCACCCAATATTAAAATCTGGAATGAATTGGGTGCAATAAAAACAAGGAATAAAAATTCAAAACATAAAAATGAAACAGTAAGTGGAAAATAGTGCAGCCCTCCCTTTGACCATAAGGTTTTTCTGTAAAAATCCAATAAACAATTTAGGTTACAATAATGACAGAAGCGTTTAAAAATATCAACCCATTTATCCTCGGACTACTCATTAGTATGGGAATTGGTCTTATTCTGGGATTGGAACGTGAATATGACAAACTAAAGGATGAGCATGGATTTGCAGGAATTCGAACATTTCCAATTATGGCTATCATTGGATTCATTTTAGGAAATCTTTCGACAACCTATACGCCTTGGTTAGTTATTATTACTGCAGCCGCATTCTTATTGTTTTTGGCTTTGAGTCATATCTCAATGGTACAAAAGCACGTAATGACGGGCATTACTACTAATTTGGCGTTGTTTGCCACGCTAATTCTTGGTATTATGGTAGCTAATCACTTGCACAAAGAGGCCGTTGCTACCGCAGTGGTGGTGGTTACATTATTATCATTAAAGACAACCTTTAAAACATTTATTAAGAATATTACTTCAGAAGAATTATTCGCATTCATTAAGTTTTCAATAATTACGCTACTTATTTTGCCTTTCTTACCAAATCAAGACTACGGACCGGAAGGTTTGCTGAACCCTTTCGAAATAGGCTCTATTGTAGTAATTGTCTCTTTTCTAAATTTCATTGGCTATTTCCTAGTAAAATATGTTGGTTCTAAGCGTGGTATTCTACTCACTGCAATTTTAGGCGGGTTGATTTCAAGTACAGCAGTATCGTGGATATATGCTGCGCGAAGCAAGGAATCGCCTGAACTTTCTAAAGAATATGCTGCCGGTATCATTATAGCTTCCGCTATAATGTTTCCAAGGCTTGCAGTATTGGCTTATATTTTCAATAGTGCCATACTTTCTTATATAGCTATTCCATTTACCATCCTAACATTGATCTGTTTGATAAGTGCCATCTTATTTATCAGAAAGAATACTGAAGTATCAAAGACAGCTATCAACCTTGGTAATCCTCTCAATATCTGGAATGCCCTTGGGTTTGGTGCTATTTACTTGGCAATTTTATTTGCTGTTTTTTATGGAAATCAATTTTTCGGAGAAAGTGGTTTATATTTTTCAGCCTTAATTGCAGGACTGGCAGATACGGATGCAATAACTATAAGTATGGCAAAATTTGGGTCTTTGGAAGACAAACTCGCCCTTGCCACCAATGTCATTATAACAGCAACTATTAGTAATATGATTGTGAAACTGGGCATTACCTATTTTAAAGGTTCAAAAAAAACAGGGAAACTGGTGATGGGAGTTTTTGGAACGGTTGCCCTGGTAGGTATAGCATATATTTTAATACAGTCAGGAATTTAATTATTGTAAGATGAAAACAACCATATTCAGTACGCATAAATTCGATAAACCTTCCATTGTAAACGCCAATAATGGAAAGCATCAACTGAATTTTTTAGAATTTCGACTAACAAAGGAAACCGCCTTATTGGCAGAAGGCTCAAAGGCCATAGCACTTTTTTCCAGTGATGACGCCTCTTCGGAAGTGTTGAAGATTTTACACAAGCAGGGCATAAAATTCATCGCATTACGCTCGGCAGGTTTCAATCACGTCGATTTAAAAAAAGCATCAGAACTGGGTATAAAAGTGGCTCGTGTACCAGCATATTCCCCGTATGCCATTGCCGAACATACTCTGGCTCTCATTCTAGCACTCAATCGAAAATTAATTAAAGCCCATAACAGGGTTCGTGAACAAAACTTTTCATTGAACGGCCTGACTGGTTTCGACCTCAATGGAAAAACCGTGGGTGTGATTGGAACAGGGAAAATTGGGTCCGTGCTCGTAAAGATTCTACACGGCTTTGGCTGCAAAATACTTGCCCAAGATGTCCTTGAAGATCAAAATCTAATCAATTCGTATAATGTAATCTATACCAATTGTGAAACCATCTGCAAGCAATCTGATATTATAAGCCTGCACGTACCATTAACGACTACAACCAAACATTTAATTGATAAAGAACACATAGCACTTATGAAACCTGGGGTAATGCTTATCAATACCAGTCGTGGCGGATTGGTAGATACCAAGGCGGTTATCGAAGGATTGAAAACCAAAAAAATTGGCTATTTCGGAATCGATGTTTATGAGGAAGAAGAAGGATTGTTCTTTGAAGACCATTCTGAAGATATTTTACAGGACGATGTGATTGCCAGATTGATGACCTTCAACAATGTATTAATCACAAGCCATCAAGCATTTTTAACCGAAACGGCTTTGACCAATATTGCTGAAACCACGATTTATAATATAGACTGTTTCGAAAATGGCAAAGTCTCAGGAAACGAAGTTTCTTGATTAAGAAACAAAAATTAGTAATAACACTTAAATCTTAAAATTATGGATAGAGTAAAAAATAAAGTAGCCATTGTCACGGGAGGTGCTTCTGGCCTTGGAAAATCAAGTGCAATCTTATTGGCTCGTGAAGGTGCTAAAATTGTGATAACTGATGTAGATGATGAAAACGGAACTAAAGTAGTTCAAGACATTAATAATGATGGCGGTGAGGCAATTTTCATTAAACAAGATGTCTCTAAAGAAGAAGAATGGAAAATGGTTATTGAGACTACGATCAAAACATATGGAAAGCTTCATATAGTAGCTAATTCTGCCGGAATAGGAATAGGTGGAACGGTTGAAGATGTAACTTTAGATGACTGGAAAAATCTTATAGACGTAAACCTTCACGGTACTTTTTTAGGCACCCAATATGGCATAAAGGGAATGAAGGAAACTGGAGAAGGTGGTTCCATTATTAACTTTTCTTCAATCGAAGGACTTATTGGAGACCCTAATCTACCCGCCTATAATGCAAGTAAGGGAGGTGTAACCATATTTACCAAATCGGCAGCACTACATTGTGCGAAGCAGGGTTACAAAATACGCGTTAATTCCATTCATCCAGCATATATATGGACCCCAATGGTAGAAAATTTCCTAAAAGCCCAAGGCAATGTGGAAGAGGGCAAAAAGCAGTTAGAAAGTCTACATCCGGTTGGACACTTGGGAGAACCTGATGACATAGGTTACGGTGTCGTTTACTTAGCTTCGGACGAATCAAAATTTATGACCGGTTCTGAGTTGGTCATTGATGGTGGTTATACTGCACAATAATGGATAACCTAAAAATTAAAAATTTATGAAAAACATACTCGTACCCACCGATTTCTCTGAAAACTGTAACAAAGCAGCGCAACTTGGTATTGAAATGGCCAAATTATATAATTCGGAAATTCACTTTTTACATTTATTAAAAACCCCTGTAGACTGGGTTAAATTGGATAAATTAAAAGAAAAAAGGTATCCCGAAACATTAAAACAAATAGGCAAAGCAAAATCGGCTTTAAGAGAACTAGAAAAAACAGCCGAACGTGAGGGATTAAAGTGTCGAAGGTTCTTACAATTTGATGCTGGCCAAGGCGATATTTTAGACCATTCAACCCATTATCACCACGATTTTATTATTACGGGAAGTAGTGGAACCAAAGGCGTCATTAGAGAAATAACAGGTAGCAATGTAGAGCAAATTGTAAGAAAAGCCAATGCACCGGTCATTGTGGTAAAAGATGAAGAAGTCAATTTTCCGTTTAAGAATATTGTTTTTGTTTCAAATTTTGAAGAGGATATAACAGATGCTTTTAAACAGGTAATATCCATAGCAAATAAATGTGACGCTCGCATCCACTTATTGCGAATCAATACCGAGACGGATTTCAATAGCATAGAGCTTGGTCTAGACCCTATTGAAAAAATGTTACAAAACTTTCCAGAATTGAAGAACTATTCAATGGCTGTCTATAATGAACCCTCAGTGGAAACGGGCATCAATACATTTCTAGAACAACATCCAACTGATTTAATAGCAATGGTCACACACGGTAAAACAGGGTTTTTAAGTCTGTTTTCAAAAAGTATTGCTGAAGGTGTTACAAACCATTCCACTTTACCTGTAATGACAATACATATTTAGGCAATGAACAAGTCCATAAACATAATAAAATATTCAGGTGATGTAGTACCATTCAAAAGCGAAAAACTCATCAATTCGTTAAGGCGTGCAAAGGCAAGTGACGCAGTAATTGAAGAAATTGTTGAACATATTAAAGACACTATATATGATGGTATCACCACAAAAAAAATCTATCAAACAGCCTTTAATATGCTTAAACGAAAATCGAGAGTTAGTGCTTCAAAATACAAACTCAAAAAAGCCATAATGGAATTAGGGCCTTCCGGTTTTCCATTTGAAAAGTTAGTGGGAAAACTATTGGCACACGAAGGATTTGAAACCAAGGTTGGTGTGATTGTTCAAGGCAACTGCGTACAGCACGAAGTAGATGTAATAGCCCAAAAGGATAATTACCATTATATGATTGAGTGCAAATACCACAGCGACCAAGGACGGTTTTGCAATGTCAAGATTCCCTTGTACATCCATTCACGGTTTTTGGATGTTGAAAAACAATGGGAACATCAAAAAGGTCACGAGGCTAAACTACATAAAGGCGGTGTTTATACCAATACACGATTTACAACCGATGCGGTGCAATATGGTAAATGCGTTGGATTGTTATTGACAAGCTGGGATTATCCTATGGGAAATGGTTTAAAAGACAGAATAGACAAGTCCGGATTTCATCCCTTAACAGCATTAACAACTCTGACCAAATCCGAAAAAATAAGATTATTGGATAAAGGAATTGTACTCTGCAAAGAGCTTAGCGAAACACCTTCTTTATTAAATGAAATCGGAATAGATAAATCAAGGCAAAAAAAGATTTTGGAAGATTCTGAAGCATTGTGTAAAAACCATTAAATAAACTTTTAAAAATAATCATATGAAAACTGAAGAAACAAAACAACAGAGCAACATAGATTTTGAGCCTTTTTACGAAGCATTGGAAGACGACCCAAAACTGATGGAAGAGGCCTTAGAAATACTATTGGATATGGTAGACTTTGAACCTAAATCCATAAAAAAGGTAGCACTTTATATCAAAGAAGATTCACGAAATCTATATAATGAAGTGGTAGCGTTATACAAATCGACCCAAGACAGAGGAAACACATCTTCCTGTTGTGGTGGACACTAATCCACAAGAATACGATGAAAAACAATAAAATCAACATCCACTTTTTGGGAGCGGCCGGTACTGTAACTGGCTCAAAATATTTAGTGGATACGGGAGAGAGAAAGATATTGATAGATTGCGGACTTTTTCAAGGGCTAAAGGAATTGCGTCTCAAAAACTGGGAATATCCACCCGTCGATGTTTCAGAAATTGATGCAGTCTTACTTACCCACGGTCATATGGACCATACGGGATATTTGCCAAGATTGGTCAAACAAGGGTTTAAAGGCCCAATATATGGCACTAATCCCACTTTGGACATTGCAAAAATCATTTTGAACGATAGTGCAAAAATCCAAGAGCAGGAAGCCGAACGTGCCAACAAAGAGGGGTATTCTAAACACAGTCCTGCAGAACCTTTGTACACCTTAAGCGATGTTGAAAAAACCGTACCTCGTTTTAAAGGGGTACCCCCTTCGCAATGGTTACCTATTCTCAAGGATGTGAAGGCACGATTTCAGTACAACGGACATATTCTTGGTGCTACTTATATTGAGTTGGATATACACGGAAAACGCTTTGTTTTTTCAGGCGACATCGGTAGGACTAACGATTTGCTCTTGTACCCACCTTTAAAACCGGCAAAGGCTGATGTATTATTTATTGAGTCCACCTATGGTGGAAGATTTCATCCTGAAGAGGCTGAAGCCATACCACAGATTGAAAAATTAGTTAATGACACCATCAATAGAGGCGGTAGCTTATTTATTCCAAGCTTTTCTGTAGAAAGGGCGCAACTGATGATGCTTATTTTCTGGAGGTTACTAAAGGAAGATAAAATCCCAAAAGTTCAAATGATTATGGACAGCCCAATGGGCGCTAACGTACTGGAACTCTTTCATCGTACAAGGGATTGGCATAAGCTAGAAGATTTTGAATGTGATGAAATGTGTTCACACTTTACCATTGTAAGCAGTTATCGTGAAACGATGGAATTACGAACTGATGAAAAACCAAAAATCGTCATTGCCGGAAGTGGAATGCTTACAGGAGGGCGTATGTTAAACTATCTTGAAACTCAAGCCCAAAATCCTAGCAATACACTACTTTTTGTTGGCTATCAGGCCGAAGGTACAAGAGGTAGAAAACTACTTGAAGGCGATAAAAAACTCAAAGTTTATGGCAAGTGGGTGCCTTTTCATATGGAAGTGGCCGAAATTGAAGGACTCTCGGCACACGCAGACCATACCGAACTTATAGATTGGATGAGCAAGGTTAAAAATAAACCAGCACATATTTTTATTGTCCACGGTGAAAAAGAAAGTGCAGAAGCATTACAAAAAGGTATAAAAGAAACCTATGATTGGGATGCCGAAATCCCGGAATTATATACTATAACAGAAATAGAATAATCCATGGAACAACATTCAAACATATTAAAATACAAACACCTTGGTATTTACACCCAAAACGAGAATGTGGTGTACATGCGTGAGGATTGCCATGTCTGTATTTCAGAAGGTTTTGAAGCATTAACACGAATAAGGATATCCAATGCAAGCACCTCAATCGTTGCAAGTCTAAATGTTTTAAATTCTGATATCCTGCTGCCCAACGAAATAGGACTATCGGATGCTGCTGCAAAAAAGTTGAATGTATCCGACAATGACACCCTGTATGTTTCCCATTTAGAACCTATAGAGTCGTTAAGCCACGTCAGGGCAAAAATCTATAACCAAAAACTGGATTACAACGCCTACAATCAAATTATCACGGACATCGTTGAAGGCGACTATTCCAACATCCATCTTTCAGCATTTATAACAGCCTGTGCAGGTGACCGAATGGATATTGATGAAATATCCGACCTAACAAAAGCTATGATTGCCTCTGGAAAACAATTGAATTGGAATAAAGAAATCGTTGTCGATAAACATTGCATAGGCGGATTACCAGGCAATAGAACAACACCCTTGGTAGTTGCCATTGTCGCTGCGTACGGACTTACAATGCCCAAAACATCATCCCGAGCCATTACATCACCGGCAGGTACCGCGGACACAATGGAAGTTCTCACCAACGTTACACTTTCTGCTGACGAGATAGAGACCGTAGTAAATCAAGAAGGCGGTTGTTTTGTTTGGGGTGGTACTGCCCAACTAAGTCCCGCAGATGATGTGCTCATTAAAATTGAAAAAGCCTTGGATATTGATAGTGAAGGCCAACTCATAGCCTCGGTATTATCTAAAAAGGCAGCAGCAGGTTCTACTCACGTTGTTATTGACATACCTGTTGGTGAAACGGCCAAGGTACGAAGTATGGAAATGGCTAAAAAACTACAAAACCATATGGAAACTGTGGGCAATGCCATTGACCTAAATGTAAAAGTAATCATAACAGATGGCTCGCAGCCTGTAGGTTATGGCATCGGACCAACTTTAGAAGCTATCGATATATTGAACGTCCTAAAAAATGAAGAAAATGCACCAAAGGACTTAAAAGAACGTGTTATGCTGTTGGCTGGAGAACTGTTAGAACTTTCAGGAAAGGTCGAAAAAGGAAAAGGAATGGAAACTGCCAAAGAGATACTTACATCTGGAAAGGCCTACGAAAAATTTCTTGCCATTTGTAAAGCCCAGGGGCGTTTTACACAACCTGTTTTGGCACCTTATAAAACAGAAATCAGAGCGGAGACTTCCGGTATTTTAAAGCGTATTGACAATAGAAAGGTAGCGAAGCTCGCAAAACTTTCAGGCGCACCGCAGTCTAAATCGGCTGGGATTCTTTTGAATGTCCATTTAGATGAAAAAATTGAAAAAGATGACTTACTATTCACGCTTTTTGCAGAATCGCAGGGTGAATTAAATTACGCCTTAGAGTACAAGAACAGTCATAACGACATTATAACTATTAAATAAAAAATAAAATGAAAACTATACTATTTAGCCTTCCGGGAAACGAGGAATTAACAGAGCTAATGGCAACAAAAATGGATGCAGAAAAAGGAAAGACCACCTTACGGAAGTTTCCAGACGGCGAATCTTACACACGCATATTATCTGACGTAAAAGATAAATGTGTGGTACTGGTTTGCACCCTGCACGACCCTGATGAGAAATTATTACCGCTCTATTTTTTAAGCCATACCGCAAAATCACTTGGTGCGATGTGTACTTGTTTGGTAGCGCCATATCTCGCTTATATGCGTCAAGACAAAGTATTTAATGAAGGTGAAGGAGTGACTTCTAGTTTCTTCGGAAAATTGATTTCTGGTTTTGCCGATAGTATTACCACAGTTGACCCTCACTTGCACAGAATTAGTTCGTTGGGAGAAGTGTATCAAATTCCAAATAAAGTGATTCACGCTGCCGACGCGATTTCAGAATGGATTAAAGAAAATATCGAAAACCCAGTACTTATTGGACCCGATTCGGAAAGTGAACAATGGGTTTCAGAAGTCGCCAAAAATGCAGGAGCACCATTTACGGTATTACAAAAGGTGCGTCACGGTGACCGTGATGTAGAAGTCTCTGTTCCCGATGTGGATATATATAAAGATGCTATACCCATTTTGGTAGATGATATTATTTCTACAGCTCGAACAATGATTGAAACCGTACAACATTTGAAAAAAGCAGGAATGAAACCACCAATATGTGTTGGTATTCACGCCGTTTTTTCAGGCAATGCCTATCGGGATTTGTTGGATTCCGGAGTAGAAAAAATAGTGACTTGCAATACCATCCCACACTCTTCAAATGGAATAGATTTAAGTGATATTATGGCAAAAGAGGTAAAAAAATTAATGCACCATATATGAGAAAACAAAGTTTCATAGTACTAATCACTTTATTCAGTATCACAATGACTGGACAAACTGAAATGCTTATTGGGCAGATTTCGGGCAGGGTTGTAGTTCGGGAAAATTTTGATAAAGATGGCGACTTTTTAAACAAACAAACTTTTGAAGCTGGTGAAACAATAAAGAAAAATGGATACTATGAAATTGAGGTGATTACGGAATTGTTTGATCGTGACAAAAAATCGACCGATAAATACACCACAACCTATCGCTGTAAACCTGATGAAGCGAGTATAATAGTAATGGCTTTTCCTTTTTCAAACCCAAAATCAAAGGAGACCGAAATTAATACCACCTCTAAAAAATTTAAAGAGCTCTACGATTTGGACAACCTTGAAGATATAGAATTGGAAATGACTTTTGATTCAGGACTGCTGGATTTTTTTGGTTCAAAAAGCATCATAAAGATTTACGACCGAACATTGAAGGACAACAAAACCAACATTAATTCAAAAATAAATATTAAGGCTTATGCCTGGGGCATTCGCATTAAGCAACTCAATTATACCGTTAACGAAAAATTAAACGGGAATGGTTTATTGACCTTTCAGAAATTTACAGAAGAAGATAATAGTTATTTTACAATGACTTATAAATAAAATAAAAATGAACAATTACGACACCCTTTCAGAAGCAATAAACGATTTACAGCGAAAAGGTTATACATACGATTTTAACCTAAAACCAGAATGTTTGGAGTGTGCCTCACTAAAAATTGAAATACACCCAGAAGATTTTAATGTTGACGAGATGCATCGTTTTGAGGGTATGAGCAGTACCGACGATAATAGTGTGCTTTATGCTATTTCATCAAAAAATGGGATTAAAGGACTTTTGGTAGATGCCTATGGCGTCTATGCCGAAAACATTTCGGAAGCTATGAGAAAAAAATTACGATAACACTTAAACAAGACAATAATGGAAAATCACGAACACCACAATCACGATGAAATGGACCATTCTAAAATGGACCATTCGAAGATGAAACACAAAAAAGAAGACCATTCTAAAATGAACCACAAAGGTGAGGACCATTCGGGTCACAATCCGGGTCACGGTCAAATGGGTCACGACCATCATAAAATGATGATTGCAGACTTTAGAAAACGGTTTTGGGTAACACTCGTGCTTACCATCCCTATATTGTTCTTCTCACCAATGATTCAGGAATTTTTTGGTTATGAATTTTTACTTCCAGGAAATCCATACATCCTTTTTGCACTTTCCACTGTTGTATATTTTTATGGTGGTTGGCCATTTTTAAAAGGGTTTTGGTCTGAAGTCAAAAAAGGTGCACCAGGAATGATGACCTTGATTTCTATGGCAATTTCCGTAGCTTATTTTTATAGTACAGCTACTGTATTTGGCTTAAGAGGTGAAGACTTTTTCTGGGAACTATCAACACTTATAGCCATTATGTTGCTTGGTCATTGGATAGAAATGAAAAGTGTGTTAGGTGCATCAAAAGCCTTGCAGTTACTGGTAAGTATGATGCCTGCGGAAGCGCACAGGGTAAAAGGTGACACCATAGAAGACATTCCTTTGGAAGATTTACTAAAAGATGATGTGATTTTGGTAAAACCAGGTGAAAAAGTTCCCGCTGATGGGATTATAGTAGACGGTTCAAGTTACCTAAATGAATCTATGCTTACAGGCGAATCCAAACCTGTAAAAAAAGATGAAAACGATAAGGTTATTGGTGGTTCTGTAAATGGCAATAGCACCTTAAAAGTAAAAGTTGAACATACTGGAAAAGACAGCTATCTAAACAAGGTCATTAAGATGGTCGAGGAAGCACAAAAAACCAAATCCAAGATGCAAAACCTATCAGATAGGGCTGCAAAATGGCTAACCTATATTGCTTTGGCTATTGGTTTTGGAACATTAGCAGTATGGCTGATTTTAGGCTTTCCATTTGTCTATGCTTTAGAAAGAATGGTTACTGTTATGGTAATTGCTTGTCCACACGCATTAGGGCTTGCCATTCCCCTGGTGGTTGCAATTTCTACGGCAGTATCTGCTCAAAATGGATTGCTTATCCGAAATAGAACTGCGTTTGAAGAGTCCAGAAAAATTTCAGCTTTGCTTTTTGATAAAACAGGAACACTAACCAAGGGTGATTTTGGTGTCACTCGAATTGAGTCTGTTAACAAGACTTATTCAACAGAGGAAATTTTAAGACTTTCAAGTGCATTGGAACAAAGCTCAGAACACCCTATTGCAGTTGGTATTATCAAAAAAGTAAAAGAAGATAATATTACTATCCCTAGCCCAGAAAACTTCAATGCTATTACTGGTAAAGGTGTAGAGGCAAATGTGGAAGGCAAACAAGTTAAGGTAGTAAGTCCAGGCTATCTAAGAGATGAGAAAATTACTATTCCTGAAGATGCTTACAGCGATGCAGCGGAAACTGTAGTGTTTGTTTTAATTGATGGAAAATTGGCCGGTTACATCGCCCTTGCTGATGAAATAAGACCAGAATCTGCCGAGGCAATCAAAATATTTAAAAAGAATAACATTAAAGTTCTAATGGCAACTGGTGATAATGAAAAAACCGCTAAAGCTGTGAGTGAAAAACTTGGATTGGATGGTTACTACGCCGAGGTATTGCCACATCAAAAAGTTGAAATTGTAGAAGAGTTACAGAACAAAGGTGATTTTGTAGCTATGACGGGTGATGGTGTAAATGATGCGCCCGCGCTCGCAAAAGCCGATGTAGGAATCGCTGTTGGTTCTGGTACTGATGTAGCCGCCGAAACAGCCGATATTATATTGGTAAATAGCAATCCACAAGATATTGCAAACCTAATTTTGTTCGGAAAGGCTACGTACAATAAAATGATTCAGAACCTAATATGGGCAACTGGGTATAATGTGGTGGCCATTCCATTAGCTGCAGGTGTTCTATACTCTTCTGGCTTTGTTTTAGGACCAGCTGTAGGAGCGGTATTTATGAGTTTGAGTACAATTATAGTGGCTATTAATGCGCAATTATTGAAGCGAAAAATCGGTAAAAAATAAATGGATAGAAAAGAAAAACTCAACAGGATATTTTTAATTCTATTGAGTTTGTTTGTAGTGATGTTGGGCTATGGTATATTATTGCCAACCCTTCCTTACTATACCGAAAGATTAGCTTTAAAAGACAATCTTGACACCGACCTTATCAATTTCCATATTGGATTGCTCACAAGCATTTATCCATTTTTTCAGTTACTATTCGTAGTGGTTTGGGGAAAACTATCGGACAGATACGGCAGGAAACCTATTATCACTTGTGGACTAATCGGTTTTGTAATTATGCAATTACTTACTGGCCTAGCCACATCCTTGACAATGCTATATATTGCTCGAATTTTTGGTGGAATTTTTACGTCATCAGTTATTCCAGTTAGCAATGCATATTTAAGTGATATTACATCTGAAAAACGTAGAACAAAAATAATGGCCTGGTCTGGTGTTGCCATTAGCTCTGGTGTTATTTTCGGCCCTGTCATTGGCGGCTTTCTGTCCCAAACTGATATTCATATAAAATATACAATAGGCCTGCTACATTTAGACCGATTTTCAGTACCATTCTTGTTTGCTGCTATATTAGGATTGATTGTTTTATTTATAGTAACAAAATGGTTAAAAAACACTGTTCGATTTCAAAAACAAACTTCAAAAAAAGTGAGTTTAGGATTTACGTTTAGCAAATATTTAATCGTGTTACTAGCGTTGTCATTTGTGCTACAACTTGTTGTGACTTTATTTGAAACAGTATTTTCAATATACGGCAAAGATGAATTGGGGTTTAACAGCAATCAAGTTGGTATTGGTTTTATGCTATGTGGCTCTGTAATGGCTGTTTTGCAACCTGTTTTTGCAAGTTATGGAGAAAAGGTCTTATCTACGAAAAAACAAATTGCTTTAGGGTTGTTAATAGGTGGAATATCTTTAATCGCTTTTCCTTTTTTTAAAAATGAATACTTTGTCTATGGCTTAATTGTTCTTTTTGCGGCAGGAGGCGCAATGGTAACCCCTAACCTATTATCAGCAGTTTCCTTGATTTCAAAAGAAGATACTGGTAGAAATATATCGATACAAAGTTCAACAAATAGTATTGGTCAAATTTTAGGCCCAGTATTAGGAACTTGGCTAGTCGCAGGTGGCTTTTTTTATCCATTTATAATTGCTGGAGGTATTGTTTTAGGCTCCATAGGATTGGTTTATTTTTTGAAGCGACCAAATAATGGTATTGATGGGTCTTGATTGGTCAAACAACATAATAAACTTTTGGAATGAACCAAAGATATACACGTAAAAAAAGTAGTAAATCAGCTCTTCACAATGCTGCTGACAATTCGAAATATGTTGAATTGGTTCGTTCGGGAGAAGACTATTTTATAAGACTGGAAAAGTTAATTGATAAGGCAGAAAAAGAAATCCATTTACAGACCTACATTTTTGAAAGTGATGAAACAGGAAACCGTATAGCCTCCTGCTTGAAAAAAGCTGCTGAACGAAATGTGAAGGTTTATATCCTATTAGATGCTTATGGCAGCTCATCTCTTTCGGATAATTTCATAAAAGACTTGCGACAGAGTGGAATATTTTTTCGGTTTTTTTCACCGTTATTTACTGTTAACAATTTTTATTTAGGAAGAAGGATGCATCACAAAGTAATTGTAGCTGATGCTAAAATTGCAATGATAGGCGGAATAAATATCGCAAATAAGTATCACGGTATAAAGAATGATGAGCCTTGGCTAGATTATGCAATTAAATTAGATTGCCTCGCTGCAAAAGATTTACAAAAATTGTGTTGCGATTATTTTTTCAAAGACGGAAGCTCAAAAAAAATAAAACCTGTCTTACATTCTGCGGGGAAAACATTTGTTGGTATTAGACAAAACGATTGGCTTAAAAACAAAACTGAAGTATGTGACGCTTACACAAACTCCATCAACCAAGCCAAGAATGAAATTGTCATTGTC
The DNA here is from genome assembly GCF_002163875.1 of Gilvibacter sp. SZ-19. Lineage (GTDB taxonomy): Bacteria > Bacteroidota > Bacteroidia > Flavobacteriales > Flavobacteriaceae > Gilvibacter. The sequence continues at coordinate 1,728,425 of NZ_CP019333.1, read as the reverse complement.
AGTTCTTACTTTTTACCAGGAAGAAGACTAACCAATGCTTTAATTAGTGCTTGTAAAAGGAAAGTAAAAGTAACGCTAATATTAGCAGGAATTAGTGATGTGCCTTTGATACGTAACGCCACTTCATATTTATATTCATTGTTTTTAAAACAAAATGTGCTAATATATGAATGGAATAATTCTGTGGTACACGGCAAAGCAGCTGTGGTAGATGACAAATGGTCCACAATAGGTTCATTTAACCTCAATGACCTTAGCTGTTATGGAAGTATTGAAATGAATGTTGAAATACATTCACAATACTTTGCCGAATTATTACGTTCTGATTTTCAAAATGTTATCAATCAATGCAATGAGGCTACGATTGATACTATCTATAAAAATACCAGTTTTATTTCAAGATTTGTCAATTATATGGCCTACCGAATGGTAAGAGCAGCTATATTGTTCCTAACCTTTTTGCCTCATATCAGATTTTCGAAAAACTTCAGGCATTAAACCTTTACTTGATAAATTTGAAAATAAGATTACTCAAAAGTAATTGGTACAGAAATCTGATTTTCAAAAATAGAATACTAAAAAAGATATTATCATCTAAAAGCTACCATAAAAAACTATTAATAACACTAAATAATCTAATCATTTATTTACATAATTATAGAATTTTGTTACCATCAACCTTAAAATATAATAAGTGCATTTCATTTAAACGTATTCCATTAATAAAATGCGCAAAAAAGATTTAATTAATTATCAAGCAACTCCTTAAGTGTCAAAATAGTTTAAAATCTGTTTCACTTTACTAATATTTTCTTGCTTACCTTGTTCCAATGTGTCCTTGCCATAAGCCGTGCTGAAATGATGTTTTTGCAAAAAATCCAAATTGAGTCTATGCCATTCTAAATCAGTTACTTTGTTATTACAGAAGACCTCCCATTCTCTACGGAGCAGCAGCTTTCGATAAAAGAAATGCGCGTTGCTAATATGAAAAATATCAGCATCACAAAGTAATTCAGCTAATGCCGTTGTCGGGCATTGTGGCATTTTGGTAGCTTCAATACAGTTGCATACTTTATCTATGAAATCCTGATTGGCATTTTGTTTTCTTAAATATGCAGTCGCAATCCGTTTACTTTCTTCTTCGTGACCTTTATACACTTTTGAAAACCCTGTATCGTGAAACCAGGCTGCAACTATTAAAATTTCGGTATCCTTATCATCAATATCCATAGCAGCACATAGATATTTGACATTTTGAACAACTTCTTTGGTATGTATCAAATTATGGAAAGGCAGTTCTTTGCATTTAGAAGTGGTTAGTACCTCGGTGCAATATGTAGCTACATTTTTAATCATCATTGTGGTCATCATTTGATTTTAATTGAATCACATTGGCATCACTTCTTATTTCTATATGTGTAATTTCACCACCACTTGTTCCTACATTTTTAGAAATAAAAATTGACACTGCCGATAGTACTAAAACGAGGACAAAACCATATTTGGCCACTGCCATTTTTTTTAATTGAAAAATAAAAGTCAAAAGAGCAACACCACCCAAAATCAAAACCATTGTTAAGAACAATTCTGCCTGCTCCTCGTGTTTATGTATAAGAGTTTCGCTTATTCCTGGTAAATTTTCGACAATTTCTTCGGCTCCTTCACCTGTTAAAAAAGCAACTATAGCCGTTAAGGCACTAAATATAAAAATCCCCAATGCCGTATTTTTTACCTGAAGTTTATTCATAATTAAGCCTACTAACAGCACTAAAAAACCAATCAAAATCCCAACAATGGGTAAATGGTTTACAACTAAATGAAAATGTGCATCATTCATAATTTTTTCAATTTTCGATTAAACATTTACCCCGAACAGATAACCCAGCAAGGCGGTAAGTCCCATTGCAACGGTTCCCCAGAACGTGATGCGCACAATGGCTTTCCTTACATTTGAGCCTCCTGTTTTTGCAGCGACTACTCCCAAAGCAATTAGAAAGAATAATGCAAACCCATATATTGCATACTCCATCCCTTTTAGCGGTAAAAAGAGCGTGACCAGAAACGGAAGCAATCCGCCAATGGTAAATGCCGCCCCAGAGGCCAAAGCCGCCTGAATGGGTTTTGCCTGACTAATTTCATTAATCCCCAACTCGTCTCTGATATGTGCACCCAGAGCATCGTGTGCTGTCAGTTCCTTTGCAACGATGAGGGCAGTTTCCTTTTTTAGACCTCTGTTCTCATAAATCTCTGCTAAACGCTGCAATTCTATTTCAGGCATATCTTTAAGTTCTTGTTGCTCTCTTTTGATATCTGCTTTTTCAACATCGGTTTTTGAGCTTACAGAGACATATTCTCCGGCAGCCATCGATAAAGCTCCTGCGACAAGACCTGCCAGGGTTGCCAGCACGATGGGTTCTCTGGTAGTGCTTGCGGCTGCTACACCAATTGCGATACTTGCCGTTGACAAAATACCGTCATTGGCTCCCAGTACCGCTGCCCTTAGCCAATTACTCCTATGGATGTAGTGGCTTGCTAAATAATTGTCCAAGTTGTTTGTTTCTTCTGCCATTTTATTCTGTGATTAGGTTATAAGCCCCTTTGGTCAAAAACTCCGTAGTGCTATCAAAATCATTTGCATTCAATAGTTGAACATATCCGCTGTTGGTTGTTCCTATTTTAACCAGTACTTTTCTATAAGTAGTATTGTCTATTTTAACCAAAGCAAAATAATCGTCATCAATGTTCGCAACTGCTTCCGCCGGTAATGCTGGATATTCTGTTGTTGTGGTTAAAATTTCTCCTTCGATGTACATTCCTGGGGCAAATCGTTTTGCGTCGGATTCATTTACTAAATCCCCATGAATGTTTACGGTTCTATCCTGTACATTGATAGCCCTGTTTACTAAATGTACTTTCCCTTCATACACATTGTTCAAATCATTCTGTAACCTAATGTTGATGGGCTGTCCTTCTTTTATAAATGGCAGGTCTTTTTCAAATACTTTCAATTCAATATGTAAATAATCGGTATTGGTTACGGTAATGGCCACGTTTGAAGGGTTTAGGTACATCCCTTTAGTGGCGTTGATAGTAGTGGCATATCCAGTAAGCGGGGAAGTGACCGCAATGATTGACCGAATGTTTTCTCCTGATAAGGTATTGGGATTAATGTTCATCAAACTCAATTTCTTTTTTAGCGACTGGTATTGTGCCAGAGTTACTGTATATTCCGATTCTGCTTTAAGGAAGTTTTTTTTGGATGTCACGTTATCTGCCATCAACTCTTTTTGTCTTTCATAGTCAGATTTTAAGTAGCTCAAACGCCCCTTAGCTTCTAGAAAATCCTGTTGCACCTGTACATACTCGGGATTCTCAATGGTAAAGAGTACCTGACCTTTTTTAACCACATCTCCTGGAAGTAAGCTAATGTCCTTTACATACCCTTATCCTGTGTTCTAATAGCGAATATTGCCAGTTCATTGATGATTTTGAAATAGAATTTGTCATCTTCATCTTTCTTCAACTTTCGGTATTTGGAAATAACATAGGTAAGCAAACGTGTAGACTTACCATTGTAGAGTGATACTTTATCTAACCAAATAATAAAAATCACAACCAATGCAATTGTTGAAAGCAATACTAAGATTCTAGCTGAGTTTTGCATCCACCAGTTACCCTTCCAAAAAAGAGGTTCGAGGTCTAATATTAGGAATATAAATGAGCCGATTGTAAGGAATAAAACCCACTCAAAAACTGTTATTCTTCTTGACCTTCCTGGTAGTATTCCAAGAAATTTGGTCTGCGGAAATTCACTTTCAAAAGCATTGGCCAAATAGTTTGATGAAAACTTATAACCAATATTGGATATTTTGTCTACGATAATAGGGTATGCTATACCCAAAATTGCAATATCAATAGCGACACAAATTTCTATGATATACTTAAATTCCATACACGTTAATTTACTAATAGTTCTACCGTCTTATACCAATAATAAAATATGGACTTATCCGGTTGTCGCTTTAATCTGTTCAAAAATGCCCAATCTGGATGTTTTATGGCCAGTTTGCCGGTATCCTGATTCTCATAATATTCTATTTCAACTACTTCCTCTTGTAGCAGTATTGCATTCAAATAAGCGACTCTGGCTGATGCTGACAATGCTTCTTCAATTCTAAAATTTCCTGTCATCAAAAACGCACTGCCAAAACTTCGTATGCCAGAACTTAAATCCGCAAATTTCTTTTTTGCCTCAGCAGTTGGATTGCGCTCTCGTCGCGCAATAATTGCACAGGTATTTATAGAATCCCACAGCACATCTTTATCACTGAGATTCCTTTTACTAAAATTAGCATCCGAACTGCGATAAGATAGTTCTGCTTTCGCGAAAGCAGAAAAACTTTTTTTCACTGTGGCCATATCCGTAATACTTTCAAATAGTTATGACAAGTCAAACAATTGTTTACAGATTTCCATTGCAAACAGCTGGTCTTGTTTATAGTAGGGAATACCAATAGTTTCTGGTGCAAATGCAGTTAGCTTATCACCACAAATGGCATTAACCGATGGTGTCATTACAGTTGTTACTGTTCCATCAACAGAGAGCCAAGGTGTTTCAATTGGTGATTCGATAATTTCTGGGTAGTGTGGACTATCAAAAAGAATGTCTAATAGAATAGTTCCTGGCACGTTTGGGTTATACACCGACTGAAACTCTAATGTGTAATGTGCCTTTGGCACACCTTCTTTATAGCTTCTACGTTCGTTCAATACGTGTTTTGTAAAATGTGAATTGGCTATTACCGTATCTAATATTGCCTCTAATTCTTTACGTTCGATACTCGAAATAATATCAATATCAATGGAAAAACGATTTCCCTCTTTCAACAAAAGCACAACTGATGTACCACCTTTGAACACAAAATCAAGTCCAGCTAATTTTAAATGTTCCAACAGGGACAATGCGTGAACCATTTTTTCTAAAATAGTAACGTTAATGGACTTATGTTCTTTTTTTAAACGAAAGTTATCCAGCCATTCCTTTGTAAAACTTTTTTTATCAATCATATGGTATATCTTCTAAGAAACCTGGAATGTAATTACTTATAAATTGTTTGATTTCCTGTTCTTTTTTACGTCGTTTTGCATAGCTGAACATCCTGGTAAAATTAATGCTGTACCTGTCTATGATATTTTCATAGATATGTACCACTTCAGGACCTTGGTAAAAATGAAAGAGGTTTTCATCTGCAAATAGGTCAACCATTATCTTTTCTAGTGTGGCTATTGCTACAACGTCCTTCTTGTTTTTTGTTTTCTGAATGGGCGCCCTAGTCACCAAACGCTTAATAACAACTGGCACATTACTTTCTGAAATGTAAAACTGAATTTCCTTCTCATCTGGATTTAGGTAAAAATCCATTCTCAGATTATCATTGAGGTAATAATAGAGTGAGTCTATAAACTCTTTTTCTACCTCGACAATAATTATTTGATTGGAAGTTTGGTGTTGGGTAAACTCATTAAGCCATTGGGTTTCCCAGATTGCATATTTTATATCCTCAAAGCGCTCGTTGGTCTTGCGAGCGATTTTATAAATATTATCTGACAGAAGGGCTTTATACTTAGGCTTATAGGAAATAACATATAGCCCACGTCCTATTGTTTTAATGATATCCTTTTTTTTAAGGTCATAGATTCGCCAACCAAACGTATTCTCTTTGAGGTCTGGTTCAAAATCGAGATAAAAGTCATATAGTTCATTCCTATTGAATGAGCTACGGTCCTTAAAGGCTTCTATAAGTCTATTTTCTATAATTTTTGGCATAACTAAAAATCAAAACTTCGCCAAAAATACAAAAAAGTGGTAAATATTTGAAAACAAATTATTGCCACTATCAAAATTAAGTGGTAAAATTTTGATTAATGGTTATCAACGTGATTACTGCTTAAAGTTCAATATTGATAGAAATTCCAAAGATTTTGATTGTATTTTTTCAATAACAATCTTGTCTTTATCGGTCTCAAGCAATGCCCAGTATTTTTGTTCGTTCCAGATATGTTCTCGTTGTAAACCAGAACCAAATTGCGTGATAAAACCCCAAAACCACAAATCATCCCAAATTTCCATCTGCTCAGATGAATAGCTTTGTTGTAAAACGGAATTGATGTTATCAAAATTCCATTTTTCTGATGAGTCAAGTTTATAAAAGATTGCTTCAATCACGGTATCTACAGGCAAAAAGAATTTTTTACTGGAATCTATCTTTTGTGGTGCATCATTCCAAATTCGTAATGATTGGTCGTAACTACCACTATGAATGTGATAGATGGTCTTTGTAAACAATGCAGATGTCTTTTTTCCCCAGCCATCTTGTTTCAACATTGCATTAAACAGCAGTTCGTAATTACATTCTTCACACTCTTTTTCTGTGAGAAACTCAACAAAATTGCGAAAGCCTGTTAAGAGATGTTGGTTGGCATATATCTTTTGAAAAAAATCTGAGAGCCTGTTTATATTTGGTCTGCTTTGGGTATTTACGATATGATGTAGAAGGGAATATACTTTTTCTTGTGTACTGCTATATGACGACAAAAAACGGTAATATGATTTTGTCTGTACAGTATGGTTAAATTCACGGTTCTTTTCCAGGAATTTGAATAGGCTGTCTAATGATTTAGTTAAAGAGTGTTTCAAACTTAGGGGTATGAATCAAGTTGAACAGTTCCATCGGCACTTACCCAGTAATGACTAATTCCTATTTTGTTTAGTTCTGGAATTATCCCTGCAATTGCACTTCTAATTTGCTCGTCCTCTGGGTGGGCAATGGCTATTGTCGCTTCAGGATGTGCGACTTTGGTTTCGAGGCATTTAATTATAGCTTTTCCCAAATGTGATTTAATTTGGCCTGAATTAAAAAATGGGCGTTTTTTAGTGGGTGAATCGTTATGCGCTTTCGCACCTTTTACTTCTACGAATAACTTCCTGTTATTTTTTACCGCAACAATATCATAACCTCTGGTTTGTCCCAAGCAGAAACTTTCTATTGCATAGCCTTGTTGTACCAAAAAAGGCATCAATAATTCAATAGTTCTATTTTCAGTAAGCTTTTCCACAACTATAGTCAATAATGTACAATATACTTTATTATTTGTTTTCACCTAAAAGTTGAAAATTAAAAAGAAAAAATCCAGTTTAGATAGGTACTGGATAAACCTTTTAAAGCTATACCAGGGCATAGACTTCATCAAAGAGTTTCTTGTCCAACCGCTCTTGTTGGCCAAAGCTTTTCTTTAACGTGTTGTGCAAAACTGCGTTGAAGGCGTTATAACCTAACCATAAATTCGGTTCTTCATTGAGCAATAAGGCTTCATAGTTTAGAATTTCTATGACTTCACGCGACTTCTTCGATGGGTCGCTGTTCTTGTCGCTACATTCATAGCGGAACAGTTTGGTTCTGTCAAGAATCGCTTTTACAAATTCCTTGGTGTCGATGATTTTAAATTCCTTCATCTTGTCAAATTTCTTTGTGATGGTATAGAACTCATTGTCAAGAAATTTATCGAAAAGATTGTTCAGCCTCGGCATTATAAGGTCTGTATTGTTTCTGCTGTGCTTAATCGAAAACTCGATTTCGGCCTGTGAAACGTGAAGTCCATTGGAACATACTTTTCGATAGAATCCAAAGTGGCCAGAGGTCTTTTCACTACCATCATACGAGTTCTTGAAACGAAGCATTGGTAGTATCAAATCCTCATCATTTTTGACCGTAAACTGACTTTTGTCGTCAATGATAAAGTCAGTAATAAACGACCTATCATTCTTATTGATGGTGCGTTTGTGGTAGTTGAGTCCGGCATCAGTCAACATTTCTTCTGCTTTCTTGAAGAACAGTTGGTTCGGGATGTGGCCGTAGCTGTTCGATACCACATTAACAATTTTTCCATTTGAAATGATGACGTTTTCAAGTCCACGTCGAGATTCCATCTGCGTTAAGGTTTTTAAAGATTTCATTTCTGATGGAACAAAAATTTCATCCTGTTGTAAATTTTGTAAATACATAGCTTTTCAATTTTAGGTTAAACATTTTGTGATAGCACAGCGTAATACTCTGGATGCTTTTCTCTGTAGTAGGCCAGATGACTTTCGGCACCTTCAATCCTGTAATTTTCTTTACTGGATTGATAATGTGCCTCGGCTTCTTGCACTGAAATCTTCGCCTTTGTTGATACTTGTTTCATAATGTTGAAATTTTAGTTAAACAATATTTGAGCAGTACCCAAACGGAAGCTAAAATCACAGCTCAAAAGGAAACGGAATAAATGAGAAATGGAATGCGCGCAAGGGCTTTATGCCGTAGTCTTTTGATGGGTGTATTTTACGAGTTTATCTTTGCGCTGATATTGATTGATACTTTTACTTTGAACCTCTATGATGTGGTCATAAAAAGAAAAAGGGCCGACACGAATGCCGACCCTTCTTCAAACAACAAAAGCTAATCGTTGAGTTCCTGAATTTTCTTCTCAAGAACTTCGATGCGCTCTTTCAAACGTGCTTCACGCTTGTTTCTCTTTTCCTCATATTCTTTCTCGATACTAGAAATCTTGGATTTGTAATATCCTTGCATCGCATTGTAGAATGAAATATTCGTTAAATTATTGACGTGGTTACTTTCGCCAAAATGAACCTGTTTGGTCAAGATATAGCGTATCAGCCTATAAAAAATTTCTTTTTTGAAATTCTTTCTGAAATGTTCTACCATTTCGACCCGTGTCATTTTTGATGTATAATTCAGAAGTCCTGAAAAGTATTTCTGCTGACCAGTATAATCTACATTATTCTCAAAAAGTGATATTGAAAATGCGACCATCTCATCAGTCGAAAGCGCATTCTTTTTATCGACATATTTGGTCTCTCTTATCATTTCGACAATTTCTTCAAATTGCTTATTGTTTTCTATCTGCTTCTTCCGGATTTCCCTTTCGTTGATTTTGATGATTTGTTCCTTGGGCGTACAATCTACCATCTTTCTACTGGTCAATGGTTCAGAATATTCAGTAGAATCATTCTCTGATTTCTCAACCACTTTTACGAAAATCTCTTTATGCTGGTAGGTCTCGGGATGGAATACGGCGCCATTCACGAAGCCATTGTCCTTGGCTGAATTAAACTTTTTTAGGTCTTCCTTGTAACTCTGTATTGCTTCTTCTAGCTCTGCTTTCAGTTCAGCTTCAGAATAATCATAATGCTGATATTCAGCCTTAATGGCATCCATTGTTGGCTTGATTGGGCTTTCAATGATTTCAACATCATCCAGCAAATAGACATTCAACCCATTATTTTCAAACTGGGAAATAATAAGCTGATTCTTTTCTTCATTTGCCCAATACTGTCGTATTTCTGGAATTAACAGTATGTTTTCTTTCTTGGATTTTTCAATCAGGTTCAGGAACGACTTGGTTTTTTTCGTCTCAAAACAAGCCGATTTGGTACAAACCATTTTACCTTCGCCGAAAAGATTTCCTTGATTGGCTGCATTGAATGGACATTCTACACAGGAACCAGCTTTTGAGACTAACTTTTTATCCGCAACATCAAAAGGTGCTTTTTCCAAATCGTAGGTCTGGTCGTTAATCATTCTGTTGATTTGATGTGCCTTAAAATTATCACCCATCGTTTCCAGCATCATCTGTTGTTCTTCTGGTGTAAAGAGAGCCACACCAACACCCAATGAAATCGTCATTTCGCCATTGCGCACAAAATGTTTGAAGCCGTCAATCAGTCCAGCCAACTTCAATCGTTGTCTAATAAAGTTATCCGTTCTTCCTAAGCGCTTCGCAATTTCTAAAGGTGAATACTTATCGCTCAGATAAGAAATCGCCTCGGCTTCTTCGGTAGGCTCTACGTCCTTTCGTTGCAGATTTTCGATGATTTGAACTTCAAGCACTTCGTCGTTTTCATAAGTTCTTACGATACTGGGAATCGTTTTCTTGTTCGCTATTTTGCTTGCGCGAAACCGTCTTTCACCCATTACGATGATAAAGTCCTTTCCAGATTTGCGAACCGTTATTGGTTGCAATACCCCAAATTCCTTGATGCTATCCGAAAGCTGTTGTAGCTGCTTATCATCAAAGGTCTTTCTCGGTTGCTTAGGGTCAGGCTTGATTTTGCCAATGGGAATGTTCTCAATTTGAAGTGCCGGAACTTTCTTTCCGTTCAATTCTTTCTTCGCAGTAGTCGTTGTACTTCTACGCTTTCTTGTGGTACTCGCTTTTGTTGTCATAATACTCAAATTTTAGATTAAACAATATTTGAGCAGTGAACCAAACGGAAGATAAAATCTTGGCTCAAAAGGAAACGGAATAAATGAGTAGGGGCAGAAGCGATGGCTTTATGCCGTAGTCTTTTGATGGAAGTATTTTACGAGTTTAACTTTCGGGAATATTGTATGATAAAAAACTTCTTACCAATGCTTTTAATTTTAATACATATCTCTAGAGGAAGCAGAAGTCTGAGGTAAGATTTTGTCCCATATTCATACTTTTTTTGGGATAAAAGCAAAGTACTTTAAAACTGTAATTCCTTGAGTGGAATGATAAAAATCACTAGACTTTTCTAAAGAAAAGACTTTTTCATTGCAATTAATATCTAAAAATCACAAATGATGTCATTTCTTATTAGCATCCAAAAAAAGACAAAATGTTGTACCTATGTTGTACCTGTCCATTTTTTCGCTTAGTTTTTTCAATAAAAAAAGCCGAAGATAAATCTTCGGCTTTTGTGCGGGTGAAGGGACTCGAACCCCCACACCTTGCGGCATCAGATCCTAAGTCTGACGTGTCTACCAATTCCACCACACCCGCATAAAGTGCAATTTAACACTTTTTATTTGGTTTAATCCTAAGTCTAGCATGTCTACCAGTTCCATCACATCCGCATTACCGTGTGATTTGATCACTTAGGGGTGCAAATATAATTATAATTGCTAAATCCAAAAGCACTTATTTAATTTTTTCTAGGGGCGCAACCACTGCTTCATTTTAGGGAATTCAGGGCCTTCTTCTGGGAAGTGTGCCATCCCGAAATATCGCAGTAGTGGCAATCCAAAAAAATCGGCTGCTGCATAACGCTGCAAGATCCAATCTGCCTGACCCTTGTAGCCCTGCTTATGAAACACCACCTCTGGGGGGATTGCCAAATGCAAGGCCACCGCATAGCTCCATAACATGGCTGTCATCTCTTCTCCCCCTATTTCCGGATTATCTTCTAAAACCTCTTGCCCTAAGGCAGCTCTTTTATTGGCCTCAGTGACCGCGTAATGACCCGCCTCGTGCAAGACATCGCCTACGGCTACAAGTGCACTTTGGTCTATCCATAACTGCCCCTTGTGCAAACCCACTCCGGGTAAAAAAGAGTTAAAAGCAAAGGGGGCTAAACGGTACGGAATACCTATCTGCTCAAAAAAAGGCAATACACGTTCAAAGAAATCAGAATCGCTAAGAGAAGAATCGCTCATTGTTAAGGGTCTGCTTAAACACCCAAATTAATACAATTTTTGATACCTTAGTGAGCCTTAAAAATTTCAAATGAAAAGTGCCAAAGACTATATAGAACAACACAAAGACCGATTCTTATCGGAACTTATAGACCTTTTAAAAATACCTTCGATCAGTGCAGACTCTGCCTACGAAAAAGATGTGATCGCCACTGCGGAGGTGATCAAACAACGTTTGTTAGAAGCTGGTTGTGATAAGGTGGAGATCTGTGAGACTCCCGGTTATCCTATAGTTTACGGCGAAAAGATCATCGATCCGACCTTGCCAACTGTTTTGGTTTACGGACATTACGATGTACAACCACCGGACCCCCTTGATCTTTGGGACAGCCCACCCTTTGAACCTGTCATTAAAAAGACCGAGCTGCATCCGGATGGAGCCATCTTTGCGCGCGGGGCTTGTGACGACAAGGGCCAAATGTATATGCATGTCAAGGCCTTGGAATACATGACCAAGACCGATCAGTTGCCCTGCAATGTAAAATTCATGATAGAAGGCGAAGAAGAGGTTGGCAGTGAAAGTTTGGGTTGGTTTGTCACGCGGAATCAAGAGAAATTGGCCAACGACGTTATCTTGATCAGCGATACGGGAATGATAGCCAATGATATTCCTTCAATAACAACAGGACTTAGAGGCCTAAGCTATGTGGAGGTTGAAGTCACCGGTCCCAACCGCGACCTGCACTCTGGGCTTTACGGAGGAGCCGTGGCGAATCCGATCAATATCTTAACCAAAATGATCGCCTCCTTACACGATGAGAACAACCACATCACCATACCGGGCTTTTACGATAAGGTAGAAGAACTCTCCGCAGCCGAGCGAGCAAAAATGGCCGAAGCGCCCTTTGATCTAGAAGCCTACAAGGATGCGCTAGACATAGACGCAGTTTACGGCGAAGCTGGCTATACCACCAACGAACGCAATTCTATTCGCCCAACTTTAGACGTGAACGGCATTTGGGGAGGTTATACTGGCGAGGGCGCAAAGACCGTTATTGCCAGTAAAGCATATGCCAAGATATCTATGCGTTTGGTGCCTAATCAAGATTGGAAAGAGATCACCGAGCTATTCAAGAAGCATTTCGAGGCTATTGCCCCAGCCGGAGTTCGGGTAGAAGTTAAACCGCATCACGGGGGCCAGGGTTATGTCACGCCTATCGACTTCCCCGGTTATAAAGCAGCAGAAAAGGCCTATGAATCTACCTTTGGGAAAACACCTATTCCACAACGTTCCGGAGGGAGCATCCCAATAGTTTCCCTTTTTGAACAAGAGCTCGGAAGTAAAACTTTGCTAATGGGCTTTGGACTAGACAGCGATGCCATCCACTCGCCCAACGAACATTTTGGGATCTGGAATTATTTAAAAGGTATAGAGACCATTCCAATGTTCTATCATTATTACGCTAACAACAATTAAACTTCATAAATCGACAATTATGCAATTCAAAAAATCTCATATAACTGCAATCATACTTTGTTTGTTTACTGCGCTAACTGCCTCTGCGCAAATGGGTAGTGCCGACCAAAAGAAAACCTTTAACCTCACCATTACACAAGAGGGTAAAGAAATAAAAATGGAATGCCGCGCAGGCTGTGCTTGGGAGAGTCTGAGCTTTGAAAGCCCAAGACGCGGTTTGGCAGTTACTGTAGATCAGTTCGGAATGGTTGGTAAAAGACAAACCGCCAGTAACCCGGATGAATTAGCAGAATTCTCCTTTAGCATTGCCAAAGTTCGCGGCGAGTACAAGCTTACCGGTATAGATGGGACCGCTTGGGAATCGCTCACCTTTACTTTACCAGAAGACAACTCTAAAGCTATATTGAGCTCCGGAGGCGTAAGAGTTAGATAGGTAACCTGTGATATTTTCGTACCAACCCCATGAAAACTGGTCAGGGCTACAAAAGTGGAGCTTCCGCTTTGTAGCGCTCTACTGTTGGGGCTATATCGTTTTAATGTTTGGCGGCAACCGCATCCTAGAACCCTTGTTGGTTTGGGCGGGTCGCGACATTTTGGGTATGGAAGGACGCTTGGAGTTCTTCTCTACCGGAAGCGGCGATACCTCTATGGCTTTTGCCAGCCTTTTTGTATTACTATGCCTCTCTTTAATTGGTACCGTCATATGGTCTGTACTAGACAGAAAACGCCCATCTTACAACGCCGCCTTTTACTGGCTCACCGTTGTGCTGCGGATCTTCTTGGTGTTCTTTATGTTCACTTATGGCTTTGCCAAGATTTATAAAACTCAATTTGCAGGGCCCTCGCTCATAAGGCTTTTACAACCTGTAGGCGATATGTCTCCTATGGGTCTGGCCTGGACTTATATGGCCCAAAGCGAAGGCTTCAATCTTTTTACCGGGCTAATGGAAGTATTGGGTGGGCTGCTACTTATTCCAAAAAGAACGCAATCCTTGGGCGGTTTGGTAGTATTTGGAGTGATGCTGCAGGTCTTTATGATGAACATGTTTTACGACATTCCTGTAAAATTGTACTCTGCTCATTTAATGCTTTTTGGCTTGTTTTTGTTTACTGCGGATTGGAAGCGGTTCAGTCACATTTTCATTAAGAACAAACCCACAGAAGCTCTTTCATATTACAAACCCACAAAAGACCCAACCTATCACGCGGTGATGATGTGGTTCAAAGTGGCTGGAATGCTTGTCTTGTTCGCCATTATGGGTTACCAGGGTTATTCATCAGAGCGCAGTTACGGAGACAAGCGCCCAAAACCGCAATACTACGGCATTTGGGAAGCGGAAGAATTCATTAAGAATCAGGATACCATTGCTCCGCTTATTACGCGCTCCGACCGTTGGCGTTATTTGGTGATCGACAGAAAGGGATATGCGCTTGTCAAAAAAATGAACGACAGTTTGGAGCGCTTTAGTTTTGTTTTAGATTCTAGTGGAACAAACTTGAGTTTACGCAACCGCTCCGATACCCTAAGTGATCCTAATTTTGTGATCAAACAAGTGGATTCTTTACAATTGACCCTGCAAGGTGTGCTAGAGCAAGACAGTTTAATGATCCGTTTTCGCGCCCGCGACCTTTCACAGTTCCGCCTTATTAATCGCGGTTTTCACTGGATAAACGAAACTCCATACAATAGGTAGAGACACTGGGAATAGCTTTTTAAATTGTTAAATTTTTCCTTCTACAGTTGTAGAATTAAATTATTGTTCTACATTTGTAGAGAAGAAAGAAGTAAAAAGTATGTCCTTATCAAAATCAGAAGAGCAACTCATGCAGATCCTTTGGGAGCAAGAAAAAGCCTATATGAACGATCTTATAGCCGCTTATCCGGACCCAAAACCTGCACAAACCACTATAGCTACCCTTTTAAAGCGCATGCGCGACAAGGGCTTTGTAGAGTACACTCAAATTGGGCGTGCCCGAGAATATTATCCGCTAGTGGCCAAGGAGTCTTATTTCTCTAAACAGATGCGAGGAATGATCCAGAATTTCTTTGACAATTCTGCTGCGCAATTTGCCTCTTTCTTTGCCAAGGAAACTGACCTCAGCAAAGAAGAATTGGAATCATTAAGAAGTCTTATCGATCGCGAGATCAAAAACAAATGATCATGGAACTCTACGTTTTAAAATCGGCGGCCTGCTGGGCCTTGCTTTACGGCTTCTACAAGCTGCTCTTAGAGCGGGAAAGCATGCACCAGCTTAAGCGTTGGTACCTTCTAGGCGGATTGGTCCTTGGGGCCTTGATTCCCTTAGTAACATTTACAACATATATCACTGCGGATGCCGATGCAGCTACTGTAATTATATCGGCTGCAGAAGGTACTTCCACTGCCACAGGATTTTGGTCTACTTTAGATTATGTCTCCCTTATTTGGACTATCTACTGGCTAGGCTTTGCTGTATTCGCAGTGCGTTTTGTGTGGAATCTCGGCAAATTATTGAGACGTATTTGGGCCCATCCGAAGCAATCACAAAGACCTTTGTTCTATGTATTACTCGCAAGGCCAGTACAACCACACACCTTTTTTAAATACATTTTCGTAAACAGCAAACGCTTCGCACAGCGGGCAATTCCCAAGGAAGTATTGCTACACGAACAAGCCCATGCGCAGCAATTGCACAGCGCCGATGTGTTACTGGCAGAAGCGCTACAAGTGGTCTTTTGGTTCAACCCATTGGTCTACCTTTTAAAACACAGCATTTTACTCAATCACGAATTCTTGGCAGATGAGGCTGTTCTAAATACAGGCGTGCCCAAGAGTCAATATCAAAATACTTTACTGGCCTATTTGAACCCGAGGACCTGTCCGGACTTGGCCAGTGCCATTAATTATTCATCTATCAAAAAACGATTCACACTCATGAAGAATTCATCACCTAAAAGGGTCCAATGGGCAAAAAGCCTGTTACTTCTGCCCCTACTCGCAATCTTGCTCTACAGCTTTAGCACCACTAAAGAAGTATTGTTAGAAGAGGAGATCCCGCTAACGGAAACCGCAGAAACCGGTTTTAATTACAAGACAACCGAGGTCTTTGACACCAACGAAGAACTTCGTATCAACATACAAGGCAAAACCGTGTATGTGAACGGAACCAAAACGAGCCTACGCGACTTTAAAAATGCAGTAAACGCCGCGACTCGTAATTGGAACGAGGACGATTTTGAGAATTCGACCTTAGACTTGCGCATTAAAAATGTGGATAGGGACTTTATGCAAAAGCTCAACGATGCCTTTAAAAAGACCGACTTTTACAAGGCCAATCCGGGGCGTTATCAATATGGGATCATTCCTCCACCGCCGCCACCACCACCAGCTCCACCAACTCCGGTTGTGGAAGAAGTAGAAATAGAAGTTCGCGATGCACAAAACCTTAAATACAAATTGGTTGAAATAGAAGAGGTGGAAGAAGTTGAAGAAGAGCTTGAAGAAATCATTGAGGTAGAAAATGTGCAAACCAAGGTAAAGCGCAAAGCCAAACTAAACAGCAGCGATCCGGAAGATGAAGTCATTATCATTGAAGTGGTAGAAACTCCAGATACTTCGCTTCCTCCGCCTCCACCGCCACCAAAAAAGCCTATAGAGGCCATTAAGGATCTTATAGCTCAAGGAGCCAGTTTCTATCTGGACGGCAATAAGATATCCGCAGATAAAGCACTCGCTTTAGTAAAGGCCGATAAGATCAACTATATCGATGTGGAAAAGGTAGATAACAATCCGCCTAAAGTGCTGATGAAGCAATAAAATAGACCCACAAATGAATGAGAGCCTCGATTTATCGAGGCTTTTTTAATGCTTTATTATGTAACAAAAGCATACAAATTGCGTTCTAATACTCTCGGATGCAGTCCACTACTGCGGCGAACACTTTAATTCATCAATCATGTTACAATCATTTTTCATTTTCTGCTCCGGAGCAGATACGGACATCTTAGACCAATGTGCTCCCGGAGAGCGCACCAAATATGCAGGAATAGGTGCCACTGTCTTCTTTACCGCAATTATGGCTGCCATTGCAGCAACCTATGCCCTTTACACCGTATTTGACAATTATGGCATTGCCGTGGCCTTTGGATTGGTTTGGGGCTTGCTCATCTTTAATCTAGATAGATTCATCGTGTCTACCATAAAGAAACGTGGAAATTTCTGGGACGAATTGGTTCAGGCTACGCCCAGACTCATTCTGGCCGTGATCATCGCCGTGGTCATTGCAAAACCCTTAGAGCTCAAGATCTTTGAAAAGGAGATAGATCAGGTCTTGCTAGAAGAAAAGAATCAAATGACCTTGGACAATCAAGATCAGATCGCCTTGCAATATCAGCCCAAGATAGCCGAACTAAACGGGCAAATTGAGACCCTAAAACAAGAAGTTATCACTAAGGAAACGAGCGTCAATGCTCTTTATGAAACCTATATAGCAGAAGCAGAAGGGCGAGCCGGTACCGAGCTGGTTGGCAAAGGGCCAGTTTACAAGGAAAAGCGCGAAAAACACGATGCAGAATTGGCTGCTTTGACAGAGCTCCGAACTGCGAATGCAGCTAAAATCGCCGATCTGGAAACACAGATCACTGCCTTAGAAACTCAATACGACAATAAGGTCACTGAGACCCAACCGGTAATTGAGGGCTTTGACGGCCTTATGGCTCGTGTAAATGCTCTAGAGAAGCTTCCGTGGTTGCCATCATTCTTTATATTCTTACTATTCCTTGCGGTAGAAACTTCACCGATCTTCGCAAAATTGCTTTCTCACAGAGGGCCCTATGATCATAAACTCGAGGAACAAGAAGGCGCTATTGCCTCCTGGGCAGCGCAGCAAAAAGAACAGCGAAAGATACTATTGAGCACAGACCTGGCGCTTAACAATCGTGTCTATGAAGATATAGCCGAAGAGCAAGAAGTCTACGACTACAAAAGAAAAAAGGCCCGCGAACTTATGCAGTTGCAGGCCGATGCATTCTTTGAAAAACAAAAACGTCTGTTGTGATTAGGCAGCGATGCTGATCTCGCCCAATCCAAAGGTATTGATAGATTGATCCCACTGCAGCTGAACAGTATTGGATTCTACCAAAGTAAAGTTGTTGTAGGCTAAGTAAATACTTAGTAGTCGGCCTGGAATCTGAAGGCTAGCCTTTAGATCTAGCTCCAAATTTTAGGAAAAGATATTAACCACAGGATCGCCGCTACGCTTAAGAACGTAGAGGGTTTATTTATTTCTGCTTTATGAATTAGAATGCTCTAGATTCTTTAATAGTTTATATACGATACCCCGAACACCTTTTTTGCGAGAACCGTTAAAATCGTAAATATTGTTTACTCTTACCAATTCTGTACTATTAATTATTTCTTTTTCAAGAAAACCAAAATCCATCAACTCGATGCTAAGCTCTGTCTTCAGCAATCCTATATAATCAAATTCATTGTTTTTAAGGACAAATCTCAATCCCAATTGTAAGGCATGATAGTAGCCCAGGCACTTTTTGGAATATAACACCTTTACTTGTTCCTTGTAATGTCTTTCGATGGTGTCTAAAATAGTTATTGTAGCATCATCACTGCCGTCGTTGACAAAACAAAAACTGTAATTTGAATTTTCATCTAAAAACCTTCCGAATGGAATTTTATCAATCAAGCCTTCTTGATTTCTGCAATAGATTATAATGGTACTGCGCATGAAATAAAATATGTTTTTATTAAGAATACTCTTTTGGAACTTTTAAATCACACTTAAACTGGTACTACAGCTACGAACCTTAAATAGTTAGAAGCTATAAACTTGACTTTTAAATTTTAGAATATCAAAAAAGTCCAAAAGAAATGACATATTATAATTTAGTAAAAACCTTGGGTTGTTATCTAACGCTATTATTGCCCCGCATAGACCTAGGCACACCTTATAGAATCACTAACGCATCTTAATCCATTAACACGAATCAAACAAAAATAAGATGATACCTTTAACCCAAGGTTTGGTTTACTAAATTATCGATACAATGGCTTTATTCTCCAAGCATTGCTCAAATCGCCGTAATGTGCCATTACAATTAAAAAAATTCTTTTCAACTGTTATATTTAAATTTCCAACTACCTCCTGCTTCTTAGTGATGAACTGAATAATTTCATCTATTTGATTTGAAGGTATACTGCTGCCTTTAAGTAGCACATAATTATCTATGCTTTTTAGAACGATTGGCACGTGCACAGAATTTTTGTTAATTGCTCAAAGATAGATTTCAGCAATAATTCAACTCGCGGTATTTCGATTAATAACCAGTCTGCACAGATGAATGGGCATTAAAAGGCAATTAATTGTTTCGAGCTTTGAAGAGAATACCTCACAGGGATTTGTCCTAACGAACTAAAGAGAATTGTTCGCTAAATGAGATGCTCGAATCAATGATAAGTATGCAAATATGATTCTCTTGTGGTTTATTGCTCAGACAATACCTTCAAAGAGATCGTTAGGGACATTTTCATAAAAACATTACTCTGTTTGCAATTTATCAATGATGAGCAACTCTATTAAATAAGTAAACCACAAATTATTTTAATCAATATACACCCTAGAATAGGACAAATTTATGTGACTATAATAAGTTTAATTTTCTCATTAATTCTGGTCTATTTGACCTAGATATAGGAATAACATCGCGCTCAATAAGAACACTGTTATCTTCAATATCAGTAATCTTAGAAATATTTATAACATAACCACGATGAACTCTAACAAATTTATTAGTCGGAAGTTTTTCAAGTAATTTCTTGACTGTAACATGCACAGAATAGTTTTTATTCAAAGTTTTTATTAACACATAATCACCGTTGGCCTCTATAAGATAAATCTCATCTATCACAATCTTGACTAATCTTCGGTCAATGTTTATAAATAAAACATCATTATCCTTTTCAATCGCTTCTGTAGAATTTTCCATACTAATCCTACCTAACTTTCGCGATATTTTATCGATAGTCTTGATGAATCGCTGTGAGTTTATTGGCTTTAAAAGATAATCTTCAACACACGCATAATTATATGATTCAAGCGCAAAATGTGGATTGCTTGTAATTAATACAACCTGTGTATCTGTTTTTAAAGAGTCTAAAAAATCAAAACCGGTAAATGAAGGCATTTGAATGTCTAAAAATATTACATCTACCTTGCTTTTATTGGTATACTTCAGGGCCGCTACCGCATTGTCAAATTGTGCTACTACATCAAGACCACCTATCTGCTGACAAAGTTGTTCAATAACGGCTCTAGCGGTAACCTCATCATCAATAATAATACACTTCATAAGCAATTATTTGTCTTTTAAAAATACTTCTATCTTGTTCAATACGGCAGCAAAAGCTTCACTGTGCTGATAATCACCTCCTTTTAGGGCATCTTCGTGTGTTACCGCTACAGCTCTTCCTTCCTTCAGGCCTAAAATACTAATTTTATGCTTAAGCTTGTGAACCATTGCAGCCGCGTGCTGCCAATCTTTTTCTTTCATTAACTGCTGATACTGCTCGAATTCTCCGGGGAATTCCTCTTTAATGATCCCAACGAACTGGGCGATCACTTCCGGTTGACCGTCTGAGATCTCTTTAAGGTAATCTAGATTAGGCTGCTCCATAGCAATCAAAGGTACTATTTTGGGTGGGTAAAATAAAACGCGGCCCCTTCACCCTCGCGACTCTCTAACCTGATCTGTCCGCCGTGATCTTCTACGATACGACTTACTATAGCCAGACCTATACCACTTTTAGTAGAGTCGGCATCGAGCTTTTGGAATACTTGAAATACTTTTTCCTGATGTGCCTTAGCGATACCCGGACCGTTGTCTTTGACATAGAACTCATAATGAGATCCTAGATCTTTATATCCGACCTCCAGACAATCTCCAGAGCGTTTTAGCGCCGTCAAAGCGTTATCCATCAAATTCTGAAAGACTTGACTCATGCGTAAGCGATCTGCACGTACTTGGGGCATCTCGTGAATGACAATTTGAACACCCAAAGGTACTAGCAGCATGCTTTTTACCTCATCGATGAGTTTGTTGAGATCTGTTTTCACCAAACTCTCCTGTAATTCTCGCAAATTGGAGTATCGCAAAATACCGGAGATCAAACTGTCCATTTTTTCCAAACTTGAGTAAATGTAAGGCATATGGGTAGCCGCTTTTTTGGGCTCATCGCTGTCTAAGTCTTCTTCTATCCACTGCACTAAGCTGTGAATATTACGCAAGGGTGATTTCAGATCATGAGATACAATATGAGCATAATCATTAAGATCGTTATTATTTCGTTCTAATCTTTTTGTTAAGAGTTTTTGTTCTTCGTAATCGGCAGAAGCTTTTAGGGAAACTCCAAATTTACGGATAATAGGATCCAACTGCCTTAACTCTACTGAACTCCAAGGCTCATTTCTGGGGCTATGAACCGATAAAATACTATCATTTGTAATCGGAAACACAATTATAAAGCCCCCAGAAACAGGAACTGGACATATATCTTTAACTCTTTTATTTACCGAAACGCAGACGGGTTTATTCTCGTTTAATAAACCGTGTATAAAATCCATATCAACTTCTTCCTTGGGTCTATAAGGCCCAGGTATAGCATATCGCAATCTTAATCTGTTATTGTGTAGCTGTACTATCCACCCTGCTTTGAGCATCTTGCGGCTTAAAAACACTTTCATAAAATGGTCGCAATTGTCCCGGTAATTCAAAGATTTCCCAATTGCCATAGACAATTCATAAAGACTAAAAATTGTTTGTAGAGTTCCTCCAGACATCGCTATTCAAATAGTCCCACTACAGTGGTCTTATTAAAAAATTCCAAAAAGCCTTCGCCAAATGAAGAAATTTCTCCTAAACTAAGCGCACCACGAATGGTAGGATCAATTTCTTTATTTCTTAAAGCGATAGAAACTGCTTTTGCTTCGCGCTCAAAGTCATCACCCAAAAAAAGTACTCGCGATATACAATCAATTATAATAGCCGCGGTAGGCTTTCCGGCTTGATCTGCAGCTTCTGCTGCGGCTTGTCCAGCTGCTATGATAAGCGGGTCAATCTTTCCCTTTAAAACATTTAAAAAGGTGTTTTCAGCAACTTCACCTACACAAATCAAATGGCCTTGCTCATTTACCGCGATCGGATCGCGAACAATACATTCAGAGCCTTCACGTACCATCCCAAAAGGGTATCCTTTGGCAATATCAAAAAATGCTTGACTGTCAAAACTCGCTCCAGAATCGGCCTCTACAAGCTCCCTGTAAACCTCAAAGGCAGGTTTCCAATTGATCTCTTCGACTATATTGGCATTGGTCTTGGTAGCAATAAAAGGACCCCCCAGCTTTTCCCAACCGTGCTTCACTCCCAAATGCGTGGTCTGGTTCAGCAAACAATAAACAGCGGCATCTTCTAAGAAACCTTCACGACTAAAGATACAGGGCGCTTGTTGTAAACTCAGACTGCCAGCTCCTCCTCCAAAATAGCGGATTTCACTTCCATAGCTGCGATAAAGCTCAGAAAGGAATCCGGAGATACCAGAAGCCAGACCATCTACCAAGGCAAATACACAATAATCACTACCCAAGACTTCAGGATGCTTTTCAAGGGCATAACTTACGTCCGCCAAACCACGGACCGTGTGAATTTTCTGTAGCCCCTTGAGCTGAGTCACTATAACACCTAGATTTAGTAACTTATCGTCAAAGATTAGTTTTGGAAAGATCCCACCAATATACTGACAGGTTGTTTCGTTAAGCGCAGTCATTAACTGAGCAACATCTAAGGGCGTGTTTTCGGCCACCATGACTACAAACAATGTATCTGGAGCTGCATTTTGTTGCATCGCTTGAGCGATCTCGCGGGGATTTGGATTCTCGAATATCATTTTTTCTTGCTTAGGGTAAAGTAAAAAGTCGTGCCTTCGCCTGGGGTACTTTCTAACCAGACTTCTCCATCGTAAAATTCCACTACCTTTTTAACCAAGGCCAGTCCTAATCCGTTGGATTCACCGTCTGGATTTAGGGATTGAAATATCTTAAATATCTTCTCGTGGTATTCCGGAGGAATTCCCTGTCCATTATCGGTCACACTGAATTGGTAAAAGGTTTCTTTATCTTCGGAGCAGATCCTTACAAAACCTTTCTCCTTATCGTTGTATTTAATTGCATTCACCATCAAGTTTTGAAACAGTTGTTGCAACATTACCCGACTGGCCAAAACCACTGGAAGCCGCTTCGGAATTTGAACTTCTATGCGACTCGGAATATATATTGTTTTGACAATATCACAGACTAGTTCTCCTGTGTCCACAACAGAAAAATCTTCGTCGCTTTGATCTATAGCTGCATATTTAAGAACATTAGAAATTAATTTTTCCATTTTATCTATAGTACTTTCTAAAAGATCAAAATGTTCTTTTGACTTAGTGTTCAAAGTATCGAAGTTGTCTTCTCGTATCCAAGCCGTAAGTGCATTTATACTTCGCAATGGAGACTTCAAGTCATGAGATACTACATGAGCATATTCACTGAGTTCGTTGTTAGACCTTTCAAGTTGTCGCAACAATTTTACATTGCGCATTTCACTTTTTTTGCGTGCTTCAAAATCTAAAGCCGAATTCAATTGCAATGCAACCAAATTAGAAACAGTATTTAATGTTCCCAATTGGAATTCGGTAAAATAATTTTTCGACTGATGTTCAGCATCAATAACTCCAACTAATTCACCATTCAATAGTATAGGAACCGTAATTTCAGATAGCCTAATCGCATCATCAACTATATATCTGTTATCTGCGGTGGTATCAGGTATAATTTCCCCGATGCCCGATTTTGCAACCGTTCCAACAATACCCTTACCAAGAGGAATTTCTATTGGATTTACTATAGTTCCATAGTCATTCAATTTTGCGCCAACAGCTGAAATTTGTTGCAAAGCATTCATCTCCGGACGCTTAATGTACACTATACAATCGTTTGTGCCCAAAAAGTCAGCAACCCTTTTTGCGATTGCTGTACCTATTTCAATGAGATTAACTTTTCCTAATATACATTGAGAAACTTCAGAAATAAAAGCCAAAGCATTGGCTTTGTTGAGTTGGTCCGTTATGTCTCTTACAATACCCTGTGCAGCTATGGGTCGCTTTTTATTATCTAATACTACCGAGGCATTGATCTGCACCCATCTGACACCTTGCTGGCGGGTTAACACGCGAGCCTGATAATTGGTAAAGTATCCTTTTTCTGTTAGCGCTTTAAAGGACTCCATGGCGTAGACATAATCCTCTGGATAGATCAATGAGGTAACATTGACCTTTTCCAGCTCATGATCAAAGCCAAAGAGTTTGTTGGCAGCCTCGTTCATACGCAAGATGTTCCCACCTAAGTCCATCACCACATAGGCATCGACTATGTTTTCGAATATTCCTTGGAGCTGGGAATCTCTTTCGCCCAGAAGCACCTCCAATTTTTCATTCGCCTCGTGCAATTGCTCCGTGCGCTGATAGAGCTCAGCGGCTTTGTCCTCCAGGATCTTTTCTGCCTGTTTCCTGGCGGCTTTCTCCCGTTCGAGTTTCCTCAGAAGGAGTCTATGCTCGTTGTTATCCATTACTGGAAATTACGAATTTAACCTCAGATCCGTCTTCCTTGAGCATATCCATGGTTATAGTCGCTTCTTTGTCGAAGTGTTTGAAGGTTTGTTCCATCAATCCTAAACCAAAATTATACATCGATCTGGAAGAGCTGTAAACCATAACAAGGTGGTTAGCGCTTCGTTCTTGGATGTCAAATGTAGGAAGCTGAGCGTCCGGGTAGATCTTTCTCACCTCCACGTGAATGTGATTCTCAATAGACGCCAACATTTCAATTGGGTCTTTATACAATTGTAAAAAAGAAGGGTACTCTCTTTTAATTACCTGAAAGAAATGCTCGGCAAAAACACGCTGTAAGGTGCCGACATCTATTCCTGTTTTAGCACTGAGATGCGTTAAAAGTTGAAGCATCTCTCCAAAATCGTAGGTGCCAACGGCGGTATAGACACCACCTGAAGGTAGATCTGACTGATCGATGATATAATCTACGGTCTCTAGGCCAAACTTTTCTTCGACCAATTCCATAAGTTCTGTAAATACAATTCCTTTCATAAGTGTTGGCTTAACTCAAAACAGGTTTTACGAGTTCGTTATTTTCCCAATAGGCCAATACAGCGCTTATTCGATTTACATAGTCTTGGTATTGTAAGGGCTTTAATACGTATCCGGCAACGCCGATCTCATAGCAGGCAAAAAGGTCTTTTTCGTTACTCGAAGTAGTTAGTACCACTGTCGGCAAGAATTTAAGGCGATCGTCCTTTTTTAGGATCGCTAAAAACTCCAGACCATTCAATCGCGGCATATTGAGATCAAGAAAAACGAGGTCTGGTAGTCGGTGGGCATCTTTTAAATACTCCAAAGCGTCCTCGCCGTTGTTTACGGGGATCACCTTGTGCTGGGTGTCGAGTTTTTTAAAAGCCCTTTCTAGCTTCATGATCTCTATTTGATCATCTTCTAGTAATAGGATTTCTAATGTTTTCATAGGGGTATCTTGGATATGCAAAAGTGTTAAATAATACAAATCTTGCCATCTAAGTTTCGACGAATACCCCGTTTAGTGTCGACGAGTGGTAATTTGGGTACGATTAGTGGAAAAATCGGCCCGTTGAAAAACTACAGTTTGCGTAACTTTATTTCGGCTAAAATAAAAAGCTATGACCCAAACTGCAACTGCAGCTATCCTTAAGGAAATAAAGGCCCATTTCGGGCTGGATGGAACCCTAGAATTACTTTACGGAGAATACACTAAGAATTATCATTTTAAAACCAGCAATGCGCAAGACTTTCTCGTTAAGCTCGGGCCCGAAAATGCAGCACAGGATACGGCCAAATTTGAGCAAGAGCTACTCTTGTATCTCACCCAAGAGCACAGCGGAATAAAAGTTCCTGTTCCTTTAAAAACTAAAGCAGGTGAATCTCATTGTACTATCAGCATTAACAGCGGCCAACGCTCCTTACGCATTATTAGCTGGATTCCAGGAGAGTTATGGTCCGGCGTAAATCCGCATACGGAACAAATCCGATACGAACTTGGAAAAACGAGTGGCCGGCTTTTGGAAGCGCTGCAGAGTTTTCATGCGGCTGCTCGGAGTCTGAATCCGAAGTGGGAACTCAATAAGGCCGACTGGTGCCAAGACGAACTCCACAACTTCAACGCTGCCGATAGGCAATTGTTGGCATTTTTCTTAGATCGATATAAAGCCGACAAGGCTGCATATCAAAAACTGAGAAAACAATGGATTCACAACGACTTGAACGACAATAACATTTTGGTCGATACCAAAACCCAACAAATAAACGGGTTGATAGATTTTGGAGATACGAGCTACGGGCAGACCATTAACGAAATTGCTGTGTGTAGTGCTTATCTTATCAGTGGATTCCCTGACCCTTTAGATGCCCTCAACCCTTTTTTACAAGGAGTGCATGAGGTATTCCCACTGCAAGAAGAGGAACTGCAACACCTCTACACCTTGATCGGTATGCGTTTGGTTCTAAGTGCAGTGCATGGCAAAATAAATGCCTTGGCAGAACCTGACAATCAATACCTACAAATAAGTCAAAAGGCCGTATGGGAAAATCTAAAACTTTGGAGCGCTATCCATCCGAGATTTGCGCATTACAGTTTCAGAAAGGCCTGCGGGTATGATGCCCACCCACAAACTCAGGCCTTTAAGACCTGGGCGAATCAGCAGCAAAGAAGCTTCGACGAAATATTTCCAACAACAAGCTTTAAAGCAGCACAGCACCTAGACCTCAGCGTTTCTAGTTTGTGGATAGGTACTCAAGAAGAATTCAACGATCTGGAATTGTTTGAGTTTAAGATCGATAGATTACAG
The DNA here is from genome assembly GCF_002163875.1 of Gilvibacter sp. SZ-19. Taxonomy (GTDB): domain Bacteria; phylum Bacteroidota; class Bacteroidia; order Flavobacteriales; family Flavobacteriaceae; genus Gilvibacter. Next base: position 1,701,475 of record NZ_CP019333.1, on the reverse strand, counting down.
GCTAAAAATCCAGATAAGATCATTGCCGGAGGCTATCAAGAACCGCGCCCCCTTTATACCGATCCTGCCTACGATACGGTGGGCAACTACGGCGCACAAAGTAGAACCGTACATCTGGGTGTTGATTTTTGGCTGCCCGCTAATACCCCTGTACACAGTTTACATGAAGGTGAAGTTGTGATTGCTGTCAACGACCAAGGCAATAAAGAATACGGCGGCTTGGTAGTTCTTAAACACAAGCTCGTCGATTTAGAATTCTACACCCTTTATGGGCATTTGGTCCCAGAGACTGCCTTGGCACATAAGGTGGGAGACACCATAGCCGCAGGTGGTTTAGTGGGCATGCTCGGAGCCGCTCATGAAAATGGCAGTTGGTCTCCTCATTTGCATTATCAATTTATGTTAGACCTTTTAGATTATACCGATGATTTTCCTGGGGTCTGTTATGCACATCAGCGCGGAATATGGCGTGACCTCTGTCCAGATCCGAATCTGTTTTTCAAAGATCCCGAACTGAATGGTGATGAAAAGAACCAATCCGATGAACTGCTAAAAAAACGCAAAGAGGTATTGGGCTATAGCATGAGTTTGTCTTATGATAGCCCCTTGCATATAGTTCGCGGACAGGGTGTTTATTTGGTAGACTCCTGGGGACGCAAATACATAGACACCGTAAACAATGTTGCTCACGTTGGGCACGAACATCCGCAGGTAGTGGAGGCCGCTCAAAAACAAATGGCAGCCTTGAATACCAACACCCGCTATTTGCATAAGAACGTGATCAAGTTTGCAGAAGACCTCTTAAAGACCTTTCCTAAGGAGCTCTGTGTGGTGCATTTCGTGAATTCGGGCAGTGAGGCCAATGAGCTTGCTGTTCGAATGACAGAAGCGGTTACAGGGTCTAGACATATGCTGGTATCAGAAAGTGGATACCACGGCAACACCAGAACCTGTGTAGATCTGAGTCACTACAAATTCGCGCGAAAAGGAGGTTATGAGCCTCCGGCCACTACCCACGTTTTTCCAATTCCTGATACCTTTAGAGGTAATCACCGCGGAGCCGACGAAGGCCTAGCCTATGCAGAGGATCTTGGACGAAAAATTGAGGTCATGGAAAGTCGAGGAATAAGACTTGGAGGGCTGCTCTTGGAATCTGTACTTAGTTGTGGCGGCCAGATACCACTACCTCCTCATTTTTTACAAGCGGCTTACAAAGAAGTTAGAGCCGCCGGTGGATTGTGTATAGCAGACGAGGTGCAAGTGGGTATGGGTCGCTTAGGAGACAGCTTCTGGGGATTTCAGCAATACGATGTAGTGCCTGATATTGTTACCATAGGCAAACCATTAGGCAATGGGCACCCTGTAGCTGCGGTAGTTTGTACTGCGGAGGTGGCATCAGCCTTTAACAACGGCATGGAATATTTCAACACCTTTGGTGGAAACCCGGTGTCTGCCGCCATTGGATCTGCAGTCTTAGCTATTATTGAGCAAGAAGGTCTTATGAATAACGCTCATCAGGTCGGCGATCAACTCCTCAGCGGACTGCGTGCCTTGCAAAAAGAGTATCCTATCATTGCTGATGTACGCGGCAAAGGCTTCTTTTTGGGCTTTGAACTGTGCGACTCCAACTTAAAACCCCTTACAACACAGGCCAAATACCTGGCCAATCGCATGAAGTATTACGGTTTTTTAATGTCTGTAGACGGCCCGGACGACAACGTGGTCAAGATAAAACCACCCATGGTATTTAGCCCGCACAATGCAGAGCAATTGCTACACTATCTAGAAAAAGTCCTCAATGAAGATCCAATGTACCCTTAGTATCACCTTGAGCCGCTTGTAAAATACTTATACGCTTTAAATTTTCTTTTAAAACGGTTTGCGACGGTGCAATAAGATCATGCATAGCGCAGGGATTTTCGTAATCACATTGGTGCAGACCTAGTACGCAGCTTCCAAAGGTATCTCTGCCTTCTACTATGAGAATAACCCGATACACTGAATTTTGCTTTTGTTTGTGACTCAGATAAAAACCTCCGTTAGGTCCTTTTATTCCACTAACCAGATTAGAATGTGCAAGCTGCTGCAATATTTTAGATAGAAATGCTTTCGGCACATCAATCTCCTTTGCCAGATTAGACGCTAGTATTTTGTTCTGCTTGTCGCTATTGGCAGCCAGATGAATTAGCGCTTTTACGGCATATTGAGCGGATTTAGACAACATATATTCTTCTTCTTTTTTTGCATTAAAAGATAAAAATATCCTTTTATTCTTTTTTATGACAATTGTCATATTTTAACTACTTAGGCCAATCTACTTTTGAATCAAAATCAACAACTATGAGAATTTCAAAAGTCTTCATTTCATGTCTCTTAGCTTCTTTTTTGATTGGATGTGGCGAGACCGAAGAAAAAAAAGAATCCAATCAAATCAAAATTGGAGGCAATAAAACCGAAACTCCTAAACAACAACCACAAACCTCTGCAATTTCTGCCGAGAAAACAATAGATCTTAATAATAAAGGAGTCGGCCCGATAAAATCACTTACCCTCAGTGAGACCATAGATCAAAACATGGTTGCCAAAGGTGCAGAGGTATTTAAATACAAGTGTACCGCTTGTCATAAGATAGGCAGTAAATTCATTGGCCCAGCTCCAAATGGCATTTTAAAGAGACGGTCACCTGAATGGGTTATGAACATGATTCTGGACCCAGAGGGTATGGTAAATAATGACCCATTAGCCAAGCAACTTCTTCTTGAGTACAACGGCTCCCCTATGGCAAATCAAAACTTGACAGAGGATGAAGCCAGATCCATACTAGAATATTTCAGAACACTTCAATAGCTAAAACATCAAAAAACAACAACAATGAAACTAATGCGCAACTTATTGTTCGTCTTGTGGATCTTTCCTTTACTGATGGCCTGCAACAACAGATCAGCGGAAAGCAACGCCCAGGATGACAAGACAACAACAGAAACGACAGACCAGAACCGCACAGGACAAGCTTTTATTGAAGACGATGAGTCCAAACCTACTGTCCTAGACATAGCCATCGGCTCCAAAGACCACACTACGCTCGTAGCCGGGGTGCAAGCCGCACAATTGGAGAATGCCTTGGTAAACGCAGGTCCTTTGATGGTATTTGCTCCTACCAATGACGCCTTTGCTGCATTGCCCGAAGGCACTTTAGACAACTTGCTTAAACCAGAGAATAAAGACCAATTGGCTTTTATTTTAAAGCATCACGTCACTCCAGGTAATTACACAAAAGAATTTCTGAAAAAATTTAAGAAGCTTGGTCAGGCCAGCAATCTCAATATCACCGTAGAAGTAAAGGGTGATGATGTCTATGTAGGCGGCGCAAAAATTCTGGCAAGTGTACCAGCAGGTAACGGCATTGTACATGTTGTTGATAAAGTGATTATCCCAGAACAGAATTAACACTAAAAACAAAACCAATGAGATCATTAATTAAAGGATTAGCAGCTACTTGCTTAGCTGCAATCATCTTAACAGCTTGCAACAATCAGAGCTCAAGTAAAAATGGAGCGTTATCATCTAGTGCAGCAGAGAAAGTATATGTCGCTCCCGGTGAGCAAGATGACTTTTATGCATTCCTCTCTGGCGGATATAGTGGAAACCTAACCGTTTATGGTTTGCCTTCAGGACGCATGTTCAAGGAAATACCAGTGTTTTCACAATTCCCCACATCAGGTTATGGTTACACCGAAGAAACCAAACCGATGTTAAATACATCCTTTGGATTTGTTCCTTGGGATGACCTACACCACCCTGACATTTCTCAAACAAATGGTGAGTTAGATGGTCGATGGATCTTCGTTAACGGAAACAATACTCCGAGGATTGCGCGAATTGACCTCACAACTTTTGAAACAGTAGAGATCATTGAGGTACCTAACTGTGCGGGCAATCACAGCTCATCATATGTAACAGAGAATACAGAATACGTCGTTGCGGGAACGCGCTTTGCCGTACCTGTTCCGCAAAGAGATATGGCGATCAAGGATAAGAAAGGAAACTTTAAGGGAGCTTTGACCTTTTATAAGGTTGACCCAGAAACAGGACACATGAATCTGGCCTTCCAAGTGTTGATGCCCGGCTTTGATTACGACAAGGCTCACCCTGGTAGAGGGAACTCTCATGGCTGGTTCTTCTTTACTACCTACAATACAGAAGAAGCAAGTACCTTAATGGAGGTAAACGCTTCTCAAAATGACAAGGATTTTATCGCTGCGTTAAACTGGCAAAAAATAGAGGCATATGTCAATGCTGGTGGTGGAACAAAAATGCCAACTAGTTATATGCATAATGTATATGATGAGACTAAGCATATGGCAACTTCGACCACAATTACTGATGTCCTAACGGTTGATCCTACCGAGGTGCCTGGAGCAGTGTATTTTTTACCTACTCCGAAATCACCTCACGGATGTGATGTGGACCCAACAGGTGAATATATTGTTGGAAGCGGTAAACTATCTGCGGATGTTACAGTGCACTCTTTTACCAAGATGATGTCGGCAATTGAGAATGAAAAATTCAGCGGAAACGCTTACGGGATTCCTATCCTTGATTATGAAGCAATTTTAGGCGGAAGTGTAAAAAGCGGCGGACTAGGACCATTACATACCGAGTTTGATGCAGAAGGAAATGCTTACACCACCTTCTTTATCTCATCCGAAGTAGTAAAATGGAAACTAGGTACATGGGAAGTAGTTGATCGCAAACCGACTTTCTATTCAGTAGGTCACTTGATGATTCCTGGTGGTAATTCTAGAAAACCCTTTGGAAAGTATGTTGTTGCGATGAACAAAATCACCAAAGATCGGTATCTGCCAACTGGACCAGAACTGGAACACTCTGCACAGCTATATGACATTTCCGGAGATAAGATGCAACTTTTATCTGACTTTCCGACTCATGGTGAACCGCATTATGCAGCAGGATGTCCCGCTGAATTACTCAAAGGAAATTCCAAAAAGATTTACAAGCTGGAGGATAACAAACACCCCTACGCTGTAATGTCGCCTGCAGATACTCGAGTAGAACGAAACGGTAACGAAGTACATGTTTATATGTCAATGATTCGCAGCCACTTTACTCCTGATAATATCGAAGGAATAAAGGTTGGTGATAAGGTTTATTTTCACATCACTAACCACGAACAAGACTTTGACGTACCTCACGGGTTTGCAATGATTGGTGCTAATACATCGGAAGTCTTAATTATGCCTGGACAAACCAAGACAATTGTATGGCAACCCAAGAAGCCAGGTGTATGGCCATTCTATTGCACTGACTTTTGCTCGGCATTACACCAAGAAATGCAAGGTTATGTGCGAGTCTCTCCAGCCAGTTCAAACATTGATTTATCCTGGTCCTTAGGAGAAGACTGATAGGTAAGACCAAAGCAAATTTAGATTAGTGCTTATTACTTATCCTTAATTAGACGGGAGCGTCATTTCAGCGCTTCCGTCTTACAATAAGATTATGAAAAAATCACGATTCACCATGTTATTGGCAGTACTTCTGCCCCTGCTACTATTTGTATTCCCTTTGTGGAAAATCACCTTAGAAGCCCCTCAGTATCCTACTCCCTTAGGGATGTATATTCATATCAATGATTTTTCTGACGCCAATCCACACGATATTAAAAATATCAATATTATGAATCACTACGTGGGGATGAAGTATATCCCAGATGCCATTCCGGAGTTCAAAATCTTCCCTGCGGTTATCTTAGTATCATCCGCACTTGGATTACTATTGGTGTTGTGGGGGAGACATAAATGGTATCTGGTTTGGTTTTCAATAATGGTTCTGTTGAGCATAGCCGGAGTATATGATTTTTATCTCTGGGAATACGATTACGGCCATAATTTGGACCCAAAGGCAATTATGAAATTCACCAATCCTGATGGCAGTGTTATGGGTTTCCAACCTCCGTTGTTCGGATCTAAAGATATTCTAAATTTTACAGCTCACTCTTATCCTCAGTTGGGGGCATATTTTCTCGCATTGGGAATTGCACTCGCCGGCTTAGCTTTTTGGTTTGGCAAGAGAGAAAACAAAAAATCTATCTGAATGAAAACTGTCATAATCCTCTTGAGCGGAATAATCTTGTTAGCCTGTAATCCTTCAGTAAGATCCATCGATTATGGTATCGATAGCTGTCACTACTGCAAAATGAATATAGCTGACCCTAGATTTGCAGCGCAGCTTGTAACTGAGAAGGGGAAAATTTTCACTTTTGACGCCATAGAATGTATGGTCAATGACCTGGCCGATTCCAGAGAGTCTCACGCAGCCCTTGTGGTAATGGACTACAACAATCCCAATCAGTGGATTAATGCTTCAGAAGGGCATTATGTAATAAACAACAAGATTCAAAGTCCTATGGGTGCACATTTGGCTTGTTTTTCTTCTAAGGCCGACGCATATACTACACTAGATATTCCGCAAGATTCCATTTTGGACTGGAATACGCTTGTAACCAAACGTTTTACTTTAGAAGGCCTGTAAAGTGAAAAAAACAGCTGCTCATTTTTTAGGGATCCTAAGCGTAATGATCATCTTGATTAGCTGGCCACTAAAAGTTAGTGGACAAATAATTAATCTAAATACTCGTATGGAATATCAAACCATACAAAATGCTATAAATGGTGCAGGCCCACACGAGTCTCTTCTAGTCAAAAATGGCACATACAAAGAATATGACATTACCGTAGACAAACCCTTGTGTATCATGGGCGAATCAGAGGCTGTAATTGACGTTGCAGAAAAAGGATACGGTTTTAAAGTCGTCGCAGACAGTGTAAGCTTGCAGGGCTTAACTATACAGAATACCGGTCAAAGCTACACCAAAGACTTTGCTGCCATTTATATATCGAGAAGCTCTGATTTTGAATTACAGAACAACCAACTGCAAAATGTAACTTTTGGAATGCTGATTGAAAAATCAAAAAATGGCACAGTATCCGGAAATTTGATCTATGGCACCCAAAAAGATGAGGCCGCGGCAGGAAACGGTATACATCTTTGGGACTGCTCCAAAGTGTTGGTTTCTAACAACGAGGTGTTCAATCTAAGAGATGGTATTTATTTTGAATTTGTGAAACAAAGTGTTGTACAAGGAAACAGTAGTCATGATAATATAAGATATGGCCTACATTTTATGTTCTCTAACCATAACGAATATCATTACAATACCTTTACCAACAATGGGGCTGGAGTTGCCGTTATGTTCTCTAAATTCATTACCATTAGTCACAATACTTTTAATCTGAATTGGGGAACAGCTGCTTACGGTTTGTTATTGAAAGAGATTTATGACACCACCATTACTTATAATAAATTTGTTGAAAACACTGTCGGAATAAATGTAGAAGGCTCAACACGAATCGATTATCACCACAATAACTTCATTAAAAATGGTTGGGCGGTAAAAGTACGAGGGGCTTGCTACAACAACAGTTTCAGATTCAATAACTTCAAATTCAACTCTTTCGATGTTTCGTACAATTCTAATATGAATGACAACAGTTTTAATCAAAACTACTGGAGCAATTACAACGGTTATGATTTAAACAGAGATGGGCTAGGTGATGTCCCATATCGCCCGGTTAAATTGTTTTCTTACGTAGTAAATGAAACGCCCGAAACAATAGTGCTATTAAGAAGTTTATTTGTGGATATTATCGACTTTTCAGAAAAGGTTTCGCCGGTTTTCACACCAGAAGAACTCATAGACGAACAACCTCTAATAAAAGCGCTTGACCTATGATTCAAATTCAAAACTTAAATAAACGTTTCGGAAAAAATCAAGTCCTGCTTGATCTAAATTTACAATTGGAACAAGGTGGTATCACCGCCATTTTGGGTCCAAATGGTTCTGGAAAGACAACCTTGATTAAAAGCATATTGGGGATGGTACAACCAAATTCTGGAGAGATCATTATAAACGATAAGTCCATCTCTAGGGCCTTTATTTATAGAAAGCAAATTGACTATTTACCACAGCTAGCGAATTTTCCAAATAACCTCAGGCTGCGTGAAATGTTGCACATGATAAAAGATCTGCGAAATGAGCCCATTTACAGAGACGCAGAACTGATTAAATTATTTCAACTTGAACCACACCTCAATAAAAAGCTCGGTCAACTATCCGGAGGGACTCGTCAAAAGGTGAATCTCACTTTGTCTTTTATGTCAGACAGTCCTTTGATTATTCTCGATGAACCAACATCGGGGCTTGATCCTGTCTCCCTGATAAAATTAAAAGAACTCCTCATTTCAGAAAAGAGGGCTGGAAAAACCATATTACTTTCATCCCACATTACCAGCTTTGTAGAAGAAATGGCCGATCAAATCGTATTTCTCCTTGAGGGGAAAATTTACTTTAAAGGTACCATTGAACAGCTAAAAACCGAGAGTAACACAACTAATTTCGAGCAAGCAATAGCTTGGGTCTTAAACCAACAAAATGTTTAAAATTATAAAGTATAGTTTTTTCGATCTGATGCGTAGCCGATGGAGTTACGCATATTTGGCGTTCTATTTTTTACTTGCTATAGTTTTACTTTTTCTGAATAACGATTTGTCAAAAGCGGTTATCACTTTAATGAATGTGATTACCGTTCTGGTACCCCTAATCGGAACTGTGTTTGGAATTATGTATTACTATGACTCCAAAGAATTTACCCAATTGCTACTCGCACAACCCATAAAGCGTTCTAGTATCTTTTTGGGTCAGTATTTTGGCGTGGCAGTCTCGTTGTCTATGAGCCTGTTGATTGGCCTTGGAATTCCATTTGTCATTTACGGCCTATTTAGCTCTTCAGTGATTTGGGATTTCAGCTTACTACTCGTTACTGGAGTGTTCTTGACATTCATCTTTACAGCAATTTCATTTTACATCGGACTCTGCAACGAAAATAAGATCAAAGGCTTTGGCTATGCTATTGTTATTTGGCTGTTCTTGGCTGTGATTTTTGACGGCATACTGCTATTACTTATGGTCTATTTCAACGATTATCCTTTGGACAAATTTGCGCTTGGAGCCTCAATGTTAAATCCTATTGATTTGTCTCGAATACTCATCCTTCTGAAATTAGATATTTCAGCACTTCTGGGCTACACAGGGGCTGTTTTTCAAAAATTCTTCGGAACCAGATTAGGGCTATTTGTAGCACTCAGCATGCTATCTTTCTGGGTTGCAGTTCCAGCCTTACTAATACAACGAAAGTCTCTCCGAAGAGATTTTTAATCTAGTAGTTTTCGTAAATTGAGTCTTCATTTTTAAGCCTATCCATTATGAATAGAAGATTGTTTTTGTGCTGTTTTTATTTCTTTATTACAGGTATCAGTTTGGCTCAGTCAATTTTTGACAGAGACAAAGCAGCCATTATACAAGTCATGCAAGATCAATCTAAGGCATGGTCTGCCCACGACCTAGAGGGCTTTATGGCGGGATATTGGAAGAGTGATTCCTTGAAATTTTACGGCAGTGGCGGTTTGGTAAAAGGTTGGCAAGCCACCTTAGATCGCTATAAAAAGAGTTATCCTACTGCAGACCATTCAGGGACGCTTAAATTTACCATAGACGATGTGAGCCCTGCCGGAACTGATTCCTACACGGTTATGGGTCGTTATCATTTAACCCGCAAAGTGGGCGATGCCAATGGAGTGTTTTTGGTCGTATTTAGAAAGATCAACGGGCAATGGAAGATCGTTGCAGATATGTCTTGTTAGATGAAACCGCGCATTCGCAAAGCTACTTATGAGGATATGGAGGTTCTGCAAACTTTTAAAATGGGATTGATCGCTGCGGAGTTGCCCATGGACCCTACCATTCATCCAAGCACTACTAGCTATTACGAGTTCAAACCTTTAATTGACGGACCAAACTCAACCCTTTTAGTCGCAGAATTAGATGGCGATATAGTCGCCTCTGGCTACGCCAAGATCTTAGAAGACCGCAAGTATCTAAAACACACCCATTACGGTTATTTGGGTTTTATGTTCGTGCCGGAAAAGCACCGTGGCAACGGCTATAACGGTATGGTCACAGAGGCCTTAATTGCTTGGTGTAGAGCCCAAGGCTTAGCAGAAATTCGCCTAGATGTCTATTCGGTTAACGCCGCAGCGATTAGGGCTTATGAAAAAGCTGGGTTCAAGCCACACTTGCTCAATATGCGCTACGATCCTTAAAACTTCCTATCAGGATTAAAGGGCGACAGATCCATTGAGGTCTTCTTGTCAGAGATCAGTTCTGAAACTAGTTTCCCTGTTGCAGGCCCCATACTCCAACCCATCATGGCATGACCAGTAGCCAAGACCAAGTTTGAACATTTACCTGAACGGCCTATATATGCCATTCCATCTGGTGAGACAGGGCGCAATCCGCAGGCAGCCTCAGCTTTCTCAGCCTGTGTTAAAGCAACATCAGGATAGTATTTCGTAGCTGCCTTGGCAATGGCCTCTACCCTTTCTGGACGAATCTTATGATTTATTCCCGCTATCTCCATGGTTCCAGCAAAACGCGTAAACCCATCCATAGGAGTTACAGCTACCTTAGACTCACAAAGTATAGCAGGCATCTTAATTCCTAGATCTCTGGTCGAATTTATACGATAGCCCTTCCCTGCCTCCAAGAGCATTTTAATACCTAATTGTTTGGTCAGTTTAGCGCTCCAACTTCCGGAAGCCAAAACTACCTCATCTGGCGTATAGGTGTCTTTATTGGTCACAACTTTGACAATTCGATCGCCTTGGGTTTCTAGGCGTTGCACCTCTTCTTGAGTTTGAATTTCAACGCCTAATTGCGGCAATCGATTCTTTAACTCTGCCATCAACTGGTTGGGTGTGGTGTGCCCATCACAACCAAAATGTACTCCGCCAATAGTATCGATCTTTACATCGGGCTCCATAGCAAAGATCTCTTCCCGGGTTACCGGAGCAACCTCCAGGCCTTCTTTTGCTGCCAAGTCGGCCACCTCCAATTCGGCATCGAGCATTTTTTGCGTCTGACAAAGCATAATGAGCCCCTTGCGTTCCAGTTGGAAATTGAAATCTTCTGCGGATTTCAGCTCCGGAAACAACTCCCGACTGAGTAGGTTAATGTCTCGGATTGCGCGAACCGATCGGTCTACATTTGCCTGCGAACAAGATCTGTTAAAGGCCAAGGTCCATTTAATAAAATCGGCTTCCAATCTGGGTTTTATAAAAAGTGGACTCGAAGAATTGAACATCCATTTCAGGCCTTTTTTCATCACGCCAGGAGCCGCAAGAGGAATGATATGACTTGGGGTAAGATAACCCGCATTGACATAAGAGGCTCCTTGATCCATATTGGACTTATCGATCACGCGCACCTGATGTCCTTCTTGCCTTAAATAGTAGGAACAACACAGCCCCACAATACCTCCTCCAATAACTAGAACTTCTTTGCTCATATTACTTGAAATCCATAAGCGTAGGGATCATCCGTAGGGTCAATGCTGATGGTATTCTGTCCGTAGATCTTTGCCCAGCCGCGTATCTGCGGAATTATCGCATCAAACTGCCCCACTTTGGTTGTTCCTACAATTTTACAATTAAAGGTCGAGCCGATAAAGCTCTCGTGAATAAACTCTTGGTCTTGGGCCAGTTTACCCTTTGCGTGCAATTGAGCTAAACGCGCTGAAGAACCTGTACCACAAGGCGAGCGGTCTATCGCCTTATCCCCATAGAACACCGCATTTCTACCATGAGAACTGCTGTGAATGGTCTTGCCTGTCCATTGCATATGTGAGATCCCGTTTATATTGGCATCCTCTGGATGCACAAAACGCTCCGGATACTTCTCATTGAGTCTTTTACGCACCACTTGTGAGAAGGCGATGATTTGCCCGGCCGTAAAGTCTTGCAAGCCGCTGTAGTTCTGCTGAGGATCTACAATAGCATAAAAATTCCCTCCGTAGGCAACATCGACCTTAATTTCGCCCAATTCCGGACAGTCTACACTTAAGCCACTAGCTGCAAGAAAACTCGGCACATTCTGGATTTGTACCCACTCAACCTTGCCATCTTGCTGTTTGTACTGCACCCGTACAAGCCCTGCCGGTGTTTCTAGGCGAAGTACACCGGGCGTTTTGGGTTTTATCAGCTGCTTTTCTATGGCTATAGTGACCGTACCAATGGTTCCGTGGCCGCACATGGGTAGGCAGCCTGAGGTTTCTATGAACAGTACTCCGCAGTCATTCTTTGGGTCTGCCGGAGGATATAAAAAACTGCCACTCATCATATCGTGGCCTCGAGGTTCGAACATCAGGCCCTTACGGATCCAATCGAACTCTTTTAAAAAGTGCAAGCGCTTTTGTGCCATTGTAGCTCCCTGGAGCTCCGGATGCCCTGTAGTGACCACGCGCACCGGGTTTCCACAGGTGTGCCCGTCTATGCACTCAAAAACGTAATTATTTGCTGTTGCGCTCAATGTAGGCGTTGATTCTTTGTTCTAAAATATCTAAGGTTACTGTTCCTTGTCCGAGTATGACCTCGTGAAATTCGCGAATATCAAATTCCGATCCTAGACTTTCTTCTGCTTTTTGTCGCAGTTCTCGGATCTTGAGTTCTCCGATCTTATAAGACAAGGCCTGCCCTGGCCATGAGATGTAACGATCTGTCTCGGTATTGACCTCGTGAATAGATAAGGCGGTATTGCTCGCCATAAAATCCACTACTTCATCACGAGTCCATCCCAAGGCGTGAATCCCAGTATCGACCACCAAACGACAGGCGCGCCACATTTCGTAAGTGAGCTGCCCAAATTCTTCGTAAGGAGTAGTGTACATGCCCATCTCTGCAGCTAGATATTCTGAATACAATCCCCATCCCTCGCCATAGGCAGACAAATAGAGGTTCTTTCTAAACTGTGGGATACTGTCGCCCAATTCGTTGTTAAGCGCTCCCTGCAAATGATGCCCGGGCACGGCTTCATGCACCGTTAAGGCTGGTAAGGTATATAAGGTTCTGCTTGGCAGGTCATAAGTGTTTACCCAATAATATCCGGGGTTGGTACTTTTCTTTGAAGTACCTACATAACGCCCTCCAGTATACTTAGGCGCAATAGCATCAGGCACAGGGGCAACTCCATAAGGCTTTCTGGGTAAGGTCTTAAAAAAGCGAGGCAATTGCTCGTCTGCGCGTTTGGCCATGTCACGAGCAATCATGAGTAGCTCTCGCGGTGTCTTGGCATAGAACTGCGGATCTGTTCTTAAGAACTGTAAGAAATCTGCAAAGGAACCTTTGAACTCTAGATCGGCTATGATCTGCTCCATGCGCGCCTTGATCCGCGCAACTTCTTTAAGCCCAATGTCGTGTATGTCTTGAGCCGTATACTGCTCCGAAGTAGTATAGAAATTGATCCGATCTTGATAGAATTCTGCACCACCAGGCAGACTGGAAATCCCGATATCCTCTCGTGCATTGGGGTAGTATTCTTCTTCAAAGAACTTTTTAATTCTGATGAACTGCGGAATCACATTTTGCTCCACAGCTAACTCCGCAGCAGTCAAAACCGAATCCCGCTGGGTATCTGTAAGTCCCGCAGGTAAATTTTCAAAGGGAGAGTAAAAGTAACTGTCCTTGTAATCGAGCACTATGTGATCGTCATAGGTGGATTCATAGCCTTTAAAGATCACCGCAGCTTGTACCTGCCCTTCTTCTATTCCTTGCCGCAGGTTCGCAAAATGCTGATCCACATAATCTGGAATTGCATTGAGCACGTTCAAATAATCGATCACTTGCTCATAGTTGTTCAACGGACGCACTCGGTAATTCAGGTTTAGATGAAAGCCAGAATCAGACAACAGCGGATTCAAATAACGCTTATAAGTGTTGAAAGCTACTTTATCTTTAAGCACAAAGGTGAGCAGCTCTTTGGAGATCTTCTCAGAATCACTTAGACCTATAGTATCCAAGGTTTTTAGTTCTACCAACAAAGAGTCTGCAAAGACAGCGTCTTTGGCGTAACGCTCTGGCGTATACAAGCCGAGTTTGTACGCTTTATGATCGTAACTGTCGTAATTCTCGTGGGCCGATATCAGTGCAGCCAAACGGTCGGAATTGTTCTGAGATTCTTCGCAACTACTCGTTACAAAGAGCAGCATCAAACCTACGGCGAGCAGGGTAAATCTAAATTGCTTCATGGGTCCATTTGTTATTTACCAAACGGCGTATACCGAGTGGGTTCTCATTTTGTAAGGCGAGTGGTAGCTGCTCATTCGGCCAGTCTTGAAAGCTAAAAGGTCTTACCCAACGCTTTATGGAATGAATCCCTACAGCAGAAAATCTGGAATCTGTCGATGCCGGATAAGGTCCGCCGTGCAGCATCGATGGACAAACCTCAACCCCCGTTGGAACTCCATTAAAGATCAAGCGCCCAACCCGATTCTGAAGCGCTTCTACCACATCTTGCTGCATTGACAAGTCCGCAGCGCTGGCTAAAATTGTTCCTGTTAATTGACCTTCTAAGTTCTTAATGACACTTATAAGTTCCTCTTTAGAGCTGCAGCTTACCAGCAGCGAATAAGGACCAAAGACTTCTCGATGCAGCTGATTGTTATTTAAGAACTCCGCCCCGGACACCTTTAGGACCATTGGGCTGGCGTAGTTGGGCTCGGTAACTGCTGTCTCGGCCACTACAGTAGCTGTCCCAGCTTGTTCTTTTGCGCTGCTTTTACCTTGGTCAAAGGCTTTTTTAATTTTTGGGTGTAACATGCATTGCGGAGCCAATTCTTCAAAGGCCTGTTGCAGGTGATGTTCAAAACTCTTAAAAGCATCAGAATCCAAGCCCAAGATCAATCCCGGATTGGTACAAAACTGACCCGTACCCAAATTAATAGAACTGGCATATTTCTGCGCCCAACCTGCAGCATCTTCTTCTAGGGCAGAAGGCAAAGCAACCACTGGGTTTATGCTACCCATTTCTGCAAAGACGGGTATGGGTTCTTCTCTATCAGCGGCAAGATCGAACAAAGCACGTCCGCCTTTAATACTGCCTGTAAAACCGACTGCTTTTATCCCCGGATGTGAAACCAATTGTGTCCCTACTTCAATACCGCTAGAGTTCAAATTGGAGAAGATCCCCGGATCGAATCCGCTTTGATCTACAGCTGTACTGATGGCTTGAGCTACCAATTCTCCCGTACCCGCGTGCATTGGGTGTGATTTTACGATCACAGGACAGCCTGCAGCCAAAGCGGCCGCCGTATCACCGCCCGCAGTGGAATATGCCAAGGGGAAATTACTCGCCCCAAAGACGGCTACAGGTCCTAAGGGAATATTCATTTTTCGCAAATCTGGCTTAGGTGCCGGAGTTCTACTCGGGTCACCAGTATCTATATTGGCTTCCACCCAAGAGCCCTCAGCAACCAAGTCTGCAAAACTCCGCAGTTGAAAAACCGTACGCCCGCGTTCTCCTTGAGCCCTACCAGCAGGCAAACCAGATTCTGCACAATAGGTTTCAATAAGCTCGTCGCCCAAATTCATTATCTGATCTGCAATGGCATTGAGCAGTGCGGCCCTGTCTTTTCCGCTACTAGAACGAAAAGACTCAAAAGCGCGCGTTGCCGCCTGAACTGCGGCGTCAACTTCTGCTTCTGTGGCCTCTGTAAAAGTCCAAGGGTTGTCTGCATTTTTTTGCGGGTCAAACGTTTTAAAGGTTTTTGTTCCCTTAGCCGTAGGTTCACTGGCGATATAACTCTTTCCTGATATCATGAACTGAAGTGTTTTTTATAATGAGCTTCCAGATCAACTGGTTTAAATACTACTTTCTCGCTTGGCGGATGTTTTGCAAGCTTGTCCTTAGGACGTATAGGTCTTGGAGTAAATCCTCCGCCACAATTGGGACATACTTCGCGCAATGGCCCAGAGACACAATCCTTACAAAAGGTGCACTCAAAAGTGCAGATCATAGCCTCAGTGGAATCAACCGCCAGAGGCTTATTGCAATGCTCGCAACTAGGTCTTATTTCTAACATAGATTAAAAATTTGGTAATTCTGGCCTGTTAGCAAGACCGGTTGCTATTACCTTTAATACATGTTCACGCTCTGCTCCAGCCAATGGAAGGCGCGGCGCACGCACATATTCAGAGCCCAAATCGGTAGCGACCTCAGCCAACTTAATGTTTTGAACTAATTTAGGGTTAATATCTAACTCGAGCAATGGCAAGAACCAGCGATATATTTCTAAGGCCTCGGCAATTCGACCTTGTTTTTGCAATTCAAAAATAGCCACGGTCTCTCTGGGGAATGCACAGACAAGACCGGCTATCCACCCGTCGGCACCCATAAGTAAACTCTCTAAAGCTAAAGTGTCTACACCGGTCATGATCTTAAGGCGGTCACCAAAGGCATTCTTAATTCTAGTTACGTTAGAAATATCGCGCGTAGATTCTTTAACGGCCTGTATGTTATCGCACTCCAACAAAGATTCAAACATGGGCAAAGTCACTTCTATCGTATAATCGACAGGGTTGTTGTAAACCATGATGGGAAGGTCTGTACTAGTGGCTACTGCTTTAAAATATTCTACTGTTTCTATCGGGCCGGCTTTATAACGCATTGGTGGTAACATCATCAGGGCGTTGGCGCCATCTTCTTGAGCCTGTTGGGCTGCAAGAACTGCTCCTTTTGTGGTTTGCTCCGCAATATTGATAAGCACCGGTACTTTACCAGCTACCAGCTCGGCAGTATGCTTAGTTAATGTTCTTTTCTCCTCCACAGAGAGCGTACTAGCCTCCCCTAAGGTACCTCCCAGAACTATTCCGTGGACACCTGCATCTACTTGAGCCTGAATGTTCTTTGCAAATAACGGCAGATCCAACTCGTCTTCTTGAGTAAACTTTGTGGTCACTGCTGGCATTACGCCTTGCCATGCTACTTTCATATTCAAATGGTTTTAATACACTCAAAAATACAACCTAAAGCCTGCTTAGCTTTCGAATAAATTTTCCATTATTAATACTATTTTGTCTAGTTTTGATGAATCATTATTTAAATAGTGACAATAAATGATTGGTTCTAAAGTATTACCCTTTACGATTCCTAAGTCTGAAACGGCTTCTATTACGGTACAGCACGATCGTGAATTACAGTTTTACAAGCATTTACATCAACATCCTGAAACACAATTAAGTCTTATAATTAATGGTAGCGGAACACTTTTCTGCGGAAACACTTTAGTCCCTTTTACCCCCTACAGTTTAATTTGTGTGCGCGGAGGTCAGCCGCATCTGTTTAGATGCGAACCTATTGAAGGACAAGTCCTTGAGCGCATATCTGTATTCTTTCTAGAAGACTGGCTGACTAGTATTTGCGAAGTCACTCCAGAGATAAGTAGTTTACAGAAAAGCTTTAAATCTGAAAGTAGCGGTTGGTATTTAAGTGATATTGATCTGAGTATCTCCAACCAATTCGAAGCGCTGTCACGAGCAAAGTCTGCAGGGCGTTTTCAGCAATTCATTGCTCTACTAGCAGCTATAGGCAACCAAAAAATACAAACGATAAACAATCTTGGTCAGCCTAAGAATTACCGCGGAGAAGACTCTGACCGAATGAGTAAGATCATTGAGTACACCATGAATCACTATAGAGAACCCATCTATATAGAGCAAGTGGCAGACAAGATCGCCCTCACGCCATCCTCCTTTTGCAAGTATTTTAAAAAGCGAACGGGGAAATCTTATGTGCAGTTCTTAAATGAGATCCGTTGTGAAGCTGCTAGTAACCTACTGATCCAAGATCTAGAAATGGAAATGCCGGCCATTGCAGAGCGCTGCGGATACAACTCTATTGCCAACTTTAACCGTCAGTTTAAAAAGTATCAAGGCAGCTCGCCTAGCGCTTATCGAAAACTCAAAGCGATTCCCACGCTAAACGGAGTTTCTTACTAAACTTGGCCACCACCAGATCGTAAGAATGATCTATCAGCTCCGTGATCAAACTAGGAGGCAAGCCGGAATCTATAAGTACTGTGTTCCAATGCAACTTGCTCATGTGATACCCAGGAAGTATGAGGCCATCATATTGAGCGCGGAGCTCCACACTTCTGTCTGGGTCACATTTAAGATTGGCCTGAGCTGGTAAGCGTTCTAATCCAGATAGGGCAAACATCTTACCCATTACTTTAAAGACCAAGGTATGCTCGTCAAAAGGAAAGGATTCGGTCACGCCTTTTTTAGCTAAACAGTAATTTCTAAAATCTTCTATGTGCATGCTAATCGATCAAATAAACAACACCCGGGCGCTCGTCCAAATGCACAATTAAAAATTTGGCTCCCAACGGAATCTCCATTTCGAAATCGAGGGTAGCAGTTTCTTTGTTCCAAGTGGTTTTTACCGGTTTAATTCCGCCGCCATCAAAACTCAAACTCACAGTGAGGCCTTTAGGGACCGGGAGGCTAAAGAACCATCTCCCAGAACTATTAGTGCTTTGCAGAACGCCTTCTTGGGGCGACAGCAAGGCATAATCGCTAATAGCTTCGTCTACTATGATGGGCATACGCTCAAAAACAGCTCGGTCTAAAGGAAATTCAAGCAATTGATCTTCTTGCAACTGCGGAAAATGGGAATAGCTAAAATGCTGCGGATCTGTCTTAAAAAAACGATAGGTAGGATCTTTAATGAACCGGTCCGTATACCGTCCTGCTCCCCAGGTAGGATCAAAGAGAAACGCCTGGCCCGAAATATATGCGACGTTCCACATATGATTTACATCAAAGGAGCGGGCAATATCATCCAAGGAAGCTTTGGAATCACCGCGCACCAAATACGACTGCACTCCGGTCAATTCACACAGCCGTTCGAAGAGGTACGAATAACCTTCGCAGACCGCGACTTGTTTCTCTAAAACGCGAGTTATAAGCTGCTCTCTGAACTTCTCCTGTTTCTTGTTTCGCTCGGCTACTGTGGTAAAGCTGTAATCTAGGGCCTTATACTCTGCAGGGTCGTAGGCAATATTGTTGATGATCCAGCCGTAAATGGCACGGAGTTTATCGGCCTCTGAGCTAAAGTCTCTATTGATGAAAGTAGCGAGTTGTTCTGCGGATTGGGCTTGGGCAGGGTATAACTGAATTACTGCATCCACTCTGGCAAAGTCTTCTTGGGCCTTAAGCGCGGCGTTCAGACCAAAAAAAATAAGGCAAAAGAGAATCGCTCGAATCATTCCGCACTTATTATCCGGTACAAGACAGGTCTGCTCGGTACAGCATCGCTCTCTATATTGGGCAATTGCAACTCCAGCACATACTGGCCGTCTTGGATCTGATCTTCCACAAAAATAAATTCGGTAATGGTCGCATGTTCTCTAGGCATGCCATCCATATCCCAAAAAGCGCGATGCGCTGCCAACTTACCTTCGTCCTCCTCACGATCTACAGAAGGGGTGTCAATAAGTAAATGTTGTACTCCTTTACGACACAGCATGGCTGCTGCTTCTTTGGTCAAATAAGGCCAATTGGAGTGCGAATATTGTTTGCTGAGTTTATCGTTATCGTTAGGCAGCGTTCTTATTACTACGGCTTCTACCTCCTTTAAATGATCTTGCAGCTGATGACTGCCGATCAAAGCATCACCATTTTTAGATTCTGGACTTACACTCACCACCTGCGCTAAGTAGAAGTAGCGGTGAAAACTCTGGTTCACCGAATGTTGCTCTGCCGTGATGTGCCCTAGCGATTCTGTATGAGTTCCGTGGGCATGAGGAATAATATGCATGCTGGTAAAATTTACCGCTGCCCCAGCTCGTACAGCCCCTTCCCAATCGTCTAGTTTTACTGGTTTGAACTCCGGATGGCCTACATACCAAGCATTCGGATTATCGGCTCCGGAGCGCATCGGAATAGAAATATCCAAAGGCTTATCCAGATCAATGGCGAGCTCGCGCTCCCCTATTTGAAGTCTTGCGATCATGATGTCAAGTTAAGCAATCTTAGCTTAAAGAAGTTTAAAAAGTTCCGCAGCAATACCATCCGACAGGAATTTGGCATCCTTAGGTACATGTAAGGTATCGCCATCTAAAAAGATCCATTGCTTGGCTTGTAATTCTGGCAATAAAGATTCTGCATACTCGCGATAGACAAGGCCAAAATCCGCAACGATCTTGGGTAGAGATACGCCCTTGGCCGTGCGTAAACCAGTCATGATGTATTCGTTATAGCGATCGTTCATGCTTAGAGTTTCTGACTGATGCGGCCGCTTACTATCTTGAAGCGCTTTGATGTAAAGCACATTATTTGATACATTCCAACTGCGTGTATGAGCCACCAAAGAGTGAGCCCCAGGACCTATCCCCAAATAAGGGACTCCTTCCCAATAAGCCGTGTTGTTCTTAGAGTGAAAACCGGGTTTACCAAAGTTGCTAAACTCGTAATTCTCATAACCCGCTTGTTGGGTCATACTTAAGAGTAGATCGTAATGCGCCTTGGCCAAAGCCTCGTCTGCCGGAGCAACAACTCCTTTTTGAATAAAGCGATCTAGGGCTGTATCTGGCTCTACGGTCAAGGCATAACAAGACAAATGCGGAACCCCGGCTTCAAAAGCCGTCTCAAGGTTTTGCTGCCAGCTTTCTAAAGACATTTCGGGCACGCCATAAATAAGGTCGATGGAATAATTATCAAACTGCTCACTTATCAAATTCAGAGCTTTCCTGGCCTGCTGCTCATTGTGGGCCCGATTCATAAAACGCAGGTCCTTTTCTTTAAAAGATTGGATTCCCAAACTCAAACGGTTTACTCCAATGGCCTTATAAGCAGTAAGAAGGCTATCTGAAATATCGTCTGGATTGGCCTCTAAGGTAAACTCGAGGTCATTTGTAAGCTTGTAATTTTGGCTAAGCGTGTTGAAGATCTGCTGCAATTGTTGTGCACTGAGTAAACTGGGCGTACCTCCTCCGAAGTAAAGCGTAGTGATCTCATCAGCAAGTTCCGCCTTACGCAAAACGAGTTCTTGGCAAATGGCATCCACCATAGCCTGTTGATGCTTTAAGGTGGTGGAAAAGTGAAAATCGCAATAATGACAAGCCTGTCTGCAAAAGGGTATATGGATGTAGATTCCCGCCATTATTAAAGGTATAACACAATTACTATAGACAGGGCAAAGCTAATCGCCAAATAGAACATAAAGGCCAAGAAAAAGGCGATCAGGGCCTTGAGTGAAGTCAGCATCATATTCCCTTTGAGCCAAGCCGGAATTGCTAAAGCCAAATAAAGGCCAAACAAGAGCGCAGGCAAAAAGTTCGGCTCTGCTCCGCTTAACTTGAGATAGACTTGGAACAAGGTGTTTATAAGGGTATACACGCAGAGTAGATAAAAACTAATTGCGACAAATTCGGCCAAGCGATATCTTTTGTAGAAAAACAACTTTAAAAATCCGCCTAAAGTGAAAACAAAGACGAACATAAAATTGTTGATGTTGGCAGACATGAACTTTCCGGCCTCGTATAACCAGCTCACATCTGTATTGAGTGTTGTATCTGCTGCCACGCTTTTAAACGGATCGAATTTTAGAACAGATCGCACCAACAAGAACAGGGCAGTCCAGAGTATAAAGTAAGCCACCGGTTTGTAGTACTTTTTGCGCTGTCCATCTAAATATTCGTTGAATAGCTTTCCGGGAGTCCTAAAGAGCGCTGAAGTAGTTCGCCAGATAGGCGCTTCTAGGGTAAATAAACCAGAGGCAAGGTCGGCAAAGGTCTCCTTAAAACTAACGCGATAAATTCCTGTGCGCTGTCCGCAATTGTGGCAATATGCGCCTTGTGACCGGGTTCCGCAATTTCTGCAAATGGACTGCTCTTCCATAACGAAGCTTTAGCCTATTCTATCCTGATTGTCTTTAATAAAAGCGCCCCAGCCCGAGTAAGATTTTCCAGTCGCAATCTTACCGTCATTATAGAAATGGCAAACCGCAGCAGCCAAACCGTCTGTGCTGTCTAAGTTCTTTGGCAGTTCTTTAATGCTCAAGATACTTTGCAGCATTTTAGCCACTTGTTCTTTACTGGCATTTCCGTTACCGGTTATGGCCATTTTGATCTTTTTAGGCGAGTACTCCGTAATGGGCACTTGTCTGGAAAGTCCTGCCGCCATGGCAACTCCCTGGGCTCTGCCCAACTTAAGCATAGATTGCACATTCTTTCCAAAGAATGGTGCCTCAATTGCGATCTCGTCTGGGTGATAGGTTTCTATGAGCTGTACGGTTCGCTCAAAAATATGCTTGAGCTTTACGTAGTGGTCTGCATATTTGTGCAGTTGTAGTTCGTGTAATTGCATGAATTCCATCTTCTTACCAACTACGCGAATGAGTCCAAAACCCATAATGGTTGTTCCGGGGTCTATCCCTAATATGATGCGTTCTGTTTTACTCATCGCTTATTTTGACACGAATGCTAACCTACTGCCTGCGGATTGTTTAAATTAGCAAGCCATGGTCTTCTCAGACAAAGCTAATCAATATCTGTTAGTCGCCCTAAAATTGATCATTTTGGTGGCGATGGCCATTTTTCTTTACAACAAACTCTATGTAGACAACCAAGGGCAATTGTGCGCCTTGTGGCAGCAGATCACCGAGAACTTGGCAGTTTGGACTTTGATCTGTTGGATTGGATTGAGTTTTCTCAATTGGGCATTAGAAGCCAGAAAATGGCAACTGCTCACCGCAACTACGCGTCCGTTAAGCTATACCCTTGCTTGGAAACAAACCTATGCTTCTTTGGCAGCTTCTCTGCTTACACCACAACGAGTAGGTGAATACGGAGCCAAGGCCTTGTTCTTTGAATCGGCAAAGCGCAAGCGTATCCTTTGGCTCAACTTTTTGGGCAATATGCAACAAATGGCAATTACCTTGCTCTTAGGAACTCCTGCCCTTATTTGGGTGAGCACCAAATTCGACCTCCCGATCTCAAGACTCAATTTGCTCTTATTAGGGCTTGTTTTTGTATTGCTGCTGATCTTTGGCTGGCTGATCCGCAAAAGGCAATTATTGTTTCAAGGCTTGTCTTTAGAAGCACTTTGGAGCAAAACCAGAGCCTTACCCAATAGCATTTTAATTTGGACCGCCGTTCACAGCCTGCTCCGCTATGCGGTATTTTGCAGTTTATTGCTTTGGATGTTGATTGGTTTTGGAGCTCCCTTTGACTATTGGACCTTATTACCATTTGCCCTTGCTTATTATCTTCTGAGCAGTATTACGCCCATGCTTTTTGTTTTGGATGTGGTAGTTAAAAGCGGACTAGCCGTTATGATCTTTGGCCGGGTGGGCGTAGATCAAGTTCCTGTGGTCTTTGCCGTATTGCTGGGCTGGATTTTGA
Organism: Gilvibacter sp. SZ-19; assembly: GCF_002163875.1. GTDB lineage: Bacteria > Bacteroidota > Bacteroidia > Flavobacteriales > Flavobacteriaceae > Gilvibacter. Next base: position 1,678,106 of record NZ_CP019333.1, on the reverse strand, counting down.
ACTTCGGCCTACCTGCCCTGATAGGTAGCTGGATCATTACAACCTATAAAAAAGCTGCAAAATGATAACGCTAACGAGCATTGTACTGCTGCTTTATGCCGAGCTGATCATTTGGGCCTACCGTGGGATAAGCAGATTAAAGCCTTTGGATTTTACTTCGGATGTGAACCAGCTTAAGGCCACCATTATCATTCCTTTTAGAAATGAGGCGCAGCGGTTGGGGCCACTTTTAGAAAGCATTAAAAGGCTACCGGCAACAGGAACAATCGAACTGCTATTTATGGACGACAGTAGCGAAGATGAGTCCGTTGGTTTAATACGTGCTGCTTTAGAAGACTCAGAGGCAGACTACCAAATTTTAAAGGTGATCCGAGAATCTGTCGCTACTAAGAAAGATGCCATCACCCAAGGGGTAAAGGCTGCCAAGCATCCATGGATAATCACACTGGATGCAGATGTTTCACTTCCAGATTCCTGGTGGAATTTGATGCAAAAAGGACTTGCACAAAATCCAGACTTATTACTGGGCCCAATTGCCTTGGCTTCAGAAAACACCCTACTCAATTGGCTACAGCAAATAGAAACCGCAGGGATCACACAGCTCGGTCGCGGTTCAGCAGGTTTTGATAGACCTATGGTAGCAAATGGTGCACATTTGGCCTATAGCAAAGCTTGGTTCACTGCTGTGGGTGGCTTTTATGGAAACCTAGATATCGCAAGTGGCGATGATATGTTCATGCTTAAAAAAGCCGTCAATAGCAAGGCTGAGATCCTTTATCTGAACAGTAAAGAAGCTACCTTAACAGTAGCGGGAGCTAGCTCTTGGCCCGAGTATTTTTGGCAGCGCATTCGCTGGATAAAAAAATCCCAAGCCGTAGGCTTGCAAAACTCAAACAGAATGGGGTTAGTAGTTACTTTGGCTAACCTATGGATAATTGTATTGTTGGCGAGCACTTTCTTTGACTCTAAATTCTGGTGGATCCTAGGCGGCTATTTTAGCATAAAGATATGCTGTGATGTATGGCTACTGGCGTATCAAAAATTAGATAGCAGCCAAAACTTACTGCTTAAAACAATCGTCGCGAATTTAGTATACCCCTGGACTTTGATTATCATTTTGCTTAGAGCCACCAGCGGTTCATACCGCTGGAAGGGTCGGGAGTATAAAAAATAATATGTACTTTTAGTTCACCTAAATCGCTGAGCATGCAACGTTTAAAATCCCTTATCTTTCTTGTAGCCTTTGGCATTTCTGCATTTTCATTTGCCCAACAGAGCTATACCATCAACGGAGAATCTTTAGCCCTAAAAACAGAAGTGAGCGGCACTATTGATCTGCTCTGGAACACCTTTGACAAACAATACAGATACTTTGTCAAGAAAGATGGACAGTATTACGAATTGGTCAATACACGAGTAGATGGCAAATATCAAGAGGAGTATAAAAGTACCTTGAACGAGCTCACCGCAGGGAACGGATTGTCTACAGACCGTCTGCGAATGACCTTAGCCGGCTTGCGCAGCTTTATCAATGATTACAACGCAAGTGTGGACCCCAATTACACCTCCAATTCAGAGACAGTGGCCTTAGAAACCCGTTTGGGCATATTTGGTGGAGTGACCAATAACCGATACACTTCCAACCCGCAAAACGCTATAGCACCTTTGGTTGGTGTAGAATTCGAAATTCTAGACAGCAAACTGCTTCCGCGACATGCCATAGTTTTTCAGTTCCGACAAACCTTTGCCGTTGAGGATTTTGACTACACAGCTTCTCAACTGTCTTTGAATTATCGCTTCAAATTTGTAAAATCTGCAACAGTTGATGTATTTGCTAATGCACGTCTGGCTACCTATACCTATTCCAAAACAGTGATCACCTCAACAGATCAGGCAGAGAATTCTGTAGACATGGAAGTTTCAGGAGGCAATTTGCAAGCTCCTATACTTCTGGGCTTAGGTGCCGATGTTAAGCTTGGGAACGGATACTTGACCTTGGCCTATAACGACTTAGTTGGGCTAACTATAGACGATAATGGTGAATTTCCGGTAGACTTCAGTTTGGGATATAAATTCAATTTGTAGCCAGCACCAGTGGAAGGGTATACTCCGTCGCAACCGGCACCCCTTTTTTTGTGGCTGGTGAGACAGGCTGCATATTGACCAAGGCCGATTTGAGCCAAGATTCCAAACGGGGCAGTTGTACCTCCGTAATGGAATCCATTTTTACATTTTTGATACTAAATACGCCGCTGGTATCAATACGCATGTCCATCCAAACAGTATCGCGCAGGGATTGCACCATCCCGGGAACACTATCGTGTAAAACCTCGCTAATGGAGCCACTCAGCTCCCGATGGAAACAACGCAGTTGTGTGGCCTTATCTTGAGTCTCATCGCAATTGGGGAATAAGGGATATTGGTCCACTTCATCCCAATTGATGGTCGCCATTTCCTGCTCGAACAAGGTATCGGCATCTACTTTCTCTGTTTCAAAATACTGGCAAGAAACCATCAGCAGCAATAAAAAGTAGCAAGCTCTTCTCATGATTATTGATCTTTTGCTTGCCATTTGGCCATAAAGTCTTCCCATTTGGTGTTCTTGTACAATCCTTCTCCCAAAAAGGTAACTATGGGTAAAAATTCCTCTGCAGTCCTATACCCTTTAAAAGCCTGCAAGGGCGTGAGTATATCATTGAGAATTATATAGGTCGGGTAGCTGAGTTTGCGTTGCATAAAAGCAGCTGGGAGCTCGTGATAACCACGTCTGCCCCGCGCGACATATTTAAAGGTGTATCCGCGATAGGTGATAGAATCGCGTTCTTCTCCGTTGAGCTTTACTGCGTAGTAGTTCTCGTTAATGTATTTAACAAAAGCAGGATCTTGAAACGTGCTTTTATCCATGCGTTTGCACCAGCCACACCAATTGGTGTAAATGTCAATAAAGACAGGTTTAGGTGTTTCGGCAACCGCGGCCTCTGCCTCAGTGATGCTGATCCAATTGATCGAATCTTGAGCCTGCAAAGACACGCTCAAAAACAATAATAAAACACTGAGAAATAACCCTTTCATCGGGCTAAAAATAGCAAAACGGCTGTGAATAAAAAATTGTTCTGTCTTGCCATCCTCAATGAATTTTGAATAAGAATAACAAAGATCATTTAAACAATTTTTAGGCCTAACTGCGGATTAACCGTAAAACTGTTGAAAATTTAACAGAATTACTAACAATTCTTTGCCACTTCGAGGGAATTATTTACTTTAAGAAAATATTAACTAAAACAAACACTAACCATGAAAAAATTCAATTTTTATTCCTTGCTGTTAGTAGCCGCTGTTTCGGTGTTTATCTACAGTTGTGAAAGGGATACTGAAGTTGATTCCCCAGACGCGTCCATCGATAAGTTGGAAGAAGCAAAACTAATTACCTATTCTTCAGAAACTGCAATAGACGGTAAGTACATTGTGGTATTTAAAGACAATGCTTTTCCAAATGCCAAAAGCGGTCCAATAACTGCCATGGATTTTGAGGCTGAAAAGCGCAAAATGGAAGTAAATGCCAAGTCCTTGTTCATCAGTAAAGACATGGGCGAAAAAGTTATCGATCAGACCTTTGTTAATGCTATTAAAGGGGTGGCTCTAGAGCTTTCCAATGACGAATTGGAACTACTAAGAAAAGACAGCCGTGTAGCTTACATTGAGCAAGATCAGATCATCACCGTGAAAATGGGTGGCCCTCCAGGTGGTGGAGGTGGTGGTGGAGGAACCTCTCCACAACAAACTCCTTGGGGTATTACTCGCGTAAATGGTGGTGTTGATGGCACCGGAAAAGTGGCTTATATCCTTGACTCTGGTATTGACGCTAGTCACCCAGACCTCAATGTTGATGTAGCTCGCGGATTTAACGCATTCTCTAACGGACCAGATGCCGATTTGACCTTTGACGGAAGCGGACACGGAACTCACGTAGCTGGAACTGTTGCTGCTATAGATAATGAAATTGGAGTTATTGGAGTTGCTGCAGGAGCTACTGTTGTTCCTGTAAAAGTACTAGACCGCAGAGGATCAGGTACAATTAGCGGCGTAGTTGCTGGAATTGATTTTGTAAGTACACGCTCTGACTGTGATGCAGCCAACATGAGTTTAGGTGGTGGATTCTCGTCTGCACTTAACAATGCGGTTCAAAACGCTTCTAGCGCTTGTCCATTTGCATTGGCAGCTGGTAACGAATCAACCGACGCCGGAACTCGTTCTCCTGCTAGCGCAAACGGACCTAATATCTACACTGTTTCTTCTATGGCACAGGGAGATAACTGGTCTAGTTTCTCAAACTACGGTAACCCTCCGGTAGATTACTGTGCTCCGGGATCTGGAGTTTTGTCTACCTACAAAGGAGATGGTTATGCTACTTTGAGTGGAACGTCTATGGCATCTCCTCACGTATGTGGTATTCTATTGTTAGGAAATATTAGATCTGGCGGAACGGTAAATGGTGATCCTGACGGAAACGCCGATACTATCGCGATCCATTAATCCTATTGACCTTTAAGATATATTCTTTAACGGGCGAGCAGCAGCTCGCCCTTTTTTATTTCAACTAATGATTTCGAGAAAAAAGTATCTTTTTACCCTTTCTTTCTTAGAAGGTGGTGCTGTAATGGCCTGTGAATTAATTGGGGCTAAGCTGCTAGCTCCGTTCTTTGGCACCTCACTTTACGTGTGGGCTGCCGTACTTGCCCTCACTTTGGGCGGTTTGACTGCCGGTTATTTTCTTGGTGGTAGACTTTCAAAAAAATATGCGGGAAGCTCTAAACTGCTGTATAGAGTTTTAATAGTTGCTGGGCTACTCTTGGTAGTCATGCCTTTTAGTGCCGATCTGATAATGGATGCGACCATAAATCTTTCTCTAGAAATGGGAGCAATAAGTTCGCTACTTATTTTTATGTTACCGCCTTTGATCTTTATGGGAATGGTTTCTCCAATTATCATAAATCTATTGACAGAACAGGCAGATTCAGCCGGAAATAATGCAGGAAATGTATACGCCATATCAACCTTGGGTGGAATCTTAATGACCTTCTTAATGGGTTTCTATATCATTCCAGAATATGGACTCACCTATCCTGCGGTTATAACGGGTTTACTGCTAGCGCTACTGCCGTGTATATCTCTTATAAAATCCAAAGACAAACAAGTAATTGTTCCTCTTGTTCTTTTAGGGGTTTGTTCTTTTCTGAGTTTAACCCCAAAACAGCAATTCAATGATGAGTATCAGGTGCTGTATCAATCCGAAGGCATACTCGGGCAAGTAAAAGTAGTGGATCATCCATCTTATGGGATAACGGCAGATGCTCGAATGGGAAGAGGCTTAATAGTCAACAACACCTTGCAAACCTATGTGGGTGTTGCAGACGATCTGCAATACAGCATTTGGAGTTGGGCCAATTACTTTCCGACAGCGGCTTCTATTTATCCCGAAGGTTCTGAAGTTTTATTGTTAGGCTTAGGTGGAGGCACCTTGGTAAAGCAATTGGATCGTTTAGGTTTTGAGACTGATGTGGTGGAGATAGATCAGCGCATTGTTGATGTTTCCTTTGAGTATTTCAACATGGATCCCGCGACCAATGTGGTGATTGACGATGCGAGACACTTTGTAAAAACAACAGCTAAGAAATACGATATTGTAATTTACGATTGCTTTTTAAGCGAAGCTGTGCCAGAACATTTGTTGACCATAGAGGGCTTTGCCGATACTAAAAAGATCATGAAACCAGAAGGTATGATCATGATCAATTTCTACGGATTCATTGAGGGCGAAAAAGGCCGTGCTGCGCGCGCAGTTCTTAAAACCCTAGAAGCATCAGGCTTAAAGGTTGAGATACTGGCCACTCCAGGGGAGCCCAAGAACCGCAACCTGATCTTCCTAGCCAGTGAGGAATACAAGGATTTTACCAAGGCGGATTTTCAAGAACCCAATTTTGAGCCTATAGAGAATCTATACGATTACTTTTTAGACAACAGTAATATTGCACTCGAGGATGCGAAGGTATTGAGTGATAGAAAACCACAGCTCACCAAACTATACACCAAAGCGGCCAAAGAATGGAAATTGGGATACAACGAGTATTACGCCCAGTATTTCTATGAAAATTGATGCTGCTGCAGTATATAAACTGAACTCAATCCTTTTCCATAAATAATTGCTCTTTTATATCTGAGATCCGGTAAAGTACTGTATCGATAAAGCGGCCTTTGGGAAATTGTTTCGAATAAGCCTCATAATAAGGTAAAACCAGTGCCTTATCGGCATAGCGGTTGTCTGCCGCAACGGCCAATTGATACTTGGCCAGTTGATTCTTCGGATTCTCTGCAAGCGCCTCTTGTAAGGCCTTCATAACTTCGGGGTAATTCCCTTCACGATTGTAGGTAATGGCTAAAGCCAGAAAATGACTGTCTAAGGGAACGTCTAAAAGTCCTATAGCAATGTTTATATGTCTGCGTGCTTTCTCTGGCTCGTTGAGACCGAGATAAGCAGTACTTAAAGAGAAATGCCAATTGGCGTTGCGATCGTCGTACTGATTAATAAGTACTTTATACTGCTCCAAGGCCTGCTCGTATTGGTAGGTTTGGGCATAGGATTTCGCCAAATGCTCTCTAATGGATTCATTGTCCTTTCCCAACTCCAAAAGCCGCTCAAAACGCTTGATAGCATCGTGATAGGACTTGTTGACAAAATAGCTCAAGCCGTCTAGAAGTAAGAATCTTGTGCTGTTGGGATTGGCCTTTAAACCGAGATCTATATATTCCTTGGCGCCGACAAATGATCTTTTCTCTAATAAGAGTTTGGCAATACGATACAAGGCATTTTGTTGGTTATTATCTGCACGGTAAGCCTTGAGATAATCTATAATCGCCGTACTGTCTTTGAGTTGTTCACGGGCATAGCCTCGTTGATATAAAACAGAGGCGTTCGTAGGCTGCATTAAATGCAGGCCGCTGAACAAACTGTCTGCTTTTTTGTAATAGTTGCTCTTAGATAAGAGGATTCCGTAGCGGTATCCAAGCCGAAAATCATCGGCATTCAACTCCAAAGCAGAACGATAAGCAGCTAAGGCTTCGGCATTTCGGCCCAAGGCCTCGTTGGCAGCAGCGATCCGCTCGTAAACCTGAGGGGATACCGGGAGTTGATTGTACACCTCAATGGCTTCGGAGTAGGCCCCGGTCTGGACCAAACTATCTCCAACGGCCAAAGCCGAAGTCTGAGCCCCGGCTTTGATAAAGCACAGCAGTAATATGACGCAAATTGATTTATTCACCGATATCAAAAATAATAGGTAAGGAGTAATTAACCGCAACTGTTTTGCCTCCCTTTTTACCGGGACGCAACTGCGGAATGGCTTGCAGCACCTTTAGGGTTACCTCCTTTAGTGCTTCTGAGGGCGCGCGAACTTCAATATCGGCTACCTGACCCTGGGTATTGATAACAAACCTGGCCTGTATGCGTTGCTTACCACTGAAGCCCTGGTCTTTTAGCGACTCAGTATCGAACTCTGCAGCTATAAACTGAGACAATTTAGATTGGAAACAATTTTTTGCAGCCTCCAAATCTAAACCTTCGCAGCCCGGATACACCGGTACTTCATCTAAGAGTGCAAAGGCAATGGCTTGAGATTGGTCGAAGTGCAACTCCTTAGAGTCTGTGACGGTGCTAGGGTCGATCAAATGCTGCTGTAAAGACCAATAGATCTGGTCTCCTTCTGTGGTTGGATTGGCAAAAAAGTTAAGCGCATTACGTTCTTCGGGGCTCAATTCGCCTTTAGCCTTTAAGGCTTCTGAGAGTTCGATAATCTTGGTCATCACCTCGGTGTCTGCTGTTGTTTTTGCCACCTCGGTTTTGGATGCCTCTGATTCTTGGCTGCAGGAGGTATAAAAGACCATAAGTGCAATAAGTGGCAATAATACTGTGTATTTAAGCAGTTTCAGTCTGCTCGATCTGGATCGTTGTAACATAGTTATTCGTTTTTTGATTAATGAATGATTGAAAAATGTATTGACAAATGATATGTTCTGACTTTGAAAAACCTGTGCCAGCAGCTCCTGGTAATAAGGCCCTTTGCCCTGTATAGCTGCCACCTTAGCGTCGGCGATGTATTCCTGTAAGCTGCTCATCCGGTTTTGATACATATAGACCAGCGGATTGAACCAAAACAAAATCCGCAGCAATTCAAAGAAGAGCTGATCAAAGGTATGACGCTGCTTTACATGGACTTGTTCGTGCTGTAAAATGATCTCTCTTTGCTTGGGAGCCAAGTCTGCACCTAAAAACACGGTTCGCCAAAAGGAGAAGGCTGTTTTGGTATCCGGTAAGATCACCAACATAAAATCTTTAAGTCTTGTGCGTTGACCGCTGCGACTCAGGCGGAAAATCTTAAAGAGCTTGCTGGCAAACCAAATCCCGGCCAATACTGCTCCTATTTGCCAAAGTGCCATCCACGGAAAAACGAACTCCTCCGGGTTGGGAACAGTAGGTACGAATCCCTCACCCCCAATAAAGACAGTTGGTAATTGCACCCTCAACTCAGGGCTGATCTGTCTGCCGATGGCCGCGATCTGCACAAACGGCAATACCAAACTTAAAGCTGCCGTACCTATGAGATACCAACGGTTCCAATTGAAAAAGGTCTCCTTTTTTAGGAAAAGGTCGTAGACCCCCAAAAAGAGTAGCTGAAATACCAAGGTTTGTATTATGTAATGTGCCATATTATTGCTCTTTTTGAATCTCTTTCATCACAGATTCCAGTTCATCCAAGGTCATGTCATTGTTCTTCATAAAGAAAGAGACCATACTCTTAAAGGAGCCCTGAAAGTAGCCGTCGCGCAATTTCTTGAGACTGTGTTTGCTGTAGGCCTCCTTGCTCACCTTGGGAAAATAAACGTGTCCGCGCCCTTCTTTTCTGTAGTCCACAAAACCTTTGTTCTCTAAAATTCTAACTATGGTAGAAACGGTATTATAGGCCGGTTTAGGATCTGGAAGCTCTTCTAAAAGCGAGGCAACATTGGCTTCTTGGAGTTCCCAGAGAAGTTGCATTATATCTTCTTCTGCTTTGGTGAGTTGTTTCATCTAAGATCAATTTCTGAATTCAAATATAACTAAATATTTAGTTTAAACTAATTTTTTAGTTAAAAAAGATTGTAACAAGTCAGACCGACCTACGTCCAATGGGTATGCTAGATATCTTTTTATTGATCCTTGGGTTGCTTTTATGCTTCGGGGGAATTATTGGCAGCGTACTCCCAGTTTTGCCAGGCCCACCTATCTCTTGGTTAGGACTTTTAGTCTTGTTCTTAAGTTCTGCCGTACCTGTCAACTACTGGTTTTTAGGCATAACCTTATTTATAGCCATTGTAATTGTCGTGTTGGATTATGTCATTCCCGCTGTGGGTACCAAACGCTTTGGAGGTAGTCGTGCCGGTGCCATAGGCACTACCATTGGTCTTATTGTTGGCTTGATCGCACCAATCCCTTTTGGTGTCTTGATAGGCCCTTTTGTAGGTGCGCTTATTGGTGAGATAGCCTTTAATCAGACCGAATCTAACCAGGCCTTTAAGGCGGCTTTTGGGTCCTTTTTAGGTTTTTTAGCCTCTACTTTTATGAAATTAGTAGTTTGCTTTATCTACCTCGGCTTTTACATTTATTATGCTGCCAAGTATTTCGACGGCTTCTTTTAGAACCAGCTCACGTGATCTGCCAAGGGCTTTCTTTCCCAAGAGGCAGGCAGCTCGTCTTTTAAGTGTCCAAGATAAAAGAACCCTATGCAGCGTTCTCCGCTTTCCATAGAGACAAATTCATCCAGGTACTGCATCAGTGCCGGAGATGACCAATAACATCCTAGACTTAGCTCAGTACATAGCAACCACATGTTCTGTACAGCCATAGCGGTAGCCGCCAATTCTTCCCAATAAGGCACCCGCTTTTCTGGATCTTCTTGCACGCAGATGGCGATCACACAAGCCGCTTGTGTAGGTTTGTTTCTGATTTTAGCCTCCTTGAATTCCGAGTAATTCCCTATGGTGTCTCTGTACTTCTTCCCCAAAAAATCACCGAGGGCTGCTCGTTGCTGCTCTGAATGAAAAACCTTGAATCGCCAAGGTTGGGTTTTGCGGTGTGTAGGCGCCTGATGTGCCGCCAATAGCAATTCCTCTATAGTTTCTTTAGCAATTGGCGCATCGCTGTACATAGCGGGATACACGGATCTTCTCTTATGGATTATGTCTTTGATCATCACTTTATTTTGTGCTTCAAAACTAAAGAATTCTGCCATTCTTAATAGTTTCTATTTCTTAATTAAAAGTTAAACTATTGATTAATGATAGTATTACTATTATTTTTGCGACGAATTATTGCAGATATGGAGAGACTATTTTCAAACCTGACCATTACCGTGCATCCCAAGATCTATCTGAAAGACCCAGAGTCATCAGATTTAGGCCTTAGGATCATTGAGCACAGTATTCTTCTCATAGACGAGATCGGATTTGAGGCCCTGACCTTTAAAAAGCTGGGGCAACGCATCGGATCCAATGAAAGTTCCATTTACCGCTACTTTGAGAACAAGCACAAACTTCTGCTCTATCTGACCAATTGGTATTGGGGATGGCTGGAGTACAAATTGGTTATGGAAACTTACAGCATGACCGATCCGCAAGAAAAACTGAAACAAGCCCTAGAGGTTATTACTCGCCCTGTTCAGATCGATGCAAGCTTTTCCCATATCGACGAGGTTAAACTCGGACAGATCGTGGTCAATGAGTTCAGTAAAAGTTATCTCACCAAAGAAGTGGACGACGAGAACAAAGAAGGCTACTTCGCCATATACAAGCGACTGATCCATCGGGTTCGAGATATGATACTCGAAGCTTGCCCGGAGTACCAACACCCGGCTAGTTTGGCCAGTACGGTAGTTGATGGAGCCTTGCATCAGCATTTTTTAATGGATCACTTCACCTCCATTACCGATTGTAAAAAAAGCAGCCCACCATCGGTCTTCTTTAAACAATTGGTCTTATCAACCTTAAAAATAGACGCATGAGTCAGAAAATAATATACACCCCCTGGAAAAGGCTAACCGAAATGCTCGAGCTGGATCGCAAGGACGTGATCCAGGTATTTTACTATGCGATCTTTGCGGGAGCCGTTAGTTTGTCATTACCTCTTGGAATTCAGGCGATCATCAACCTCATCCAAGGAGCACAGATCAGTTCTTCCTGGATCGTTTTGGTGATTCTGGTAACCCTAGGAACCGCTTTTGTTGGAGCCTTACAGCTGATGCAATTCCGCATCATTGAGAACATTCAGCAGAAGATATTTACTCGAGCTTCTTTTGAGTTCGCCTATCGATTTCCTAAGATCCAACTCAGTGAACTCCGCAATTACTATCCGCCAGAGTTGGCCAACCGCTTCTTTGATACGCTCACAGTACAAAAAGGCTTATCTAAGATCTTGGTAGATTTCCCGGCAGCCTTACTGCAGATCATTTTTGGTCTGTTGCTGCTATCGCTTTACCACCCTTTCTTTATCGCCTACGGCATACTCTTGCTACTATTCTTGTACTTATTGTTCAGTTTTACCGCTAAGCGCGGGATGAGCAGCAGTCTGGAAGAGTCTAAGAACAAGTATAAGGTGGCCCACTGGATACAAGAGGTGGCGCGTACAGTTGTGAGCTTTAAACTCTCTGGAAAGACCAGTTTGGCACTGAGAAAGAACGACAACTTAGTGGTCGGATATTTAGGAGCAAGAGAGAAACACTTTAAAGTATTGGTGATCCAATTCATACAGCTCATTGGATTTAAAGTCTTGGTAACGGCAGGACTACTGCTTATCGGAGGAATCTTGGTACTGAATCAGGAAATGAACATTGGGCAGTTTGTCGCTGCGGAGATCATCATCATTATCGTGATCAATTCCGTAGAAAAACTCATTACGGGACTAGAAACCATCTACGATGTGCTAACCTCTTTGGAAAAGATAGGTCAGGTAGTAGATAAAGAGCTGGAGCCACAAGAAGGAGACACCTCTTTCTTAAACTCAGACACTTTAGCTATTGAACTCAAAGAGATCGGTCTTGAGGTACCTGGTAAAAAGCTTCCGATTCTAAAGGATATCAACCTTGATCTAAAACCGGGATCCCGCATTTGGATCACCGGCGAGAACGGTAGTGGAAAGACTACCCTTCTCCGCGTCATATCAGGGATCGTGCCTCCAACAAGCGGACAAATGTTTGTCAACTCTGTAGCCCGCTCTGCCATTCATTTGAGCAAATTCAGAGCCTTGGTGGGCCAAACACTATCAGAAGAATCTCCTTTCGAGGGAACTTTTCTAGAGAACATCACCTTTGGCGATCCGGACATAACTCGAGAGCGCGTGAACTGGGCCATAGAAAATGCAGGACTTATGGAATTTGTAAAGTCTTTGGACGACGGCATAGATACCGTACTCTATCCTGAAGGCCGCCAGATTCCCTTTACCATAGGAAAAAAGATCTTACTGGCCAGAGCCATAGTACACGCACCAAAGCTGTTGTTGCTCAAGGACCCATTAGATCATTTCAAAGCGGAAGAGGCTCGCAGATTGCGTGCATTCTTAACTGACAAATCCCATCCGTGGACCTTGGTGGTAGTAAGCCAAGACGAGGAATGGGGAGAATTTTGTGACACAACACTCACCATGGAAAAAGGTGCATTTAAAAAGTAAATTATGTTAAACATCTCTCAAGAAAAACTCAACCAGAAAGTTTCTCTGGAAAAGTACAAGGCAGCAGGGCTGGTTTTTCATAAACGGCACTTTAAATATTTCAATCGATTCTTAAAGATCTTTGCAGTCATCTTTTTGGTGGTCATGTTTTTGCCCTGGACCCAAAATGTATCAGGTAATGGCTATTTGACTACATTGGCTCCAGATGTTCGTCCGCAGACCATACAATCACCTATCCCCGGAACAGTGGCCAAATGGTATGTGCAAGAAGGTGACTTTGTAAAAAAAGGTGATACGATTTTGCATATCACAGAGATCAAAGACGAGTACTTTGACCCGGAGTATTTAGCGCGCACTGGGCGTCAGATAGACGCTAAAGCCCTTTCTTCTGAAAGTTATGAAGGCAAGGTCAAAGCGCTGGAGAATCAGATCTCGGCACTCAATCAAGAATTGAGATTAAAAACAGAACAAGCCAAGATCAAGATCAAGCAATCTCAGTTCAAGGTAACCAGTGATAGCGTGGACCTTATCGCTGCCCGTATCAACGACAGCATTGCGGTAGCCCAATTCAAGCGTACGGAAAGCCTGCTCAATGACGGTTTAAAGTCTCGTACCGAATTAGAAGATAAACGGCTAAAAGCTCAGGAGACGGCGGCTAAATTGGTTGCCCAACAAAATAAACTATTGGCTTCGCGTAACGAACTTATCAACGCTCGTATAGAGCTCAACCGAGTTCAAGCCGAGTATGCCGACAAACTCTCTAAGGCAGAGAGCGAGAAGTTCACGGCAGCCTCTAGCAAATTCAGCACCGATGCAGAAGTAGCTAAACTGCAAAGTCAATATGCGAGTTTTGAGGTGCGCTCCGGACTATATTATATCAAAGCTCCTCAGGACGGCTATATCAACCGCGCTATCGTGGGCGGTGTAGGCGAGACCATTAAAGAAGGCGACCCTATCATTCGGATCATGCCCTCAGGCTTTAGTATGGCTGTGGAGACTTATGTAAGTCCTATCGATATTCCACTGATCCACGTTGGAGAGCAAGTGCGTGTTCAATTCGACGGCTGGCCGGCCATAGTATTTAGCGGATGGCCTAATGTTTCCTACGGAACTTACGGCGGAGTTGTTGTTGCCATAGATACCTACATCAGTGATAATGGAAAATACCGGGTGTTGATAGCACAAGATCCGAACGACCATGAATGGCCTAAGGAGCTGCGTGTAGGATCTGGAGCCTTTACCCTGGCCTTACTGAACGATGTGCCGATTTGGTTCGAACTCTGGCGACAGCTCAACGGGTTCCCACCAGATTACTATCAGCCGCAGGCAGAAGACAAAACCAAAGCGACCAAAAAGAAATAATACGATGAAGTACAAACTGCATCTGTTTTACATACTGCTTTTTTGCTCAGTGGGTTTATTTGCCCAATCGGATACGCTTTTGCTCAGCTACAGAGAATATCTGGGCTATGTCAAGGAGTACCATCCGGTGGCCAAGCAAGCCGAACTTGTTTTGAGCAATGCCGAGGCAGAGCTGCTCAAAGCTCGTGGGGGTTTTGACCCGAAGATCGAAGTTGATTACGATCAGAAGCAATTCAAAGGCAGCGAGTATTACGATCTGCTCAATGCTACCTTTAAGATCCCGACCTGGTACGGAATTGAACTTAAAGCAGGTTTTGAAGAGAACGAGGGCGTTTTTCTAAATCCGGAGCGAACTGTACCCGAGAATGGACTCTACAACGCAGGACTGTCGGTTTCCGTAGCTCAAGGCCTACTTATCGATGAGCGTCGTGCCATGCTGCGACAGGCCAAGTTCTTTGTAGAACAGTCCAAGCAAGAGCAGACCCTTTTGGTGAACGAACTCTTGTACAAGGCAAGTGAAGCCTATTTCGATTGGTTACAGGCCTACAAGAAGCTGCTACTGCAAAGGGAATTCTTGGGCAATGCCGAGCAACGCTTTCGAGGTGTAAGAGCGAGCGCGTTGTTGGGTGATAAGGCAATTATTGACACCGTGGAGGCCAATATTCCCGTTCAGAACCGTTCCTTGTTGTTAGAGCAGGCGCGAATTGAGCTGAACAACAAACGCTTGACGCTGTCTAATTATTTGTGGATAGCCAATAACGTGCCCATGGAGATTCGCCCGGATGTGATCCCGGAGATAGATCTGGAAATGACCTTGGCGCAGACCTTGGGAGTTTCTCCTATGAATGTGGAAGCCTTTGACCTGAGTAATCATCCGAAGCTATTATCATTACAATACAAAGGCGAGGCTTTAGAGGTAGATCGACAATTCAAGGCCAACAATTTGTTGCCCCGAATAGATCTGGAATTCAACGCCCTTAGCACCACTCCAGACAGAACAGAGACCTTTAACAGCAATGATTACAAATTTGGGATCAATGCGAGTTTTCCTTTGTTTCTGCGCAAAGAGCGTGGAGCGCTGCGGATGGCTAAATTCAAGATCCAAGACAACGCCTTTGAGCAAGAACTAGCCCAGGTGAGTATTGCCAACAAGGTCAATGCTTTGCAACAAGAGCTGTCCTCATTGCGAACGCAGATCAATATTAACGACAATATGGTGGATTCCTATACCCAAATGCTCGCTGCAGAGATCCGTAAGTTCGAGCTGGGTGAAAGTTCGGTCTTCTTGGTAAACAGTCGTGAACAAAAATTGGTAGAGGCGCGCGTTAAGCAGATAAAGCTCGAACAGAAATACTACAGTGGGTTTGCTAAGTTATTCCAAGCCTTGGGTATCACAGAAATTGAGCTATAAAAAAATCCGCTTGTTGAAGCGGATTTTTTGTTAGGCTACTAGGGGTTTACCCTTTAACCTTTTCTCTATTTTCTGTTTAATCACGGTGAGCCTTTTCATAAGTTCCATGAGTTTGGCGTCGCGATTTTGTTTATAAACTTCGTTCACTCCTAAGATCAGCTCCTTTACTTCTCGCGCAGCGAGAATACGGTCCGATGTAGTCTTAAAAGAGTGCTTTCTTTGCTCGAATTCGAGCGCTTTTTCAACTATATCCATTCGCAAAAATTGTGTGCTTTTTAGACAGTTTAAATATGGGGCAAAATACTTAAACAAAGCCTATTGAAACACAATTACTTATTAACATTATTTATGGTACAATCGCCTTGGACAATCACCAATTGAACAATTGTACCTATTTCATTAGTCTTACAAATACCGCTGAGATTACACTATTACTGGGGTTTTAACAAAGCTTAACATCTGATTACTTGACTTTTGTCTAATTTTTTCGTATTATAATTAAACAAAAATACAAAGCTATGATACGAACATATTTAAAATACGGAGCCGCGATCGCTCTTTCCTTGATCGTCTATTTTTTAATCATGAAATTATTAGGATGGCACGAATATCCTGCCTTGAGTATATTCAACGGAGTAATTTACGGTGCCGGGATCCTAAAGGCCATGCAGGTCTTTAAACAAAACAGTTCAAGTTTTTCTTATGCCGATGGATGGCAGATCGGATTCTTGAGCGGAGCTGTAGCCACGCTGATTTTTACTGCCTTTATGGGCTTTTACATGCTAGAGATCAATAACGACTTTGCCAATGCAGTCTTATCTAATTGGGGACTCACTTACACCAACGGAGTTGTCGTTATACTCTTGTCAACCGTACTTATGGGAATGTCTACAGCAGTAGTACTCTCACTTACCTTTATGCAACTCCTAAAAAACACTTTGAACCCAAAAAGATTAAACGCATAATTCATGGATTAGGAATTAGTTTAGTCTATCGCCCCTGCCCAGCAGGGGTTTTTTTATGCCGCAACTGAGTAGTTATACATCAAAGTCAGCTTATAAAGAGGCTTGAAAAGATCCAAATTTTCAATATCCCCATTACCGGGTATGTTTTGCCGCAGTCCATCAGAATAGATTTGAGAAATCTTTAAAATGAATGATATGGAAAACAAACTGACATTTTCAACAGATCAGGCCGCGGTTAAAAGAGGGCTTCCTAAGTCCTTGAAGTACGCGCTGGTCAGTGCAATTGCAATTAGCTCTTTGACAGTTAGTTGTCGAGAGTCCGACGATTGCACCACGACCACTACGGACACCGGTAGTGTAGCCGATTTGGGCGCACAGCAAGATCCGAACACATTCTGTGATAATGATTAATGATTGTTCTATGAAGAATTCATTAGATTTTCTAATCTCTCCCTACACCAGGGAGAGGTTTTTTCAAGACTATTTTGAGCAACGGCACTTACACATTAAGGCCGACGACCCAGAGCGATTCAATCACATTTTAAGTGCGGCAACCTTGGAGCATATAGTGTCGAGCCAAAAACTCACCCTGCCCAATACGCGTATGGCCCACAAAGATTCTGATCTGGACGCCAACCAATTGACCCTAGAAGGAACCAATATTATCGACCTTAATCGGGTAATTGAGAAATACTCAGAAGGCGCCACCTTGATCCTCTCGCAATTACAAGATCGGGTAGAGACCTTAAAATCCTTGTGTAATACGCTTACTGCGGATTTTGGCCAGCGCTTTCAGACCAATATTTATTGCACCCCAGGAAATTCCAGTCAGGGGTTTACCATTCATCACGACACCCATGATGTGTTCATTTTACAGATAGAAGGTTCTAAAGATTGGAAGATCTATGAATCTCCCATTGAATTAGCCATCAAGGACCAGGGATTCAAACAGGAATTACACCAACCCGGAGCCGTTATTGACGAGTTTACCATGAACCCGGGCGACCTGCTCTATATACCAAGAGGTTTGATGCATGCAGCTAAGACGTCTAACAAACGCTCTATCCATATCACTACAGGGTTTATGGGCTTCACCTGGCAAGATTTCATGATCGATAAGATCAACAAAATCAGCCAAGAACACCTAGACCTGCGCCGCGGATTTCAACCCGACTTTTGGAACAATCCGCAGCAATATGAAGCTGTCTACAAGCGGATATTGGGTATACTTGGGCAACCTCAGGAGCTACAATCAGGACTGAACCATTTATATCAGCATTCGCTGAATAGGTTCCGAGTCAGCACACTGAACCCTATAGCGCAAGCAGAAGCCATACATCATTTGAACTTGGATACACAATTGGTGGTAGAGGAGAACAGCATGTCCTTTGTAGAACAGATAAGCGATACAGAACTGTCTATAACCCTCTACAATAAAGAAGTAACGCTTCCTGCGGCGCTGATGCCTGTAATAGAATTCATTACCGAGACCAAGAGTTTTCAACTTAAAGATCTGCCGCTTTTAGACGACGCGGGTAAGATCAATTTAGCGCAGACCTTGCTCAAAGCAGGAATGCTCAGGTCTAAAACCTTAGGGCAAGAGCGAGCTACCGAAGTCTTAAACGGATTTGCCACCAGTCTGTAGACCTTAACCTTTTTGCAATTAGCTAAGTCCGGCCAATGGTCGGACTTTCTATTTGGTTTTCTGTGACTTGACTTTTAGCGTACTTTGAACGTGCTTAGCTGCGCGCTTTTTTAGCTGTTCGTTAAAGCGAACTCCATCGCCGTGCATATCGGCTAGGGGTCTATCTATTATATAAGGTTTTTTCATGGCTATTTTTTTCACCTTAAAATAATCATAACTAGCAAATTAAGAGGTTAAGCTCGCGTTAAAATCCGCAGTAATCACTAGGCACTAAGCACACAGTCTGCGCATGCTTTGACCTCACCGTAATAAGTCTCACGATATTTGTAAAGGGTTTTGACGGGCACTCCTAAAACACACTTCTTAATATAGATCACTCGGGTTCGGAGCCTTCCCATATTGGGGTGGAATCTGTTTTCGTATTTACTGTTTCGCTGTACACTTATCATTTTCATTAATCGTAAATTTTACCTTAACCTAAAAGAATAGCAGCCAATCGCAAGTTTGAGTTGTTAGAATTTTGTTAAGTCTCGTTTGACTAATTCTGCTATCTTGTGTTGTCTATGCAAGAAGCCAACAACGCACATAAAAAATTTGGCACCTTTGGAGGTGTATTTACCCCTACGCTCTTGACCATTTTAGGGGTTATTATGTATCTGCGGATGGGTTGGGTCGTCGGAAACGCGGGGCTTCTAGGAGCTTGGTTGGTCATTATTATTTCTTTTCTGATCACCCTCTGTACCGCCCTATCCATGTCTGCCATTACAACCAATATTAGGATAGGCGCCGGCGGGGCTTACGCGATTATCTCACAGTCTTTGGGCCTCGAAGTTGGCGGCAGTTTAGGTATACCGCGCTATATCTCACAGGGCTTGGCAGTTACTATGTATATCTTCGGATTTAGAGAGGGTTGGCTGGGTATATTTCCGGAGCATAATGCCTTTCTGGTGGATGTCTGCGTCTTTGCAGGCCTAATAACCATTGCCTATATAAGTGCCAATCTGGCCATTAAGATCCAGTACATCATTATGGTGATCATTATTGCTTCTTTAGTATCGGTAGTATTGGCCGCTTATGATGGTTCTATGCAGATCCCTACCAGTGAAGCCTTGAGCTGGGGAAGCTTTAAAGGATCGCCCGAAAACGGATTCAAAGGCAGTAATTTCTGGTTGGTCTTTGCGGTTTTCTTCCCTGCAGCAACGGGCATTATGGCTGGTGCAAATATGTCCGGCGAACTAAAAGATCCGCGCTCAAGCATACCAAAAGGCACCCTTTGGGCTATAGGGGTGAGTTTTGTGATCTATATGTTATTGGCTTTTTGGTTGGCGAGATCCGCATCAGAAACAGAACTGATCAGCAACTACAACATCATAATTGAAAAGGCATATGTTGGGCCCTTGATCATAGCCGGAATATTAGGCGCAACCTTCTCTTCGGCTCTGGCCTCTTTGGTAGGTTCGTCTAGAATACTGTTCGCTATGGGAGAGCATCAAGTACTACCCAAATCAAAGTTCTTAGCAGGAACAAGCGCTAATGGGCAACCCAGAAATGCCATGATAGTAACCGGTATCTTGATCTTTGCAACTATGCTGCTGCGCAATCTCAATGCTGTGGCACCCTTGGTTACGCTGTTCTTTTTAGTGACCTATGCCATGATCAATATAGTGGTGATCATTGAGCAAAATTTAGGCCTGATCAGTTACAGACCCTTATTCAAAGTACGGCGATGGATCCCTTGGCTGGGGCTAATCTCCTCGGTATTGGCCATGTTTATCATCAACCCGACGATCAGCCTGGTGACCATTGGTATCGTTCTGGCGGTCTATTGGTATTTGTCGCGTCAGAATTTAGAAACACCCTTTGAAGATGTGCGTTCCGGCCTCTTTGTATCTTTTGCGGAATGGGCAGCAAAGCACACTTGGGGCATGAAAAAAATGCAGCAACGTGCTTGGAAACCCAATCTTATGGTTCCGGTACGCGACCTGACCGGGGCGCGAGGTAATTTTGACTTCCTGCGCAACATAGCCCATCCTAAAGGCTCCATAAAACTCTTAGGTATAGAACCTAGCTCGGAAGGCAGCACTATGGGAGAACAGCTAGAAAGGCTGGCTCAATCCTTTAGAGACAAAGACGTATTCTCTAGTTGGACCATTATTAACACTACAGAATTTGCCAAAGGGGTCAACTACGGTAACCAGGCCTTGTTGGGAGCTTTCTTTAGGCCTAACATAGTGTTCTTAAACCTTCAAGCTCATGACGATTATGAGTCAGAGCTCCGGCCTGTGATAAAAGAGTGTATTCGTTTGGAAATAGGTTGTGTGGTCTATCAGCAGCATCCAACGGCGCTCTTAGGCCAGCGAGACACTATAAACGTTTGGCTCAGCAGTAGAAAAGACAACTGGAATCTGGGATGGGATATTGGGAACCTAGACCTTTCTACGCTGATCGCATACAAACTAATGAAAAACTGGCAAGCCAAGATCAGGTTGGTTATGGTTATAGCCGATGAATCCCAGCGCGAGAATGCCGAAAACTTTATGCAACAACTCATAAGTCTAGCCCGTTTACCGGAAACTTTGACCGAGATCTTTGTAGGTAATTTCAGAGCTATCTTGCCCGCTGCCCCACGAGCAGACCTAAATATCTTTGGTATGGACGCCGATCTGCGTTTTGAATTTGTAGAAGAAATGACCCAAGCCACTAATTCGTCCTGTCTGTTTGTAAAAGACAGTGGTCATGAGAGTATTTTGGCTTAGTGAGAATGCCGATTCGGAATTGTCATTAATAAACACTCCGCTATTCAACAAAGCATTAGGTCTTTGCTGTTTTCTGTAGTATTTTTAGGCTTCTTAGAAAAACCAACTGGCCATGCGAAACAAATTAGCACTTACCATATTTTCTCTGTTCTTGCTTTGGAGTTGCAACGAACAACCTCAAGCGGAAGCCACAGCTACCACTGCTGATCCTGTTGCCTATTGGGGAGAGAATCCCTGGCCGGAAATTCGCAAGGCACGTATTAATACATTGCTACCTAAAGCTATGCAAGCTGCTGGAGTGGACTGTTGGATAGTGGTCTGCAGAGAAAATAACAACGACCCCATAGCCGATCATATCGGCGGAGAAAATGCCGGAGGCACGGCGGCTTTCTTGTTCTATTTAGATGCCGATGGTTTCCATTCAAAAGTGTATTCTCCTTCAGGAGAATCGACCGCTTTGGCAGATCTAAAGATCCATGACGAAGTAGTTCCAGTGGCTCGAGGAAACTCCGCCTTAAAGGAAGCTGCAGACTTTATTAAAAGTAAAAATTTCCAGGCCATAGCGGTAAACTCCTCGGCAACCAATTCTACTGCAGATGGCTTGTCCTATACGCAGCGCTTGGAGCTAGAAAAACTCTTAGGCCAAACAAGTGAAAAGCTAAGTTCTTCTACAGAACTGGTATACCAATGGCTCAGTATTAAATTACCGGAAGAAGTAGCCATAATGCGCAAGGCGGCACAGCTTACTGCAGATTGGCAAATTGAGGCTTACCAACAAGTGGTGCCCGGTGTTTCTACGGATGCAGACATTGCTGCCTTTTTAAAAGTGAAGATGGCAGAGTACGGTGTTAAAGACGGTTGGGCACCCGACCAAAATCCGAATGTAAATTCCGGACCAGACCGCGGACACTCGCATGCCACAGACAAAGTGATCATGCCCGGAGATGTGATACAGATCGATTTTGGGATCAAGGTATACGACCGTTGGGTAAGCGATATTCAACGTTTTGCCTATGTCCTAAAACCAGGAGAAACAGAGCTACCCGAACAAATGAAACACTACTGGGAAAGTGCTAAAGCAGGAAATAGAGCAGCACTCAATGCCATGGCACCTGGCGTAAAAGGTATTGAGGTAGACCGCGCCCAACGCGTGCTTATGGAAAAGGCCGGTTCCGAATATGTGATGTGGAGCACAGGCCATCCGGTAGGATATGTGGCCCACGATGTTGGTCCGAATCTAGGAGGCTCTCAGGCCCCTTCGGTTAGACCGGCAGCTCAAAAAGAACTCCAAGCAGGAATGACATTTGCCTTTGACGGTTTTCATGCTTGGAAACTGGATCAAGAAAACTTAAAAACCATCTCTGTAGAAGAGATGGCCGTAGTTACCGAAAATGGGGCAGAATACTTAATTGCTCCTCAAGAGCAGATGATACTGATCACCACTAAAGAAGATTAACCCATCAGCAATAAAAAAAAGCTCACCTTTTTAGGGTGAGCTTCATATCGTTTTAAAGGATTTTTTAAGACCCTAAAAGAACTTAGTCCACCAATTCTACATTGATCGCATTCATACCTTGTCGGCCTTGAGCAACTTCAAATTGAACATTATCGTTCTCTCTAATGTTATCAATAAGACCGCTCATATGAACGAATAAATCTTCATTGGAATCTTCTGGAGAAATAAATCCGAATCCTTTAGTGTTGTTAAAAAACTTTACAGTTCCTTTTTTCATCTTGTTTGTTTTTGTGGTAATAAATACCTGTTTAATAATTTGAATCAATTTCATACTGATTGCGTTTAATTGATTATCGGCAACGTCTAAATCCGAAGGAAATAGAAAGTAAACCATACGAGTAGTGATAAATGATAAAGGAAGAAAGAAAGGATACTAAATACTAGTGGAAGAAAACTTGCTGCTAGAAGAAATACGGCTTGTCAAAAAATCCTTGGGAACATTAAATACTTGTCCTCAATACGTTGCGATGCATAACTGCACATCGCCAATAATGGTGGCAAGGTACGCCTAATAAAATTATAAACAATGATTATTATAGGATAATTTAAAAATAGACAATTTCAATAGAGCTGAAAACAGCGTGGTTCTTACGAGAATGGCGGCGGAAGTTCTAATCTTGCAAAAGATTGTACTGTTGCAATATCGGCAATTCCTTTCTATAGTTGTCGTTGGAACCGTAGATATAGAATTTTTTGCGACTTGTACCAATTACAGTTCCTATTACAGTTCCAAAGAAACCAAAGACGGTTCCCAAAATAACGGCCTTTTCTTCTTTTGAGAAACTAACGAATCCACCGCTATCATCACCGGCGGCATATCCTGCTAGACCCCCTACAGCTGTACCTATTGCAAGGCCGGTTAGTGCCCCACGAGTTATGGAAGCTTTTCTCCGGAGCTTAATTTTAGCAATATCCTCAGCTGCGATTACGACTAAGCCGTCTTCTTCAAAACGTTTACTTACGTCTACCGTAACGCCATTATTGTCTGCCTTGATGAAATAGCCTCGCACTCGGGTTCCGTCCATTTTTTTGACCATCACTTTATAGGTCTTGAGCTTTTCTTGTTCTTGTCCGTAGGTAAAGCTGATGCTGAATATTAAGATCAGCAGTAAAAAAAACTTTCTCATTACACCTTGTTTTTGTTAGTTGATCTAAAGTAAGACAGCCTTTGGAGCTTGAGTTCTCAAATAATGGCTATAAGACAAAACAGGACGTCCAACGATAATTTCGGACTAGCTAGTAACCGCCTTTTTTAGGTATTCCGTGGGGGTAGTCGCTGTAAATTTCTTAAAGGCCGCATAAAAGGTAGAACGTGAATTGAATCCGCATTCCAAGCCAATGGCAACCATGGTATAGTTGTTAAAATTTGGATCTGCCAAGAGTTTCTTGGCCTGTTCCACTCGCAGAGAGTTGATATAATCAGAAAAGCTGAAGCCGCTGTGATTATTTACCAATTTAGAAAGATGACTTGCACTAATGGAAAGGGTTTCTGCCAGAGAACTCATACTGAGTTCGGGTTCTAAATACTTCTTTTCCGAGACTACAAGGTCATGGACCTTTTTAAATTCTTCCCGATGCTTATCGTCTACATTGGAGGTCGCTATGGCTCCTATACCGATAAACTTGTTGCTGGTGGCAATGCGTTTGCGAAGCTGAATTCTGTCTTGTACAATATTGTACCGATACAAGCCCTGATAACCTATCCAATAAAGCAATACGGAGGTCCCTAAGCGCAATACACTGTATCCCCATTTGATGCCGAACATAAAATCCGCCATCTTGGCGAAAACCCAAAAGACCATCACCAATCCTCCCACCTTAAAGAAGAGTTTTAACCACTTAAGGTCGTCATAGCTCAACATGGACTGATAGACATTCTCCCGTTTGAAAACCAATTCAATGGCCTTGTAAAAAATAGCGATACTCAAGGCCAGATTAAAAATATCCTCTATCATCGTATACTGGCTAATCAGATCCGTGTCTTGACCAGGAACATTGTAATACACGTGATAGATCACCGCCGATCTGAGCAAGATCTCCGCCACAAACACCACTATGGCAAATTTCACAAAACCAATAATGGTCTTATCTACTTCTAAGAAGTGAATAATAAAGGCATAGAACATGGGAAGAATAAAGAAATACCATGGCACAAGCATATTCTTGATATAGAAGAGGTCCGAAGAATATCCAACCTCAATAAGCCACGCCTGCAGGTTATTCAATGAAATAAAGAGCACCACAAGATTGAGGTATAAAACCACAATGCTAAAGCGCTTTCTAAACAACAAAGTCACCAGGTTGAAGATAAAACCCTGAATCACTCCTGCAATCAGCAAAAAATTGACAATGGCATTAATGTCCATTTATAGTTAGTTGGTGATAAACTAAAAGTAGTAAAATTATGTGGCAAGATACTTTGGCCCAAGTGCAATGACCTTAAAAAAGGTGTCCTAAATGATCGTTGGACAGCCAGAGTAGTGTATTTCTCCATTACTTTTCTCTGATTCACAACCACACAACAACGACCAACTGCTGAACCGATCAGTTACGACAAATCAAAAAGCCCACCTAAAAAAGGTGGGCTCCTGCGCATGCAAATCCAATTTTCACTAATCCTATATACTAATCAAAAAACGAGATCACATGGCATGCGGGGATGAAAACTTTAAGAGGCTCTTTCGTCTATGATGTTCCCTTTGATCTTAGTCATGGCTTCACTTAGCTTGCCCACATTGAGAGGTTTAGTGATATAGCCCTTACAAACGGGACTTTTAGCACTTCTGGCAATATCACGCGGGTCACTAGAAGAGGAAAGCATGATCACTTCTATATTGAACTGCTTAAATACCGCCATGCGTTCAAAAGCAGCAAGTACTTGCCAGCCGTCAACTTCTGGCATATTGATATCTAGAATCACCACTTCTGGAATCACGCAATATCCCCGTTTAAAGTATCTGTTTAATTCTTTAAAATACTTGATACCACTTGCTCCGTTGCAGAAGTAGGTAGTAAGTATAGACGGATCATAAGACTTTAGCATGCCTTTACTCACAAAGCGGTCTACCTTATTATCGTCTATGAGTACGACATGTTTAACACTTCTCAAAATACTTACTGGGTTTTGGATTAGGAATGGTCACGCTCAAATAGGAGCTTTGGTCTTGGTTCATCTCAAACTGAAGTTTTCCGTCAAGAAGTGATGCAATATTGCGAATCAAATAGACGCAAAGTCCTGGTGTTGATTCATTGGCAGATGTGTATTCTTGAAGTCCGTCTGTACAGAAGGGATCTTTCGGGTTAGAGATAGCTCCATTAAATGCAAGTGTGATTATTGACTCTTTGCTATTGGTTTTAATGCTGAGTTTCATTAGGTCATTTTCTTGATCGTCGTCCGAACAGGAATACATCTGGACATAACGAACCATATTCTTAAGTAAAGAACCCAAGAGTTGCTCGTTAGAATAGAGAGTTGCTTCTAATTGAAGTTCCACATCTAGGTCGACCTTTTCAAAATAATCGGTCATTTGAAGCTTAGATACAGTACTGTGCAACATCCGATCTACATCTATAGGCTCAATATTTCTGTAAGCCTTGGCAATGATGGAGATCATGGCCAGATCCTCTAAGAGTTGTTTGCCACTGTTTAAACTGGATTCCAAGAGGTCTACCAGATCCGAAGCATCCAAGCTGAGATCTTTTTGTCTGAGTAGCTGCAACAAACCTTGGGCCGAACAATACGGAGCCTTGAGATCATGAGAACACTGAAAGGACAACAAGTCTAAGGCCTTAGCCTTATTAATGAGATCAACTTCTAGGGCTCGCCTACGTGATATATCTATCATAACAACGGTATAGACGAGCCCAGAGTTAGTATGCTGTGTGCGAAGTTCGAGTTCTAATGGGAACCGCGACCCATTTTTTTTCAATCCTGTGAACTCTTTAGTCTCGCTATGGTCTACCCCCATAGACACTTGCAGCATGTGGTCCAACTCTTGCGCTGAAGTTGATTTACTATTCGATACTAAAAAATTGGCAAGTGGCTTCCCCATGACCTCGGCAGACTCAAATCCAAACTTGTGCATGGCACAAGTATTCCACTGCGCTATTCTTCCTTGGTCATTTAGGGATATGATCATTGCCACATTGCCAACTTCCAAGATACTCTTGCCATTGTCCATTTCCCACTCCATAATCCTTTACATCCTTTATTGGTCAAAAGTCTTGCTTCAATTCACTTTACAAACTGTTTGCAATACGCCAATGCTTCTTTTGTGGTATCGCAGATCTCGTAAGGTGTTTTAGAATCGTAAATACGCTTAAAGGAGCGTATGGTCAATTTGGACCCGATTCTATTTGCAACAAATGCTTCTGCTACTCTAATCTTTTCGAGTTTCTTGCACTTGCCAAAATACTTGGCTGCAGCAATGGAATAACTACCTAAAGCATCCGTAACATCAATTAGAAACGGGGTAGGTTTGTTTTCGCAGAGTGCATGTATGGTATCAACGTAGCGTTCCATAGCGGCAAGTGGCATGGAGTGACAGATATCCCTATTGTGAAATGTGATGAACAGGATATCTTGGTCACGCCAGAACTTTGCTTTCTCAAATACTACAGCTTGATTCATAGTTGCCTAGTTATGACTTCATTAAGGCCATAGTCGTACCAAAAAGTGCAAGGCGTGCCAAAAAAAATATAAGTTATTGATTACTAGGGCTTTAATTTTTAAAAAAAATAATGCGCAAAAAAAATGCCCACGGATAACCGTGGGCTAATTTTTTCAACTTAAGGTTGCCACGGAATACCGTGGTTAAATGGGGCGTTGTATTTTTAGTTTTTTCATGCGATCTCGTAGCGTGCTGGGTTTCAACCCCAGACGATGTGCGGCTCCCGTTTCACCATCGATCACCCACTGACAATGCTCCAATACTTTTATGATATGATCGCGCTGCACTTCATCTAGTGACAATGTTTGCTGCTGAATGGTTCTTTGCTGCGCTCCACCTACTGTTTGTCCAGGGGTCTCAAATTCCACAATTCTCAAAGTATCAGAATTACAAAGAATTACCGCTCGTTCAACAATGTTCTCCAGTTCACGAACATTACCCGGCCAGTCGTAGGATTTCATTTTACGCATGGTGGTGTCTGAGATGTACTGAATATTCTTTCGGTAGCTTTTACTGTATTTGTCTACAAAGTGCTCTACTAGAACAGGGATATCCTCCCGACGTTCGCGCAAAGCGGGTACATGAATTGGGAACACGTTCAACCTAAAGAACAGGTCTTCTCTGAATCGTTTTTTGGCTACCTCTTCTTTCAGATCTTTATTGGTGGCAGCAATTACCCTAACATCTACTTTTCGGACTTTAGGGTCGCCTATCATCTCAATTTCTCCTTCTTGCAAAAAACGTAAGAGTTTTGGCTGCATACTGAGTGGCAATTCCCCAATTTCATCTAAGAACAAACTTCCTCCATGGGCAAGCTCTACTTTACCAATCTTATCGGCAATGGCCCCCGTAAACGAGCCTTTTTTATGTCCGAAGAGCTCGCTTTCTATCAGCTCTTGTGGTATAGCCGCACAGTTCACTTTAATCAAAGGATTATTTCGTCTATCGCTCAAGTTGTGGACTGCACGAGCTAAAAGTTCTTTTCCCGTTCCCGACTCCCCCAAAAGTAGAACTCCGGCAGGGGTAGGCGCCACCTGCTCCAGATCTGTCAAGACCTGACTGAATGCCGCACTTCCATAAACCATCTCCTCAAAATTAAAGACCATATCGAGCTCGTTTCTGAGGTAAACGTTCTGGTCCTGCAACTGGTTCTTGAGTTTGTTCAATTCCTTAAAGGCTTCTGACAATTCTTGGTTTACGGCCTGTAACTCTTTTTCTGCTTTTATGCGCTGCTGACTTTGGATGATCAAAGACACCAGACTGGCAATGGAAGTCGCAAACTGTTCCTCTTCGGATTTCCACTGGCGAGCTTCTCCCACATGTTCAAAGCAAAGAATCCCGTGGTCCTTATTTAAACCTTGTACAAAAACATCCATCATGGATGTGATACCATTGGGTATTAAATAATTGGTAGCAAAACTGCGTGTGGCTGGATGAGTCTGCGCAGCACTTACGGCTATGGTCTTATTTTGAGACAGCGAGTGGAAATACTCCGGATGGTCAACTCTTGTGAGTATCATACCCTCTTCGTGCTCGTCTTCAGAGCGTTTGTATAGATCTTCACAAACGATCATCGAAAAGTCATCGTCCAACTTCCATACGCTTACGCGCTCAACTTCTAATATCTCAGCAGCCAAGGAGGTAATGCGTTGCAGAGCTGTCATATAATCACTGCCAACTAAACCAGCTAGCTCAAGAATAGCTTGTTTCTTGCGATCGGATTGTTCTGCTAGCAAGGTCTTCTGCTCCATGAGTCGAACCTGATCTGAAATGTCTTGTATGGTGCAGTAATGTGCTATGATATTGCCTTCTTTGTCTCTTATGACAGCACTTTGTGCAGAAATAGGAAACTTGACCCCATCTTTCTTTTGAAACTCGAAATACATCTGATCATCGGCCTTACCGGCAAGGACCTTATCCAAACAAGCGTTGAAAGCCTCTTTATTATCCTTGGGTAAGAAACCGAATGGCATCTGCATTCCGAGTAATTCAGATTCTGTAAAACCAAGCATCTCACAAAAGGCCGGGTTGACATCTATGATCTTAGAATTCAGATCCATTACCATGAGCCCTTCGTGCAAGGAATTTATCAGTGAACTAGAGAACTCGTTGGCCAATCTTAGTTTATTCTCATACTGATAGCGTTCCGTTATATCTGAAATGGTGCCAATATGCGTCGTGACCTCACCCCTCTCATTGCGCAGGTGGGTAACAGAGATCCAAACTGGGAAACGCTCCCCATTCTTACGCATAAAGATGAGTTGAAATTGTTCGTCCTTTCCAGTTTTTAATTGACTAAAGGCTTCTTTGATCTCGTCTATATGTTCGGGAGGCCAATACGAATATGGCGGCTTCATACCTACAATCTCGCTTCGCTCCAACCCCAACATTTCGCAAAAGGCAAAATTAGTTTCCAAAAACTCACCGGAAACATCGATAATTGCAAGACCCTCTTGCAGCCCTTGAATGACTCGATCACTGAATTCTTTTTGTTTTTCTAACAAGTTTTCGGAACGAGAAAGTTTACTGCGATCTCTAACAACACTGACGTTAGAAGAAACATTACCATTAGAATCGTATAAAACCGAAGTAGCTATGGAGACAGGGAAACGACTACCGTCTTTTCTAATAAAATTGGCGTCAAATGAGGACTGTGCAGAATCTTTGCCTGGCGCCCTCAGACTAATTAATTCCTCGAAGAACTCGCCCGCCCAATGATAAGGCGGCATTTGCCCCATAATTTCATGACGTTCGATTCCCGTCATCTCCAAATAAGCAGGATTAACATCGATACATTTTCCCTTGGGGTCTGTAATAACGATCCCATCGCTCATTCCGTGAATAAACTGCCCTTTAAGGTGTTGCTCCTTATTAAAGAGATCTATTATATCTTCAAGTGATCGCCTTTCTCTTACGGTTATGAGCACGTAGCCACGCGCAATGGCCTCACCTTTGTTCAACTCAGCAACCTGCCGCTCGCCATTGGCAGTAGTGAAGAATACCAACTTTGGGAAATTCCCAGTTTGTTGCGCCAATGAGCTACTGAATTGTTTGCGGTGTTTTTTATTTCTAAAGGTGTCGAGCAGTTTCCATTGCTCCTTAAGCAAGGCAGCAACTTTATGGCCGCTAAGAATCTCAAAAGCTTTGTTTGCAGCTAAGATCGCACCCGTTTTTAACTCTAGTACTAGCAGAGCTGACCCAGCAGTATTGAAATACTTCTCTTGCGACTTACTAAGAAAATAAGTCGTAGGAATTTGTTTGGTCTTTTCTTTTTGCCCCTTTGGCATAACAAACTAATTGCTAGCGCTGTAACAGCAATTAACGGCCAACAGTTTCTCTGTTCGCTTTGGTGTGGTTTTTCAGTTGGGTTTGCCCTGTTTTGCGGAAAGGGGGGATGTAATCAGGACAGGCCAAAGATAGTGCTTTTTACGAATTAACACCGAAAATCGGGCTCTTAGAAAAAATAAGCCCATCCTTTGCGATGGGCTTGTTTCAGCGTATTGGTCTTCTTTGTTCACTAATCTTAAAAACGTTTCCAAAAACGACCTGCTGGGCTGCGGGGATATGTCAATGAGTTTTAGCGAATTTAACTTTCCAAAACCCCGCATTAGAAACTACAATAAGGTCTGTTTAACCAGCCATAAAACCATTGCGTAAAATGGTTATAGCATTGGAGAGTTTTTCTATTGTCAAGGGTTTAACTATGTATCCCTTGCAAAACGGATTCACCTCACTACGCATGATATCTTCGTCATAATCTGAATTGGATAGAATGATGACATCGATCCGATGCATATGAAACAAGCGCAGGCGCTCAAATTCTTCCAACACTTCCCAACCATTCATATCTGGCATACTTAGATCTAATATGACCAAACTTGGAATGGAGCGAAATTGGGGATTACTGTATTCGCTTAAACTGTTAAAGTAGGCCAAAGCACTACCACCGTTAGAAAAACAAGTGGTTTTAATACTCGGGTCAAAACACTTGATCAGATGCTTGCTTAAATAATGGGTTGTTCTGTTGTCGTCTATCAATACGATATGTTCTATGCTCCTCATAAGGTTTGTCTGGTTTTGGATTAGGAATACTAATTTGAATTTCAGAGCAATTAGTTTCTGTTGCTGTTATGGTTAATGAGCCATTTAAAAGCTCAAGAATTGAATTCATTAAATAATAACTCATATTGACCTGAGAGACATCTTCGCCTTGGTTTGGCCTAAAGACCTCTCCGTGTTCTTGCAATGCCAGGTCATGAATTAAATGATTAAAGGTCATGGCTATACTAGCACCTTTGGGAGTGGTTTGAACTCCAATTTTTAGGTGTCGCTTATCGCGGATATCTTCTCCATAGGTATATCGATTAACAAAACGCACTGCAGCATTCAACAGGCGTTCAATTAAGGTCTTATTAGATTTGAATGGATATACTGTGTCGTAATCGAATTCCAATTTTAAATCTTTAAAAACGGGACAAGCGCCGCAACCAATAGATAACTCCTCGAACATTTGGGCAAAATCTACAGTTTCGTCTAACTGATAGGCCTCCGTTAATATAGAAATCGTGGTTAGGTCTTCTAACAATTGCTTTCCGCCATTCAAGCTAGATTCCAACATGCCGATCAATTTGGAAGCTTCATGCCCTAAAGGTTCTTTTTTAATGAGCTTGATCAGTCCTTGCGCGAAAAAATAAGGCGCTTTTAAATTGTGATTACACTGGTATAAGAGTAGGTCCAGGGAGGTGGATTTTTTATGTAAATCAACTTCCAAGGCCCGTCTACGTGAAATATCTACCATCACAACGGTGTAAACGGGCCCGGAGATAGTTTGCTGCGCGCGAAGTTCGAGTTCTAATGGGAACCGCGACCCATTTTTTTTCAATCCTGTGAACTCTTTAATCTCGCTATGGTCTACCCCCATAGACTTTTGCAGCATTTGCACTAACTCCTTCTCAGAAGTTGAATTCTTTTTCGTTTCTAAAAAATTGGCAAGTGGCTTTCCGATCGCTTCGGACCTATTGTGTCCAAACTTGCGCGTAGCGCAGTCGTTCCATCTTGTAATTCTTCCCTGTTCGTCCAAAGACACCAGAACTACCACATTGCCAACTTCTAACAGACTTCTGTCACTGTAATCTTCTTGTCTCATAATCCATACCTCTTAAACATCGCAACAAAAAGTCTCGTTTAATAATTCGCCACATACTGATCGCAGAACTTTCTCGCTTCGAAGTACGAACTACAGATCTTATATGGAATGAGTGGATCGTAAATGCGCTTAAACGAACGCAAGGTTAAAATCGATCCTAACTCTTTAGCAACAAATACGTCTACCAAGCGCAATTTGTTCAGTCTAGAACAACTTGAAAAATACTTGGCAATAGCTATTGGAGCATTTCCTTTGGCGCGGGTCATATCAATCAAAAACGGGGTGTATTTATTATCGCACAAAAACTCAATAGCTCGAACATATTGTTCTAACTCATCGGGCACAACATGATCAGAAACTTGACGCTCCGTAAAGGTGATCATCATAATTCCCTGTTCATGATTGAACTCGACTTGCTCGAAACTTATATGTTGTTTTAACGCACCCATAATGCTGAATATCCTTATGCCATAGCCGTGCCAAACTACTTTAAATAAGTAGATTGAATTTTATAATATCTTGGTTTTCAGTCTTTTAAAAAATAAAAAAGAGGAAAAACCCTTAATCTGCAAGTAACGGTATTCCGTTGGGAAAAATGAACAAGAGAAACGAGTAACGGTATTCCGTTACTTTATGCCGGGCGTTGTATATCGAGTTTTTTCATGCGATCGCGCAAGGTACTCGGTTTCAATTGGAGTAATTTGGCTGCACCCTGTTCGCCATTGATCTTCCATTGGCATTGCTCAAGGGCTTTAAGTATATGTGCTCGCTGCGCTTCATCTAAAGATAAACCTCCATTGTGCTGGTTCAGGCTGCGTGTTTTGTCCAAATTGTCTCCTGGAGTCTCGAACTCCGGAATTCGCAAGGTCTCTGAATTCGACAAGATCACAGCACGCTCCATAAGGTTTTCCAGCTCTCTAACATTACCTGGCCAAGCGTAATCCTTGAGCTTACGCATAACTGAATCAGAAATGAATTGAATCTCTTTGTGGTATTTGGCACTGAACCTATCTACAAAGTGCTGTATAAGCACCGGAATATCATCGACGCGCTCTCTTAGCGGTGGCACTTGTATTGGGAATACATTGAGCCTGAAGAACAGATCTTCTCTAAAGCGCTTCTTATCAACTTCCTCCTTGAGATCTCTGTTGGTGGCGGCTATGACTCGAACATCTACTTTTGTCGTCTTAGGGTCGCCGATCATTTCGAGCTCTCCTTCTTGGAGGAATCGCAAGAGCTTGGGCTGCATATCTAGTGGCAGCTCCCCTATTTCGTCTAAAAACAGTGTTCCGCCGTCTGCAAGTTGAACCTTACCTAGCTTATCGGCTATGGCTCCTGTAAACGATCCTTTCTTATGTCCGAATAGCTCACTTTCAATGAGCTCTCTTGGAATGGCTCCGCAGTTTACCTTAATAAAAGGTTGCTCTCGCCTATTACTCAAATTGTGCACCGCGCGCGCCAAAAGTTCTTTACCAGTACCACTTTCACCCAATAAAAGCACTGAGGCCGTGGTTGGGGCCACTTGCTCCAAGTTTGTAAGCACATCGCTAAAACCAGCACTTGCGTAGACCATTTCTTCGAAATTAAAGGTCATGTCTAGCTCCTTTCGCAGATAAACGTTTTGATCTTCGAGTTGCGTCTTAAGTGTATTGAGTTCTTCTACAGTATGAGACAGTTTATTATTAAGCTCAATAAGCTTCTTTTCGGCCTTCATGCGTTGTTCGCTTTGAATGATCAGCGAGACCAAACTTGCTACCGAGGTCGCAAAATGTTCTTCTTCACTACCCCAAATACGCATGGGTCCTACATGTTCAAAAACTATGATGCCATTATCTTCATCATGGCCTTGGATAAACACATCCATCCAAGAAGTAATGCCATTGGGTTCTAAATATACCTCACTGAAACTCTTGGTGAATTTATGCTCCCGAGCATTGGTCACTGCAATGGTCTTATGATGATTTAAGGAATCGAAATATTCCGGATGGTCTTTTGCTAGAAACACTGTCTGATTTGTGTGTTTTCCGGTTCGCTTATCGTAAAGGTCTTTGCATTTCATGCTAGACCAATCTTTGTTGAGCACCCAATAACTTACCCGATCCACCCCAAGCACCTCCGCAGTAAGCGAAGTTATACGTCTTAAAGCATTTTCGTAATTACTGCCTACCAAGCCAGCCAATTCTAATATCGCCTCTTTTTTTCTGATGGAATTCTCGGTGAGCCTGCGTTGGCTTTCAATGAGTCTGACCTGATCTGAAATATCTTGAATGGTACAGAAATGAGCAATTACCAATCCTTCTTTATCGCGAATGATCTGATTGTGAACAGATACAGGGAATGTACTTCCGTCCTTTCTTTTGAACTCAGACTCAAAACCAGAAAACCCTCTTCCTTTTAAAACATTTTCTGCACAAGACTTGAATTCTTTAATTGCCTGTGGCGTTAAAAATCCGAATGGCAAAACAGCTCCTGCCAGCTCATCGGCATCATAGCCAACCATCCTGCAGAAGGCTGGATTAACATCGATAATAACCGATTCCATATCCATTACCAAAAGACCTTCGTGTAGTGAATTGATCAAAGATTCCGAAAACTCATTGGCCAGTTTGAGCTTGTTCTCAAATTCAAAACTATCTGTGATATCTGAAATGGAACCCACATGAGCAGTTATTTCCCCTTTTTCGTCTCTCAAATGAGTGACAGACACCAAGGCCGGAAAACGCTCACCGTTCTTACGCATAAAGGTAAGACGCGCAGCCTTGTTGGATTTGTCTATGATATTAGTAAAGGAAGTAATGATCTCGTCCATGTGCTCTGGTGGCCAATATGGATATGGCGGACTAATTCCAATAATTTCTTCACGATCAAAGCCGATCATCTTTAAAAATGCAGGATTAGCATCTAAAAACTTACCGAGCGGGTCAATTATAATGAGACCCTCTTGAAGACCATTGATTACTCGAGCACTGAATTCTCTTTCGCTTTCGAGTTGTTTCTGGGACTTAGAAAGAGCAGATCTGTCACGCACCACAGTAACCACTGAGGTTACCTCGCCTTCATCATCCTTTATCGTAGAGATAGAAATAGACACAGGAAACGGTGTTCCATTCTTGTGAAAAAAGGTAGCTTCGAAAGAAGGTCGATCTTCTTGGGCATTAGTAGTTCTGAGGTCAACTAGTTCTTCAAAGAATTCTGGAGGCCAGTGATAGGGAGGAATAGTTCCGAGTATTTCATCGCGTTCTATCCCTGTCATTTTAAGGTAAGCCTCGTTGACGTCGACCACCTTGGTCTCTTTATCGGTGATCACCACACCATCTTTTAGGCCGTGAATGAATTGCTGATAAAAACGATGTTCTTCTCCAAATAGGTCAATGATGTCTTGGCGAGAGAGATCACGACTCACTTTTACAAATACGTATTCCGGATCTTTGGTCGGAAAGATCTCCAAGCGCACAAACTCTTGCGCTCCATTCTTATACGTGAGCGAAAGAAGCTTATTTAAATAACTGGCAATATTGGAAATGGCATTAGAGAATTGAACCTGCTGGCACTCATTGAGCGCTTCTAATAAGGTCCATTGTCCCTTTAGCAGTTCATCTTCCGAATAGCCGGTTAAGTTTTCAAAACATGGATTTACGGCTAATATCTCTGCCGATTTTTTAGAGAGGACCAACTTTGGGCCGTCTTTACTGTAGAATTGATCTCTTTGAGCCTTATTAATAAAATAGGGCATAGCTCTTGTTGTTTGGTTATTCTGACCGAAGTCAATTCATCTCCTTTTAAAAGGGGGTAACCACAGCTGAAATTCTGGCGAAACCTTAGGTTTCAATCCTTGAATAACGGTTAATCAAGCAAAGATCAAATGGCTTTTAGGGGATGAATAAGTTTCCTAAAAATAAGGTTTTCTAAATAAATGAAAGGTACAAACCGATAGATCCTAACCTCTCAAAAGGAAATTTAACGAATCTCTAACGTTAGTGAAACACTAATGCAAAAGGGTATATGGAATCAGAAAATAATACCTAATTAATTGATATAAAGCGTGTTTATGGGAATCAATCTCCAAAGGAGATCTTGGCCCATTTGGCATCGCCACTTTCTATCAATTCAAGGACTTGAATTACCTGCCCCGGATCTAAAATCTTACCGGTATAGCCGGTATTGGGAAAGTCAGGATTGCCAATAACTCCTTTTCTGACATTCCAACCTTGGGTAGCCACATAGAGGTTATTCTTAGCCACCGAAGGTTTGCCATTAAAAAGAACAGGCGTATCCGGCAAATTATCGGTATTGGGGAATTTATTGTAGAGCACGCGCCCAGAGCTTTCTTGAAATTGGACATAGCCTTCATATTTCAAAAAAGTACCCATATTGGTCAGTGCAGCCTCGTAATATTGCCCATCCTTTCCGATATTGTTGATGTAGTTGTTGTAAGATCGGAAACTGTTATTCTTCTTAGCGATGCTGAAGTAAATACTGTCTGTAGCATTTGCCAGTGCCTCATATTGCCGTTGGGTGATTTCTTTTAAAGAATCGGTTTCACGGATCTTGTTGTTCAGTTCTATGTTAGACAAGGCCAATTGCTTATTGGTTTGTTCCAATTCCTTTTCGTGCAAAGTGATTTTATACGAATAGTAAACCACCAAAGAAAATAAGGCAATAATACCCACGATCAAAAGACCAACCAAGACTCTAAATTTCATAATTATCGGTTTAATTGAACATCCGAATGTCTTTTGGTTCGGATTAGTACTACGATTAACAATGCCAGCAAGACAAAAAATCCACCAGAGGCAAAACTGGCTATATAATTAGACGGATTCAAAACTAAAAAGACCAAAGAAGCAATGGCAAAAAGTGCCATTAACCCCACAAAGAACTTGATCACAAATTCAATATCCTTTCTGTCCGCATTAACACCGTAAACATTAATGGTATCGCCAATACTCACATCGCCACCAGCATCTATGGAGGCTCCGTCTGCAGTATTGCGTTGATTTTTGATATCTGCCATACTCAATTGAAATTAGCCATCGCCGAGGGTAAAATCCCCTCCTGATTTGATGGTGCTATTGTCTATTACATTTTTCTGATCGTAATTGGAACCGTCCGAGTTCTTATCGCCAATCTTTACATTTCCGGCCACTTCAATATTGGCATCTTTAACCACATTCTTTTTGGTTATAACATTCTTGATAGACGGATTGGGTTTATGATTCTCTGCGATCCATCGCTCCAGTTCGGCCTTAAAATCAGGATCCTTTATCATTTCCTGCATGGCAGATGACGCCTCTTCTTTGGCCGCTGACGAATCTGGAGCAGCCACCAAAGTATTGATAACCGTAACCTTGTGGCTCTTTTTAAACCAACCTCTAACCCAATTCACAGAATCGGTCACAAAGTCATCTATGGCCGTGTTCACAGCCTTGTTCTTTACACAGGTATTTACAAGTAATCCCAGCCCAATGCTTACTATATCCATCGGAAATCGAATAAAATTAAAAGTGGGCTAGGTATGTCGGAAGAAGTGGGAATTGTTTGGTTTTTGTTGTGGCTAGCCAGCTCACAACCAGCTCAATATACATCTATTTTTTGAACCGAACTTATTTTTTTAGATCAACTAAGTAGCGTTTCTTCTAAAAACACCAAGAACTCATCTTGCTTGTTCTCTGGTTGAAACAAGGTATTATAGATCATTTGCGCGCGCTCATAAGCTTGCATTCTGTAACGTATTCCAGCTTTTTGCGCAATGGTTTGATAATGACTTTTTGCGGATTCGAGCTGTGCCAGATAAATAAAGCCCTCCGCCATTGCAGTAGACTTGCTCATACTCGGATAAAAATAAGCCTCGGCTTTGGTCACAGCCGTTTGCGCATATTGCCGCATCTCTTTTTTGTTAAGATCCATCATGGCAAACATAAAAGCCACTTTTGCAGCATTAGTAAACACCTGTTCTTCGTCCTCTGTTGCCTCGGCAAGTTGGTAAGCTTTCTGATAACATTCCAAGGCTTGTTCCCCGTCCTCTTGCTTTTTGGACTGCAAATAGATGCCGCGATGAATATCTCCTAAAGTTTCCATTAGGTCTGGATCTGATTGGGTCTCACGACGATCGTTCAATACATCGATAGCGAGCTGCTTATGCCCTAGAGCGTCATAGGCTTTGATGAGCTTAATAAAGGTTTTTTCGTCTAAGCTCTCGCGCATTGGTTCCAATTCGTTTATGGTATCCTGATGTGTCTCGGCATTTTTGGGGAAATAGCTCAAAATAAGATTCTCAGACATTTGTGTTTTAAAGTAGGGAGTCTGCACACAAGGCTCGTCATTCTCGTCTATGCATTCGGCAGCTCTCTTTGGTACTTCTTCAAAGATGTGTTCTACCACATCCATCATGCTCACCTCGGGATCTACAAAAGGTCTTTTGTGCTTTCCAGAGAGAACCTCTAACAAGCACTGGGTAAAAAAGCTTTCTTCGTCATAACCATAACTCTTCTGATTGTCCTGACAAGAGGCCATAACCCATACACCCTGATCCTCGTTTAGTTTTTGAGCCATCCCATAAAGTCCTTCTATGCCAGTTTGGATCATACCCTCTGCATGGCAACAATCCAAGAAAAGCACCAACTTACTCGAAGGAAGAGCATTGATCTTTTCTTTGAGTTCTTCTGCCGTAACCCAGGTCTCTTTATAATTGTCTTTTGTAAGTCCATAGGGCTGTAAAAAGAACTTATGCATATCACTGAATTTTCCGCCATGTCCTGAATAATACAGCAGGATGGTTGAATCTTCATCTGTGATCTCCTTGAGTTTGTCAAATCCGCCCAAAATTCCGGCGCGGTCTGCTTGCTTACCTGTAAGTAAAATGACGTTCTCTTCTGGATAACCGACCAGGTCAGGGTCTGTCAAACGTGCTTGTAAGCGCTTGGCGTCTTTAACGGTATAGGGCAGATCATCGCCCACTCCGATAATTAGGGCATAGGTATGCTGTCGGTTTTTCATATTGGTGAGGTTTTAGCACGGAAACCATCCGCAGTAAATACAAATACCGATCAATGCCAATAGCTCATGATCGCTTCAAAATCTGGTTGACCCAC
Organism: Gilvibacter sp. SZ-19; assembly: GCF_002163875.1. Classification (GTDB taxonomy): domain Bacteria; phylum Bacteroidota; class Bacteroidia; order Flavobacteriales; family Flavobacteriaceae; genus Gilvibacter. Next base: position 1,638,793 of record NZ_CP019333.1, on the reverse strand, counting down.
ATAGGTCATAAAATGCAGATCATGAACATAAGTATCTGGGGTATAACGATTGCCTGCTGCAACAGCTTTGAGTAACAGACTCAAGGCGGCATCTCGATCTCCTATGGCCGATCGGAACTGCGCCAAATGATAATCGATCTGCCCGTACTGATAAGCACCCTTGCGCATCTCTAAAGTGGCAATTACATTCTTGGCCTTATTCTCTGCCCCATTTTTATGCAGACAAACTGCATAATAAGCCAACTCTTCTGGGTTGAGATCCTTAAGGTCCAGACGGTCAAAATACTTTTGGGCTTGGTCAAATTTACCTTGATAATAGTAGGCTTCTCGTAGATAGGCCTTATTTGCCTTGGATAAGCTGGTATATTGAGGTTCCAATTCGCTTGTTAGCAGATCAAAATACTTTTGGGCGATCCGGGATTTTTGACTTCTCAAGAACTCTTTAGCCGCCCAAAGGGTCAATTTGCTCCAATTGGTAAGATCATCAGATAATTTGAACTCGTTCAAAAGTTGATCAACTTCTGTTGTATTGCCAGCAATTGCGGCGGCGCGAATAATAGCCTCTTTAACCAAAGCATGACCAGAAAGGCCTTTGTAAGGAGCTAAAAGAGCTTCGGTTTCTTGAATTCTACCCAGATCCATCAAGGCTAAAGCCATGGTATAATTACGAAAGCTGCAATATAAACAGCGATCCAGATCCATCTCTTCCATAGAGATCTCCTTGTAAATTGACTCAAGATCTTCCGGTCTATTTACGTATTGTAAGGCCAGAACCATAGCTGTACTATTGTTGGCAAGATCAAAAGGCTCTGCACTGTACTCTTCTAAAAAGTATTTATAAGCCAGTCTATTATCTCCTTTTAGTAAAGCGTCGTAAAGGTCCAGCAGATTGTTTTGCCTTTTATTCAAATTCGTCTGTTCGCTCATTTGCCGGTAGAGCGAATCCACGGCCTTAAAATCATCGATATTGTAATAGTAGATAAGCCGTTCTGCTTTGGGCTTAAAAAAGCTTGGGTCTTTCGCTATGGCCATATTTAAAAGGTCCAAATAGCGGGTATCGGTATTGTCATCTTGACTTTGAGCTTCTAAGTAATACTGATAGGCCTCGTAGCTTGGTGGTGTTTCTTCAAAGTCTGCGATATCGTCTTCTTGGGTAGCCAAATAGCCCAAGATGCGCTGCTTCAGCGCTTCAATACAAACCAGTGGCGATTCCGGATCACAAGAAGCGACCTCAAAAGAAATAAGTGTCTTATCTAAATTGGAATCCATCAAAGAGCAGTTTATGAGCATCTGACCGTCTTGTAAATAATAGGTCCCAACTATAACCCGAGAAGGCTTTAAATACTCCTTGAGCACAATATTATCTTCTGTAGAAAGTACGGAGGCTTGAATAACATTGGAATAGTCTTCAATGATCTTTGGACTTATTACCTGTCCCATTTTATGCTGAGTTATTCCGTGCATGATCCAATCAACAGCCATCTTCCCTACCACGTCCAGTTCGGGGTCAGAGGTGTTATTCTCAAAAGGCAATACAGCCAATTTATCTGCGTTTGCAGTAGGCAAAAGCTCGCTTACAGCAGGCTGTTGTTGATTGAAAAAATTGGCCTTAACTATCAAGGTAGCCGCAAAGATCACTATAGCTCCTATGGCCAGAAGCAAACTGAAGTAGGTCTGTCTGAATGCTCGACGATATTTGGTCTCTTCCACATCTACAGCCCCCTCCGAACTGATCTCAACCCCAGACTTGCTAAAGGCTCGTTTACCTTTAACGGGAGTTCTAGGATCTTCACCTGGTGTAATTCGCAGTTTTTTAATCCGCAGTCTCCATAACAAATACAGATATAATGGAAATCCCAACAGAAGAAATAGCAGTAAATAGGTAAGGGTGGATTTGGGCAGTCCCATCGGTTCCCAGGTCACGGAAATAACTTGCAGCAGAAGCCAACTCGATACCAAGTAAATGGAAAGATTTTTAAAGATATCTTTCTCGCGACATTCCTTTAAGAACTCGTTGAACTTCATTTCTCAGAAAGCCTGTAAATACAAGGCCTTGGGGAGTTGCCTTTTTTGATAAGTTAAAGATTTTCACTAATATAGGAATATATATTAATCTAAAACAATTCCTAATGGCAACGCAAAAACAATCAAACGCCCCACAAAATTCGCCAGCCAAAAAGGCCGCTGCAACGCGGGCCGGTGCCAAGAAAGCGATTAAACGAGCTTCATCTAAAGGTGGAATAAATCCGAAAGGTGGTGCTTAATTTTTCTCGCTCAACTCCTCAAACGAATTACAAATTCTGTAAGAAAACTTCTTCGAAAGTGTAAAATCACGAATTTTCCTACTTATCTATTGTGGTTTTTCCGTAATCCACATGGATCAATCTCTACACCTCCATACTCCTAAATTTTTCTAAGTCAAGGCTATTACTGCGTCAGGTAACTCATTAGTGTGTATCTCGGACTCTTTAAGTGTAGGCTAGAAACAAAAAAAGCCCATCCAAAAGGATAAGCTCTTCATCGGTCTAATTTGACCACTTCGACCGGTTTAACGGTCTTACACAACGCGGCAAATATACGGACCTTGAAGGGATCTAGCAAACTAATATTTCGTTTTGTTTTTAACCGATTTGATAGGCAAACTCGAAATCACCTTATTCGGACGTATTAATCGAAAGCTAATGGAAGACCTATTAAAAACTCCAAATACTTTTTCTTTATGACCAGTTCGTACTTTGCTCGTATTTCCTCGCTCTGAGCGCGGGCCAATTTGGATTTACTTTCTAAAAAGTCATGACTGGTAAAATTACCCCTTTCATAATTGCGAGTAATTATACGAAAGGCCTCCAACTGTGCCTCAAGACCTCTGGCAGTAGCTTCTTTCCCCGCAATTGCCGCCTCAATATCATTTAATGCAATAGAGATCCGGTTCTTTAGCTCCTTCTTTTGGTTCTCATAAACTTTCTGATTGATGTCAAAATCGATCATTGCCTTTTTTACGGCCGACCTGCCTCTTAAGCGATCGAAAATTGGAACCGAAGCCGTAAATCCTATAAAATTGATCTTGTTATTGTCGAGTTGTGTCCAAAAATCGTTATTGATAAAGGTTCCCGTATCTGGATTAAAGATAACATCGTCTTGCCCTAAAATCCCAAAGTAAAAAGTACTAAAGTTATAGTTAAAGCTGAGCTGAGGGTAAAAAGAAGAACGCTCTATACGCACCTGTTTCTCGCTTATTTGAGTTTGCAGCTCTGACGATCGCAAAATTGGATTGTTCCGCACTGCCTGGTCAAAGAGTTGATCAGGAGTATCAGACAATAACGTACCATCCTCAACCTGATCAAGCGGCGAGATGTCAAAATCTACTATATCCTCAACATCGAGAAGCTCCTTTAGACGTATTAAACTATTGTCTACATTGGTCTGCGCAAGAATAGCTTCCTTGTAGTCTAACGAATTTGTCGATTGAAACTCCAATAGTTCACTTTTTGAGACCAAACCCTTATCAAACAGTGCTTGTAATCTAATTATTTGCTTATCGCTAATTTCTAGCTGTTCTTTGGCTACTTCTAATATTTCCTTATTCAACAATACCTCCAAATAAAGATCTGTTATTTGCAAAACCGTCTCATAGATTATTCTTTCCGACTCCGCAAGGCCCTTTTGTTGAATTAGCTCAGCCTGCTGTATACTGACATTTTTTCTAAAGCCGTTAAATAAGACCAATGTAGAGTTAAGGCTAAAGTTAGAGGAGCGACTTTCTTGTTGCCCGATTCCTGTTGAAACATCGAAAGAACTGCCCAATCTATAGCTTTGAGAAGCATTAAAGTTCAAATCTGGAAAACGATCGAGCTTTGCTGCAGTAAGGTCTTGTTCATTCTTTAGATTCTCCAACTTTTGGGCAACTACATCAATATTGTTCTCCCGGGCATGCGCAATACAGCGTTCCAGAGACCATAATTGCTGGCCATAGCTTAATCCAAAAGCCATACAAGACACGATAAGTACCAGGTTTTTCATCTCTTAAGTTTTGCAAACTGCATATATAGCAGTGGTATTAAGTACAAGCTAATGAAGGTTCCGATTAACATTCCTCCTATTACTGTCAAAGCAAGAGGACGCTGTAAAAGACTTCCCAATCCATCGATAAATAGAAATGGTACTAAGGCCAAAATAGTGGTTAGTGAAGTCATGACTATGGGTTTCAAACGTAGCTTACTACCTTCTTTCACTGCCTCCTCTAGTGGTTTACCTTCTTTTCGCAAAAGGTTAATGGTGTGGATTTTTAATATACTATCGTTAATAATTATGCCGCTCATAACCACAATCCCTATCATGGACATTAAATTTATAGTTCCCCCAAAAAGCCATAATAATAATAGGGCTCCACCAATATCGATTGGAACCTCTAGGATAATGATCAGGGGTTGCCAAAAGGATTCGAACTGAGCAGCCATTATCAAGTATAAAAGCAGCAATGAGACCGTTATAACAACGGCCAATTCCCCGGCTAATTCTTGTTTATAGAACCAATTACCATCAAACTTTATATCATAGGGACTAGGCTTAAACCGCTCACGAATTAAATCCATCTGCCTTTCGACATCATTAAGTGAGTTCATCTCAAACTCTAAATATTCTCCAATTCTAGAACCGATTATAGACCTGTATTGATTGTCGTTTCTAACCTCGATAAGGTTGCTTACCGCAATCTGTTTCCCTTCTTCATTCATAACAAAAAGATCGCTAAAAATGGATTCAAAATTGTCAGCTTGGTATACTAGATTGATAGGAATGAAGGACTCAGCCGTCTTGAGATCGTCTATAAAGTTCTCTCCCAAGGTGGTTTTTAGCTCGGAAAGCAGATCGGCATAATCAACCTTGTATAAGAGCAGATTTTCGTGCAGTATTTCTATAGCCACAGTTACTTTAGTAGGTATTTCAGAGCTAGTAGTATTACCGAAGAGAACAGCAATATCAGGCAACTCCTTTACTTGAGGCACTTCTAGGGATGATTTAGGGTACACCTTGGCTATTAGCTCTCTGTTATCAGAACCAAAAATATACTCAAATGCTGTCTTTGGTTTACTAAAGCCAAAATTAGCCTTGGGATATTGTTGACTCAGTTTCTCTGCAAGTTGTCGTTGACTCCGTTTTATCTTTGCATTGGTACCTGCATTTAAATAAATCCTAGCCTCTGATGGACTTTTAACCAGCTCTGACTGCAACAAATATTGGGTTTCGCCGATTTCCGCAAATTGGGTCTGAATATCATCAACTCCGGAGATCAGGCTTGCAATACGAACCTGACTCTCCTGTAAATTTACGGGCTCATTCCAGTCAATAGTCAATTGAGCTTCACCTTGTTCCAAATCTGGCAGCTGCTCGTAACTAATAAGTTGAAAGAACAGCAGTGCGCACACGATACCCACCAAAGAAACCAAGTATACAACCCAAGGAGATTTTGAGAAGTACGCATATCCCTTTGCATACATCTTCTCCAATCCATTATTCTGCAAGCGACCCTTTAACCAACGATCGAATCCAAACTCCCTATGGTAAAGTTGCTTGTACAAAACTGGTATAATAAGAATTGAAACCACAAGGGAACTCCCTAGACCGAGTGAAACAGCAATAGCCTGATCATAGAACAGAGCTCCGGTTATCCCGCTTAAAAAGATAAGAGGCAAAAACACGGAACAAGTTGTAAGAACAGAGCTTATTAAAGGAGAAATGATCTCATTGGTACCTTTAACACACGCCTCTGATATCGAGTGGTCATTTTCTAGTTTTTGAGCGATATTATCTGCAACAATAATGGCATTATCTATCATCATTCCAATGCCGAGAATTAGACCCGACAACGATATAATGTTTACCGAAAGCCCCAAAACATACATTAACAATAAGCTCAAAACTAGGGACAAGGGTATTGCAATGGCAATGATTAATGGAGATTTTAAGTCCTTTAAAAAGAAGAACAGGATCAAAATTGCGAATAAACCTCCCAGTAGCAGACTGGATTTTAGGTTATCGATTGAAAGTTTTAACAATCTTGATTGATCTTGATTAGTTTTAAACTGCAACTCAGGATAATCTGCTCTTAACGTCTGCAAAAGCAAATCCAGCTCTTCTTGCACCTTGTAAACCTGGGTTTCGGCTTGTTTGATGATCGCGAAATTTATACTACGCTGCCCGTCTACGAATACATTGCCCTTCTCGCGCTGAATCCCCATCTCTATGTCCGCCAATTCCTGCATCTGAAACAATTTGCCCTCTAAATTCAAGTAGAGTGATCTTATATCATCAACATCTCGAAGTGGATTGGTAAAGCTAAAATTGTATTGATAAATTCCATTCTGGATCACCAAATTCCCCTGGTCAAAATTGTTCTGCTTTATCGCCTCTATTAAAGTATTATTGGTAATACCCAGAGACCTAAGTTTGTCAAGCTTCGGACGTATACGCACCTCATTCTTTACTTGACCATTAATATCTGCAAAAGCAATATCCGGAAGTTGTTCCAAGCGCTTCTTAAGTACCGTTTCTGCAAACAAACTCAGTTCTAAAAAGTCTAGTTTCGTAAAACCATCTTTCAAACTCACTGATAGATTTACAATAGGAACATCTGTCAGTGAAGCTTTGACAACCCTGGGACGGTCAAGGTCCCGAGGTAAGACATTAAGTGAAGCATCTACTTTTTCATTAGCCTCAACAAAGGCATAATCGGTATTCGTGCCATAGTCGAACTGTAATTTTAAAGTCGCAAATCCATCCCTGGTCTCACTTCGGATATCCTTTAAATTGCTCAGCTGCAATAAGCTGTTACGCAAAGGCCTGACTACGTTGGTCTCTAATTCTCTGGCGGTACTGTTAGGATATGCAAGTTGAACGCTAATCTCTGGTACTGCGATATCTGGCATTAATGATGTAGGTATCTGAATGGCCGAAACGACTCCTAAGACAATAAATGCCATAGAAATCATCAGCACTGCAACCGGTCGATCTATTAGGAACTTGACCATAGCAAATATTATAGGAGTTTAAATACCATATATCGTTTTTCATCTTCCTCTTCTTGTTCCAGTACGGGAAAATGCAGGCCTTCCTCTGTGACAAAAAAATTGTCCCAGATCTGTATTTGTTCATGAGGGAGTTTATAAGAGAATACGGCTTCTGTTTCCAAATCTAGAACAACTAAAGACAAGCCAATCAGCTCAGCAGTTTCTTTCTCTGTTTCTGCATCAATTATCCTTCGAGATCCATGTTTAAAAAGCCGATAAATGTATCTTCCATTTGGATCTATGGCCATTGTCAAATAGGTAGGTGATTGATCTGGATTAGGCCCAATACTTATCCCCCCCTCAAAGGTTTTAACAAGAGTATTGTCAAAATACTGCTGGATAGTGGATACTTCTAGATCAGAATAGCCCGCATAATAGCTGGCAATCTTCTCATCTTTTCTAAAATGATAAATGCTGTCTCCTATCTCATAGCTGGTGTATAAGAGGTCACCATCTCTAACAATGTAAAAACCCATGTTTCTAATTCCACCGTTTTCGGCAGTAACCGTATTGTGAGCTAATATCTCGTCATAACCAGACACTAACTCGCGTTCATCCATATACACCTTTACTACCTCTTTAGATTTTATATCGTATACAACTCGCTTGAAATTGGGCTTTTGTTGATCTGGCAATACTTGACTGAATCCACAATCCAATTGATCACCCCTTAGTTGAGTAGCTTGGTCAAGATGAAAGGTTTTTCTTTTAAAGAACCCAGATTGTGATGTTAATTCTGTTTTGTCTTTAACCACCCCAAACTTGTCAATTATAAAGTAGGCATCCAGATTCGTGGCAAAAATGCTGTCCCAATTTTGCACAAAATAACTCAGGTGACCATACCTTAGTGGCAATTGATTAGGACCCTCTTGGTCAAGTACTATCTTATGCACTAGCACTCCTGAATCATAATGATAGGCATAGATGCTGTGATTTTTGCGGTTGAAGAAAGTAAAATAAAGACTGTCATTCAGCTCAGTCAGGTTTGGCTGTAAGTACTCGAACGAGGTTTCATTGTCAAGCGCAAATATCTTATCTGTTTGCCGAGTTAATTGTGGCTTTATTGGCACTTCTCTCTGGGAATTATCCGGACCACAAGCTAAGTATAGCAAGAAACAGCTAATGCCCATAAATTTTAATTTGAAGCTCAAAGTCAATTAGTTTGAATTAAATACACCCTCGACTCTAGCATCATGGGCCAAATTTAAATTGCCAGATACAATTATAGAATCCCCTACTTTTAAACTCCCTGGTTTAAGCGCATAGTGAGAATTATTCTCAGCTATCACATCTACATAATTCCATTTTGCCGATCCGTTCTCATAGACAAACACCACCTCACGGTTAGAACGCAGCACCAAAGCTTCTTTAGGAACTACAAAAACATTATCTAGAGGTTGGTTTATAAACACTTTGGCATTCATCCCGTCGTAAAGCCTGTTTCCAGCGTCTTTTATAGCTGCGCGGATAGTGATAAGACCGTTCCCGTCTACTAAGGGGTTGACAGAAGTGATTAAACCAGTGTATGTAGCTTGGTCATCAGAAAACGGAACAACATTTATCGCCTGCCCGATCGAAACAAAGTTAAATTCAGCTTCAAGCACAGCGAAAACAACATCCAGATTTTGCTGTTCGACCAAGGTACAAAACGCATCTGCTGAGGTTATATAATCACCTGCTCGGGTTTCAAGGTTGGCCACAAGGCCTGAAAAAGGAGCGCGGACATAGGTCTGTCGTAATTGTAATTTTGCCTCGTTTAAAGCATTGGCGGCCTCTTGCATTCCAGATCTTAGTTTTAAATTCTTTAAAACCTCATCAGGAATATTGTCTAGTCCGCTCATAGAAGCCCCGTAATTGATCTTATCTTCTTCAAATTGGGCTTTGGCCTTATCGAGCTGAATTTGAGCCTTATCTACTGCATTGATCTGTATGGCATTGTCTAATTGGGCCAATAGCTGGCCCTTGATCACTCTTTGGCCGTTACGCACATTGATTGTAGCGATCTGCCCATTGATCTCGAACCTAAGCTCACTTTTCTGTCTTGATTCAATTTTACCATTCGATATCAACTGTTTATCAAAAACTTGCTGTTCTAAAGCTACAATTTGTACTTGCGGAGCACTTTTGTCGAAGTTAGAAAGCTGTTCTTCCTGGATTGCAGCATTGGGGTCATTCTTACAACTACTGACCAAAAGTAAACCTGCAATATAGCATGTACTTATTGTGATACGAGATGGAATCAAAGATCCATAAAAATTGAACATGGGGCTGATCTTCATTTTAGGCAACTTAAGAAGAGTAATAATTACACTTGGTAATTCGCCCATTAACAACTTGACAGGGGAGGAGAATAAAGGTTAACAGACAAAGTACCAAGATAAGAAGTTTCATGTTATCACTCAAAAGTTAATTGATTTCCTCTCAGCTTAAAGCTAATAACAAAACGTCCGTTCGGATATTAGAAAGTATAAATTTAAAACTAGACCTTATTGCGGGCTCAGCTTATCTACCTCCTAGTTGTTGAGCAAATCTATCAAAGTTCTCCGCTAGGTTAAAGTAAAAAAACTGACTCAACCTGCCCTCTTCATACTTAAAGAAATAAACCATGGAATTTTTGTAAAAACTAGTATTCACCACTTCAAATCTCTTGTCATAGATGATATTATATTTGCCCCTTAAAGCATCGTTTAAGAAGAAATTAGCTTCTTTTTTGGTTTTGGAACTCATAACCAAATAGACAGAAGGATCCCCTCTAAAACTCTGTGCTTCCAGTAATCCTTTTATTTTCTCTAGACAGCTTGGACAAATATCCATTGGCAATACCAAATAAATTTCGTTTTGACCACTAATTTCTTGCCCCGATATATGGTTCAAATAACTCTCGAAATCGGCAGCTATATCGGAATATGCACCAGTCTGCTTACAGGCTAAAAAGAACAGAAGAACAAGACCCCAAAAAGCATTAGTCAGATATTTTCGCGTATTCATAGACCTCGTATTGGAAGGCGTCCTCATCAAAATTATCATTGTTGGGATTGTTTAATGATAGATAAAGAGCATCGTTGCTAATAAATGAACAACCCAAATTGTATGTGCTGGCCTCGAAACGGTGCTCAGAAATTTTGTCAAGACTCTCATCAAGGACTAATATCACGAAAGGCTTAGAATGCATATCGTTCAGGCTACCAGAATCTGGATCAACCAAAGGAACTCCTAATGAAATAAACATGAAATAACGCTTCTGCTTTGGGTTGTATAGCAATTTTTTATTCTGAAAAGCCTCTATATGAAAATTCATAATTCTTTCATAGTCGTTCATATGTATATACTTTTCAAAATAATCGCTCTTAAACTCTTTCGATTCCAATTTCCCATTCTTATACCAGTAAACTTTGTCACTAGTCGGAAAAGTAAACACAATACCTTTTTCTGCAGATGAAGTAACAATAGGAGTTAAATGTCCAGGATAACGAACAGGTTGCACATAATCCAGTTCATATTTCAGCGGAAGTGCTGACAACTTTCGGGAAGCGATATTAATCCGACCAAAAAGGGGGTCATTTACTGCCATTTTCATATTCCTAGAATTCAAATTTCTCGGAAACACCACGAAGGTTAATTCCTTGTTATCGAATATTCCTGAATTAGTACCCATTAATAAATGGACTTGGCCCAGCTCGAGATCCGGATTGGCATCACGAAATTTGATTTGATCGTAGATTTCTCCGCTGTCTGTGGTAAAATAGAGTGTTTGATTGTAAGGCCCCAGAAAGAAGATTGTGTCCTTGTTATGATAATAGAAATGTCCATTACCCAAAGTATTATCTCCTCCTTCGACCTTAGTGTTAGCAAGGCGTCTTAATTTCTGGCTAACCAGATCTAATTCTATTAATGACTTGTCGTTCTTGTTCGTATTTGAAATAATTAATTTTTCTTCTTCCGGCAGGTATTGATGCCTGAGATAATAGGGAGAAGTCTGCGAATCGATACTATAACGAACCGTCGTTTTTAAATTTAAAGTGTAATTGCCCTTTGATGATTGCTCAATACTCTCTGATTTACAACCGCACAAAAAGACAAGAACAAAAAGTAATAGTTGAAATTTCATAGCAAAAAAAAACGCATATGTAATACTATGCGCTTATTTTCTTAATTTAATAAGGCCTTATCAATTCGTTTCGATAATAACTGGGTCTAAGCCAATGCAATTTACCCAAAAGTCGATGCAAAAATCATGTCCAGCCATTAAAAACATGTCAAAAACAGGTTCATCCTGGGCAATGGCTTTCTCAGGGCTAGTAAAAATGGCTACACTTGCAAGTAATCCCATTCCAACAGCTAAGTTTCTCATTTTTCTTTTCATAAGTTTGTATTTAAACCCTACCTACTCTCTTTTGGCTTTTCGGTATCCGCCTATAATATCATAAGATAGATGGAAGTTAAGAATAAGTACCTTATAAAAGTTGCACTATAAGTGCAATTGACAATTCATATCAGCGGATAATTTTAACTACTTTTCCTTGAAGAAAATTAAACGGCACTACTCCAAAATTACGAGAATCAATTGAGCCATCTCGGTTGTCGCCTAAGACGAAAACATAGTCCTGCTTAAATGTATGCAAATTAGTTTCATTGCCAGAAGGAACAGGAGTTTGCCAATCCTCAAAATTCTCTAGGATATACTTGTAGAGTGGATAATTCTCCTTATTGATTAGCACAGTCAGACCTTCCCCGGGAACTATAAGAGGTCCATAATTATTCGCATCCCAATTTGGGTGTTGACTCCCTCCCAGCAGGCGGGAACCTTTTGTAATTGTGTCCGGACCAATGCTTAGGTTCTTATTTGCCTCCTCGTTCACAAATACCCGATATTCTGAATTTGATAAATTTCTTATTGACCTCTTTCCCAGAGTGTTGGTGACAAGATAGTTTTTGCAGTATTGCTCTTTATCGGGAAGTAGGCTGCCATTTATTGAAACTTGCCCATTTGCTATTAGAAGGGTGTCTGTGGGTAAACCAACGATTCTTTTTACATAATACTTATCGATTTGGTCAATAGCCTTAAAAACGACAATATCCTCTCTTTGATAATCTTTAAAGGGATTCAATGAAGTAAAGGGTTGGAAGTTTATCGTGTCTACATGAGATTTAAATAAATTACCAAAAACAGGGATCTCTTTCCAACTTCTGGGTATACGAGAACCGTAGGCTACCTTGTTGGTAAGAACATATTCTCCTTTAGAAATAGTTCTTTCCATGGAGGCTGTCGGCACGTAGTAGTAGTCAAAAAATAAAGTACGTATTAACACAGCAAATAGTACGGGTGTCGCAATGTAAAACAGAAGCGATATTAATTTTAAAACAATGGATGGAAGCCGAGGTCTTAGAATAGAATACAGATAGCCCGTAGTAACAAAATCGAATACAATCAACAAAAAGATAAACACCAATACGAGCCGCGACCAGACTAAAAATACAAGGCTAACTACCACGAGCAAAACGAAAATGATCTTTCTGCCTGGGTTTATATTTGATGCTTCTGGCAAGCTGAAAAATATTATTTATTAAATGAACTTATACCTTTTTTTGGCTCAATAGATCGTACCTCTCATAATTAACAAAAGGACCACCTTTGACTTTTCAAAATAGACATTGGCTTTTTGCTCAAAAAAGCCAGTGATTTCATTATTGTACTGTAAGGTAATGAAAGTTCTCTGCCCCGGTTTGATCGGGCTAGAATCCCAGTCGATAACTGTACAATCACAGTCAGCATCAATGGATTCTATTCGAATTGGATTAGTTCCATCGTTTGTGATCTCGAAGGTAGCTTTAGATTCACCGCTCTGAGCAACTCTACCAATATCAATTATATTTTCCTTCAAGGTTGCCTTTACTTCAACAGGTGCATCTTCCTTTTTTAACCATATATTATATGCCTTAATACCCGAAAGGGACAAAAGAATTACAAGCGCTACCGTCCATATAATCTTTTCTTTCATTGGGTTGGATCAATTGAAGTTATAAAAAAACAGTAGGTCGCTGTTCTCGTAATTCAAAGAGTCTAAGGCTGGTAACAAGTCGGGGTTTATATTCTGCAATACACCAGTAAATTCATCACTGAGTTCTTTGTAGATTTCAAAGCGCTCAAATTGTAAACCGCTGATGTATTCGCTAGTACTACTTTTACCCACAGGTATTTCCAAAAATCGCAGTGTGAGGTCGTCGGCCTTATTTTGAGGAATATAGGTTTTATCGGCATCCTTGAAATAATAAGCCAGATTATACATACTCTCGTTTATAAAAGAGAATGCTATCATATTCGAATCCACATAGTACTTATTGGTTAAATATGCCACATCTCTGGCATTGGTTTTTGCGTCAAAACCAGGAAGATCGAACTTTTGTTCTTCTGGCCAGGTTTTTGGCCCAAAATTAAAGCGGTATACGGGTGTGAAATTGAGTTCATTATCCAGAGAAAGAATAACTGAAGAAGACTTGTAAGTGAAATACACCTTATCTGCCGATTTATTCATGCCTCCAGACAATCCAAAACTTTTGTAATCATCATAGTCATCAGGATATTTCCCGAAATAGCCAGTAGGAGTTCCAGTTTTTGTGTCTACTATTTTTATAGCGTATTGACCAGGTTCTATATAGCCGATGGAACAGGCCAGTACGTTGGGCGCTAAAACCGAGAGTGATTCTGGGTAGAATCCTTTAAAATCAACCTTTCGCACAAAATCGTTTTTTGAATTGTAAATCGTCAAACGAATTTGTGCATCTAGAATTATGATCTCATCATTCTTCTTATCAATATCGAAATCAAAGATAGATTCATATTCCTTTGGGCCACCACCTCGGATGCCTACTTTATTTAGAAACTTACCACTCTGGTCAAATACGAGGATATTCGATTTTTTCTTATCAAGAACAAAAAATTTATTCTTGTGTTCAATTACTTTGTCTATGCTCGCCAAGGCATCTATTTCCGCTATTTCCATTAATGGAATGAATCTACTCTCACCAAATAGCGAAGCTAGGCGTACTTCTAAGTTCTTTTCGGCCTGGGTAATGTCAATTAATGAGGCTTGTTGATAATCTATGTGATCCTCTTTTTCAACACAACTTACCGAGAACAATAGCATAAAACAAATAAGAATTTGAGGCAGCATTCTTTTCATAACCATTTACGAATTCCGTGAAACATTAAATGTAATGAGATTAAATACAATAAATAAAGTAGCGCAGTCCATAAAGGGCCGACACTACTTAGCTATTCAGGTTTTAGTTTTTACTACTGATTCGTTCCATCAGGGCAAGGGTTTGGAGCACAATTACCTCCGCCTTGTACACATAGAGTTCCGATAGATGCATAGAAACCTTCGTTATTGAAACAAGGAATTTCCATAATCTTCTTCACAGGTCCTATTACACTAGCATCCGATTGAAAATAGCCGTAAAAACTCAACGAAAATGCCGACACCGCTGCTACGACAGTTAATAATTTTAGTTTTTTCATGAATATTAGTTTTAGGATTAATTATTGTTTTCGTCGCCGCATGGATTTGGAACACAATAACCTTCGCCTTGGATACATTCGGCTCCTGATCCAGTTAATCTTCCAGCTGCATCTCTGCAGTCAATTTGATTAATTTTTTTTGCCTCTGTAAACGATGCTTCTGCCGAGGTGGTATTAACCAGACTCAAACATGTAAAGGCCACTCCTGCAGCTAGGGTGAATAATTTTAGTTTTCTCATGATCTCGTGATTACGGAATTAATCTTTTTGTTTTTCAAGAATATTGAAAGAAACGCGATAAATTTTGCGCATATAGTGCAAATATGTTTTTTGGAACGAAATTTCTCGGCTGATATCTTTTGATCGGAATTTTAAAAAGAACAACTGTTCTGTGTGAGAATACCTCAACGGAAATTTTAGAGCAACTAAATAATACCCATAGATTTAGCCTTTAAGATAAGGGCTCGGTTGCTTTGATCTAAAACCCCAAGCTTTTCTTTAAGCCGCTTTTTACGATACTCTATAGCTCGTTTAGATAGCAGCAAAGACGCTCTCATTTCTTTATTCGTTGAGCCTTGGTTTAACTCGTTGAGCATTTTTAGGTCGGTTTTATCCATACCTAGTTCCTTTAAGGGATTTTTATTGAGATAGGCTGTTGTACTTTGGCAATAATAATTGCCGCCAGTAACCACGGCCGCTATAGCACGATCTATCTCCCATGCTTTGATACTG
Organism: Gilvibacter sp. SZ-19; assembly: GCF_002163875.1. Classification (GTDB taxonomy): domain Bacteria; phylum Bacteroidota; class Bacteroidia; order Flavobacteriales; family Flavobacteriaceae; genus Gilvibacter. The sequence goes on along the minus strand of NZ_CP019333.1, from coordinate 1,623,479 downwards.
CTCTTTACTAAGCAACCCTTGGGATTGAGCTCTGCAAAAATACGGTGCAGGTGCCACCAGGAATAATTTGCTGTAGCCACAATAAGCGGCGTTTCACTGTATTGCTTAAGTAGCAGGTTTCCCACATCGATACCGTTGAATAAATTGTATTGTGAACTGGCGGGAATTCGAAGATCCAAAATTACCAGATCAAATGGGGTTACGCTTTTGGATATATAGAAATAAGCTTTCTCACAATTATTGGCTTCATAAACACTAAGAACCTTTTGAGCTTGCTGGACGTAACTCTCTAGTTTAGATACGTAAACATTACGCACAAGAGGTTCGTCCTCTACCAATAGTACTCTGAAAGGCTTGTACATAGACAATTTGCATTTAGAACAATGCTGTTCCTAAACAACTAGTTGTGCAATCAGTTATTTACAACTGACCTCAATTATATAAATCGGGGAGAATCACGAAGTTATCAGAATTTCTGCAAACTCAAAATGCATCATCAAATTTTCTAGCTCTTCTTAAGCTAAATAGGGGCAGATAAATTAGTATTCCTACAAAAGAAAAAAGCAGACCGCCTATAGTCCCCGCTCCTAGGGCAAACCAAAAAACTTCATTCTGCCCGTCAGCCACAAAGGGTATAAAACCGAGAATGGTAGAGATAATGGTAAGTGAAATTGGGAATATCTTCTGCCTGAAGGCTTTTATATAAGCTGAGAGTCCATCCATACCGGTCTTTCGCAAAAAGTTGAAATCATTTATAATAAATATAGATGCATTGACAGTGAGTCCACTAAGCAAAACAAAACTGGCCAAACCGCCTTGATCAAAATTATAATCAAACCAGTAAAAGGTCAAAAACACCCCAATAAAAGAAATGGGAATCACGCTTAAAATTATAAATGGCTGCGTAAAGCTTTCGAAAAGTGTTGAGCAAAGCAGATATATTATGGCAATAACCAAAAGAAGTAGCCAAGTATATTGCGAGGTTTCCTCTGTTTTGAAAAAACTTAGACTCCTCTGGCTACGCTCAAAGGTAAAACCAATGGGTAATGTAGGATTAATACTGTCTAGGGTCTTGCTCAAAAATCGGCTTCCGAATTTTGCAGCACCAGTATATTGAAATTTTATTTTTCTCAGATATTCCTGATTCTCTTTATCGATATTCTCTTGCTCTTTTACCTTTACCACCGTTCCTACATTGGCGAAGCGTTTTGGGAAATCAAGACTGTCCATTGGGTTGTTCTTAATATTCCAAAGGTCAAAGTCATAAGCCCTTGTAGATTCAAAACGCAAGGGATAGTTTTGCCCTGCCAATGTTAAATTAAGATCTGTGTTCTTTTGCAAGCTAACATCTTGTAGTTGCCGCATAAAACGCTGTGGCGAACTGCCTTGCAATGCCAGGGCCTGTTTGTCTAAGCTAAACTGATATTCATAACCGGACTTTCTTGAAAAGTCACTATTGTCAGTGATTTGGGCTTCCTGTATACGGGGATGTGCCTCTAGTGCTTCCTTTAATTGCAGAGCTAATTCACTTAATTTTTCATAATTGTAGCCTCTAGCCTGTACCGAATAATTATTGATAGCCCCAACAGCATTACTGTTGTTAAAGCCTTGTCCAACACCGTAAATACTCCATTCTAAGCCGCCAAAATCTAAGGCTTTTCTAATTAATCTGGCCTTTAGTTGATTAGGAAATGCTGTGTTTACAAAATCCTCTTTAAAGGTTATTTCCATACGGGCGTAATCTCCACTATATACATTGGTCACATACCTATCCACTTCGACCATTGGACTCAAATAATTCTCCAAACCAAGAAAAACCTCATTCATTTGATGCACTGTGGCTCCTTTTTCCATGCTGCCTATAACATAAAGTTTTGTCTCTTCGTTACGGCTGTAAAAGGCATTCTCATAAACGAAGTACGAAAAGAGTCTGAAACTACCCCCTAGATATTTGTCAACAGAAGGCCGTATATGCTCTAAATACCACTCATTACCCAGTGTATTGTTATACGCTTTTTGGTACCAGGTTTGATTGCTCTCTAATTGTTTTGGAAGCATAAAGAAAGGCACACCAAAGATCAGGATGAGCAAGATGATAGCCACTTTCTTATACCCGAGTAAGAACCGTAGTAAATTTGCATATTTTGGATAGAACCAGACCGAGAATCTCTCAATCGCTACATTTTTTTGCTTTGTCTTGTATGCGATCCGCTTTAGAATCGCGGGCACCATATAAAATGCAATTACCAAGGAGACGCCAAGGTTTATACTTATAACTTTAGCAAAGTCTATCAAATTTAGTTTGTACTCATCATCCAGAAAGTTGATTACGCTCAAAGCACCCATTGTAGTTAAGGTTGAGGCCAATATGGGAATAATGATTTTTTTGTTTCCCTGCATTCTGAGGTGATCTGTCATTACGATAATATTGTCAATGATAATGCCTAAAGAAATTGTTATTCCCGCCAGAGAATACAACTGAATCTCCACCCTGAATAAATAATAGAATACAAAAGCAATACAAATATTTGCGACCAGGCAGATAACCACCGTAAAGAGATATCGCAAAGACAAGCTCACCAAACCTATGAACAATAGTAGGATTATGAGGGTGTAAATACTGCGCTTATAGATCTTACTTAGTTCTTCCTGTAGGTATGTGGTACTGTCGTAATCTTTTACGATTGTATAGTCTGATGGCAGTGTTTTCTGAATCTCATCCAACAGTAGGACAACCTCTTTTGCAAGGGCGATAGTGTTTGCGTCTTTGGTCGCGTTCAAACCAATAGTGATGGCATTTTTACCATTGACACGGTAATAGCTTCTGGCTTCTTGTTCCTGCTTGCGTATCTGAGATATCTCATCGAGGTAAACTATCTTTCCTCCAACCTCAGTTAAGGGAATATGCCATTGTAATTGCTGCGGCCCAGGTTTAACCACCACGTTGAATTCCAGCATACTTTGATGCACCTTTCCTATCGAAACTCGTTCGAACAGGCGGTCTACTGCAAAGACAAGCTGCTGCTTCCCTATATTTAAGGCCCTTAATTTATCATTGTTAAAACTAATAAGGAACTCTAAAGGATTGGCACCATTAACGTTCACTTGATCAATGCCACTCAAAGAACCGATCTGGGGAACAATACGCGCACTTACTGTCTCTTGTATCTCCAAACGAGAACGCGGGGCATTAACACTATAAGATAAAAAAACACCTTGTTGATCATCATCCGGGCGGTTAACACTGATCACAGGATAACTACAGTTAACCGGAAAGCTTTTATACAATTGCCGTATCACAGTGGCTACTTCGAAACGAGCTATGTCTATATCGGCATATTTATCAAAACTGATCTGTACATATCCTCTAGATTTCGAAGACCTTGAACTTATCTTTTCTATATTCCGAAGGGTACTAAAACCACCTTCCAAGGTAGCTGTGATCTGCTGTTCGACAGATTTAGAAGATGCCCCAGGCCAACTGTAATCAACACGTATAGAAGGAGGTGTTTTACTTGGGTTTAAGCGCAATGACAAACGCGAAGCCAAACCGAGACCTATTATGGTCAAGACCATAATAACAACTAATATTTTAAAGGAAGAAAACTTCAAGTTGGTTAAGAATTACCATTGTAGGGAGAGGCTTAAATTAAACAAAATGGTGGTTATTTGCCTTAACAACTACGAAATATAAAGAATATCAATTAAGAAGGATGTTCTAAAATTATAGTGCTCGTTTGTCTAAATACATTTTTGCTTCTTCAATTTTAAAGTCGCTTATGTTCAGATGATAAATGCATTTACCATCTTTCATATCAACAATCATTGGTTTGGAAAAACCTGTTTCATATTGTGATATCACAAACTTATCATCAACTAAAATGTTATCATACAAATCATACAAATTTTGAATTTGTAATACCCTTTCCGTATCAAAAGTTTCACCAACTAAGATTAGCTGTACATTGTATTTTGTACTACTTAACAAACCTATATTTAACTTTATGCAGTTATCACAGCCGTTGATTGGAAGCAAAAAATAAATATTCTCTCCCTCTAAATTGTCAACTTGAAGTTCTTGTGTTAAGTAAGCAGTAAAATCTTCACAGTAAGCATAAGCACCTTCATTTTTACAAGAAACCAATATCTGGTTAAAAATTAATATGAGTAAAAATGTTCTCGCTCTCATCTTCGATATTTTTAGAGTTTATCAATATACCAGAAGGTGTTGGTGTTACGGCAAAAAAGGTAAATGCTGATCCATCGAAAGCCATTTCGCCAATTTTAATCATGTTCTCATCAAAAGCGATAATTGAGAAACTCCTGTTAAAAGTTGGGTTATTTAATCTATTGGTTAACGGATTCTTTAAGGGTTGTTCATGTACAACCACTCTGTAAAATCTATTCGATTCCTCCTCGTACATAAGCCGATTATACGACCCATTGGTTGTTATAAAGCTGATATACTTTTGGGCATCTCGCTTTCTTGGTAATTTTTCAAAAGTGTTTAAAAAATTACTCTTGCCGTCAAAAACCCCTACTAAACTGTCATTATTTGCCTGATACTTATAAATGTTGTGATCGTATTTCATAGACAAAAAATAGATCCCTTTATCAAAAAAGGGAATGTAGCTTAAATTGTAATTATTGGGTCTTAAAAAATCTTGATTCGCGTATTGGTCTGGCCATTCCCCGAATGATTCTAAAAAATTCTCGCTCTCCAGATTAAATTTTCTTGCAAAAGCCTTTTTGTAAAATTCCTTATCAGAATCAAAATTGTAAGGTGGAAATGTTCTAAAATGAATATTCTTGTTTGTAAGATCGAAATGAAATGAATATGAATCAACAGTTGTAATTTCGAAAAAGTCATCAGTTTGTCCACTTTCATATACATCATTGATATTCCATATCTTCTTAATAACTCCCTTGCTATTTATTAAGCAGAGTTTGGCATTTTTATTCGAGAAAAGGAAAATAGAATCCAGATTCACAGCTAAAAAATCACCAAATTCCAATTTGCGCTTTAGGAATTGGTCCGTATTGTAAAAATCTAGAATGGTGTCAATTTTCTTTGCTGTGAGATTGACAAGTTCCAACTTCTGTTGCGAGGTATTAAGCGTAATAAAATACAGGGAGTCCTTTTGACGCAGCACCTTCTTAGATTTCCCCGTGCCTAAATAATTCCAATCTTTTATTGAAAAGGTATCTGTACTTAATTTTTCAAGCTTTTGATTCTCCTTATAATCTATTCCAACTTCTTTAGAGTTTCGGGAACAAGAAAAAAGGATAATTACCAGTGAAATAAACCAAATCTTCATATAGTAAATTAAAAAAGGAAGAATACTCTTCCTTTTACTTGTAATTAAATTCTTTTAGTCAAGGCATTAAAGAATGTTATTGGTTTGTACGAAACTGATAACATATCCAAGTAGTGATATCACAAAGATCACCCACACCTCCACACATATATCTATACCCCGAAAAGCACTCTTCAGTTTCTTGAATAACTTCAGTATTACCTCTCAAACTACGCGAAGAAGTATCTTTTGCGTTGATACTATCCAGATTTAGTATTGACGGTGCAAACAAAAAGGCGAATACGATTGCGAATAATACATTTTTTTTCATAATTATGATTTAAGCACCTACTCTATCCAAGGCTTTTCGGTTTACGCCTACAATTAAACCTTGAATGTAAGTATGGTTGAATAATTAATATTGCACTTTTAGTGCAATTTTAATATGCAATTGAGTTGTACCTTTAACATATAAAATTGGTTACTGAGATGTTCAACCCACTTTTCGTTTTTTTATCTACTTCATATGCAAACGAAAATTCTAATTATTCTGGGGGTATTTCTCATTGCCTTATTCGGTTGTAATAGTAAATCTGAGTCTACTAAAAAACCCATTGATGGGGAGCCAATAGCCAACATTTCATCTGTAGTTCGGGATACCTTAAGCATAAAACTAAAGCCTGAACTCAGTCAATATTATAACACCACGGCATTTGACAGTAAATCAAGTTTGTATTACGGCTATAACGAGGTCAAACACGCTATAGATATCTTCAATTTCGAGAGTGAAGCCTATGTAAGAAGCATACAATTAGAAATAGAAGGGCCAAATTCAGTGCAACCCTTTAACGAAATCACAGTCGTAAATGACACTATTTTTCTAATTGGATATTTCTACTTTACCGTAATGGATGCTGATGGCAATATAAAGAGGAAAATTCCAATAAACAGTAATTCAGATAAACCTTATTATTTGAACCATTTCCTATATCCTGATAAAGATAATGGATTGATCTACCAAAGGGAAACGGGTAAATTTTTCATCAAAAATGCCAATATGCAGGTATCCAAACAAAAGGACGTTAAAGGTTTTTTTAGATCCTTCAAAGTTTTAGGGGAATACGACCTAAAAAACGATGAGGCAAAAATTTTGGATATTGGTTTTCCTGAGGCATACTTAGAAAAGGATTTTGGTTTTAATGAGATCGTCTTTGCAGATAGCGATAACAAGAATATTTATCTAGTCTATTCTGGACTACCAGAGCTACAGGTTTACAACATAGCCTCTGGTGAAACGACAAACTATGAACTATCTACAGAAGGGTTGGAAGATGTCAATATGGACTACAAAAAAATCAGTGATGCAGGGGCAGATATGACCGATATTAGCAATCTACTCAACGCATACATATTTAACTCTAATTATGGGCCTATCTTTGTTAACAACACAATAATTGCACGTGTATATCAAGGAGCAGTGCCAGAAAGTGTTCCGGTTTACGAAGCAAATAAGCATCCCAAAAAATCTGCAGTTCAGTTATTTGATAAAGGGAGCTTACAGCTATTAAAAAACATTGATCTAGGATTTACAATCACGTTTTCGGGCATTTATTTGCAGGGTAACACCATGTATTTTCAAACACTATCAGAAAACGAAGACGAGCTTCAATTTATTCGTCTGACCTGGGACTAAACAAATCTCTAAAAACTCCACAATTCAATTAGGATGGGATTCTTATAACGAATTAATTTCATGGCCTTCGGCCAATTGCCCTCCTTTTTGACTTTCTTCATTAAAAACAAGTTTTTACGATCAAAACGGGATTGTTTTTTCACTACGTGAAAAAACATCCTCGGAAGGAGGTCTTGTATCGATTCAATTTTATGGCCTTCGGCCAATTGCGTTTTTTTTGTTTCCTGCTTTTAAAAAGTACTAGCTAAATTTAGAGACGGGATTCATTTTTGCTTCACAAAAATGGTCCGCAGGGGTGGTCCTGCAATAAAGTGGACCCTTACTGCCTCCGGCAGTAGTGTTTTTTATTTCCTGCTTTTAAAAAGTACTAGCTAAATTTAGAGACGGGATTCATTTTTGCTTCGCAAAAATGGTCCACAGGGGTGGTCCAGCAATAAAGTGAACCCTTACCTCCTGCTTGCAGCAGGAGAAGTCTTTTTTTGTTTCCTACGCCTCAAAAGCAAGCTTTTGGGCTTGGAAACAAAAAAACCCTTCACTTAATCGTGAAGGGTTCTACTTTGTTGCGGTCTGGACGGGACTCGAACCCGCGACCCCCTGCGTGACAGGCAGGTATTCTAACCAACTGAACTACCAGACCAATTTTTATCATCCTCCGAAGCTTCGGCGAAGGAGGACATCAACAACAGTTGATTTTAGATAAAATTGTTACCATACTTTTTGGAGGTTTAACGCCCCAGGCTGTAATAGCGAATGCAAATATACAGTTCAATTTGAATGTGGCAAATATAAATTTAAGAAATTTTACACCTAGGCGAACTTTTGTCGTTCCACCAAATAAGTGGTCAAAATAGTATCAAATGCCTTGCGAACATCGGCTTCAACATATTTGATTCTATACTGGCCGCATTGCAATCGGATCGCCTCAAAATAATTGGAGATAGCCGTCTGATAATCATCGCGTACCGAGTCCGCATAAAGATTTATATGTTCACCTGTCTCCACATCTACAAAGCGCTTAGGACGGTTATTGAAATCGAAATTCCACTCCAACTCCTTATCAAAAACGTGAAAGAGCACCACCTCGTGCTTGTTATACTTTAAATGTTGTAATGCTTCGAACAGAGCCTCTCGAGAAGCTTCGGTCTGGAACATATCGGTAAAGAGAAACACCAAGGAACGGCGCTTCATCTTTTCTGCAATCTGATGTAAAAAGGTATAAGTCTGGGTCTGCTTGGATCGGCCGGGTTTTATTATGGCCGCATTGAGCTGATGCAACAACTGCTGATGATGCCTTTCGCTCCCCTTTTCATTCACGTAATACTCATAAGTATCAGAATAGATACTCATCCCAACGGCGTCCCGTTGACGTTTGAGCAGGTTCATTATTGCTGCTGCAGCCAAAGCAGAGAACGAGATCTTGTTGAGCGAGTCTATCGAATATTCTTTAAGCTCCGGATAATGCATGGAACTAGAATTGTCAATGATCAAATGACACCGCAGATTGGTTTCTTCTTCGTAGCGTTTGGTGTAGAGCTTATCGGTCTTGGCATAAAGCTTCCAGTCTATATGCTTAGTTGATTCTCCGGGATTATAGATCTTGTGTTCGGCAAACTCCGCAGAAAAACCGTGAAATGGACTCTTGTGCAAACCAGAGATAAATCCTTCTACCACTTGGGCAGCGAGTAGTTCCAAGTTTTTAAAACCCGATATCTCGTTGATTTCCTTTTGAATGTCCATATAAGGCTAAACTAAAAAAGGTTGACCGTTAAGCCAACCTTTTCAAGTTAATAGTTCTATAAATTAATTGAGTAACGACTCAATTGCTTCTGCATATACGTTCTTTGGAGCTACACCAACCTGACGTCCTACTACTTCTCCATTTTGGAAAACCAATACAGTCGGGATATTGCGTACACCGTATTTAGCAGCAAATTCCTGATGTGCATCTACATCAACTTTTCCTACTACGGCCTTGCCTTCGTATTCCGCACTCAATTCATCAATGATAGGGCCTACCATGCGACATGGTCCGCACCAAGCAGCCCAAAAGTCAACCATTACAGGTTTGTCACTCTTAAGAACGGTTTCTTCAAAGGTTGCATCTGTTATTTCTAAAGCCATGGTGTTTTAAATTTTATGTTACACAAAAGTAGTCTTTTTTTATTCTGTTCCTTACAAGGAGCATATTAGAAAACCCTATAAACGCATTGAGTTAACTTATAAATAGTTAGCGGACTACGGATCTAAATCCTGCACAAAGAATAAGGCGTTCTTATTCAGATCAAAAAAGCCAAATTCGTGCGTGCCCCAAGGGGTATTGCGACGCAGTGCGGATTGCTTTACAGTTCCTCGCTCCAAAAACTCTTTAAAGACCTCATCTAAAGAATCCACAAAGAACTTCACCACGCTACCTCCGTTTACAGGATCGTCCACAGTATCGGCATGCCACTGTAAATGAATCTCCATACCATCTCGATACAAACCCGCGTAACCGTCATTGGCAAAGCGTTTTATAAATCCTGTGTATTCTGCATACCACTTGATGTCCCGCTGCAGATCCGAAGTTGGCAATACCACCACTGTACTCTTATGCGGGATTCACTGAGCCATTAATTGAGTTTGTAATAGACTTGAGCTTGGTCCAATGCCTCTAGGAGTTCGTTGGAGATCTTTACCTTTTGCTTGCGCGAAGGCATCTGCAATTTGAGTTTTTCCTCCATCTCATAGACTATGAAATGCAATTGCTGATCGCCTTTGTGAGAGGTCATCAGATCCTTCAATACTCGGATCCGTTCTTCTTGTAGTTCGTCTATCTTAAGCTGAATGGTCAACTTTTTGGCGTACTGATCCATAACATCATGCAGCATTTGGATCTGATTGAATTGCATTCGCGGATCGCCTTTTTTACCCGTATCTCTATTCACCCAACCTTCTTTTACAAAGATCCGAGCATAGATAAAGCTATTGGGCACCAAGAAATGGCGGTATTTCAAATACTCTTCTCCAAAGATCCTGAACTCAAAGGCATCGTCGTAGTCTTCGACTGTAAACAAAGCCCAGCCCTTACCATTCTTAGACACGCGGTGTTGTACATCGCTCACCACACCCCCAAAAGTGAGTTCTTTATTCACATAAGATTCCAGATCGCTAAAGTTCTTGGTGGTAGCATTGCAGAAAGTTTGGAGCTCTGTTTTAAAGTCATCCAACGGGTGGCCAGAAATATAGATCCCAACCACTTCTTTCTCCTGCTTGAGTTTTTTCATAGTACCCCATTCTTCACAAGGTGGTACCGTAGGCTCCGGAATTTGAACTTCTGAGGAATCTCCAAAAAGACTCACCTGTGCAGAATTTTCGTTCTCTTGAAATTTCTGCGCGTATTTGATCACCTTTTCTAAAAAGGTCACTCCATCTCCTTCGTCGTGGAAATATTGTGCTCTGTGGGTGTCAAATCCATCGAAACCTCCAGCTAAAGCTAAATTCTCAAAGGCTTTTTTATTCGCAGCTCTAAGGTCGATCCGCTTGGCCAGATCGAACACAGATTTGTACTTGCCATCTTTTCTGTGTTCTACTATGGTCTTTACCGCATTTCCGCCAACACCTTTAATGGCTCCCATCCCAAATCGTATGGCTCCTTCGTCATTCACCGTGAATTTATAGAAGGATTCATTCACATCAGGACCCAAAACTGGCAAGCCCATACGACGACACTCTTCCATAAAGAAGGTCACCTGCTTAATGTCGTTCATGTTGTTAGAAAGCACCGCGGCCATATACTCTGCCGGATAATGTGCTTTTAAGTAGGCCGTCTGATAGGCGATCCAAGCATAGCAAGTAGAATGCGACTTGTTAAAGGCATAACTCGCAAAGGCTTCCCAGTCTTTCCAAACCTTCTCCAACATTTCCTTGTCGTGACCGTTGGATGCTGCTTGCTCTAAGAACTTGGGCTTCATCTTGTCCAGTACGGCCTTTTGCTTTTTCCCCATCGCCTTACGGAGTACGTCGGCCTCACCTTTGGTAAAGTTGGCCAACTTTTGCGACAGCAGCATCACCTGCTCCTGATAAACCGTGATTCCGTAAGTTTCCTTAAGATACTCTTCCATGTCAGGAAGATCATAGGTAATTTCCTCTTGCCCGTGTTTTCTGCGGATGAAACTCGGGATGTATTCCATAGGCCCAGGTCTGTAGAGGGCGTTCATGGCGATAAGATCATCAAAGACCGTTGGTTTAAGGTCTTTCATGTGCTTTTGCATCCCTACGGATTCGTATTGGAAGATTCCCACCGTTTCTCCACGTTGGAAAAGTTCATAGGTCTTCTCGTCATCCAGTGGGAAATTGTCCGGATCAAGATCCACGTTGTGTTTAATCTTAACCAGCTTTACGGTGTCTTTGATCAGCGTAAGGGTCTTTAAGCCCAAGAAATCCATCTTGAGCAGACCGGCACTTTCCACAACCGCGTTGTCAAACTGGGTCACATAGAGTTCTGAATCCTTGGCAGTCGCGACAGGTACAAAATTGGTAATGTCATCCGGCGTAATGATCACCCCACAGGCGTGAATTCCCGTATTTCTAAGTGAACCTTCTAACATACGTGCCTGATTGATCGTTTGAGCTTCCAAATCTTCACCTTCCGAGAGGTTTAAAAGCTCATTGACCTTCTGTAGTTCGTCTGCCCTAAAACTCTGCTTGAGTTTGGAGGCCTCCATATTGAATATCTTGCCCAACTTCCCCATAGTAGGGATAAGCTTGGCAATTCTATCGGCATCTCCCAAGGGCAAGTCCAGAACACGTGCAGTATCTCTAATAGAAGATTTCGCAGCCATGGTACCGTAGGTAATGATCTGCGCCACCTGATTGGCTCCGTATTTCTGGATCACATAATCCATCACGCGTCCACGGCCTTCGTCATCAAAGTCGATATCGATATCGGGCATGCTCACACGATCCGGATTCAAGAAGCGCTCAAAAAGCAAGTCGTACTTAATTGGGTCGATATTAGTGATCCCCAAGCAGTAAGCCACCGCAGAACCTGCCGCAGAACCACGACCCGGCCCAACGGAAACATCCATGTTCCGCGCCTCTGCAATAAAATCTTGAACAATCAAAAAGTAACCCGGATATCCTGTATTGGCAATAACGTCCAGTTCAAAATCCAAGCGTTCCTCGATCTCTGGGGTGATCTCTTGATATCGTTTCTTTGCACCTTCGTAAGTAAGGTGTCTTAAGTATTTATTCTCTCCCCGTTTACCGCCGTCGGTCTCGTCTTCGGCAACTTGGAATTGTTCGGGAATATCAAACTTAGGGAGCAGTACCTCACGGGCCAGTGTATAAGGTTCTATTTGATCTACTATTCTGGCTACATTCTCAATGGCCTCAGGCAAATCCGCAAAGAGCTTCTTCATAGCATCAGCCCCTTTGAAATAGTATTCTTGATTCGGCAATCCGTAGCGATAACCCCGGCCTCGACCAATCGGTGTAGCCTGCTTTTCTCCGTCTTTTACACAAAGTAGAATGTCGTGAGCGTTGGCATCTTCTTGATCTATATAGTAGGTGTCATTACAGGCAACTAATGGCAAATCGTGCTTGCGAGCCAAGGTGATAAGCGCAGGATTCACCCGATCCTCATCTTCTTGTCCGTGGCGGACGATCTCTATATATAGATCGTCGGGAAACTCTTGCTTCCACCAAAGCAAGGCCTCCTCGGCTTGCTTTTCACCGACATTTAAAAGTTTATTAGGCACTTCCCCGTAGAGGTTACCCGTTAGAACAATCAGATCATCCTTATATCTGGAGACCACCTCTTTATCTATTCGAGGCACGTAGTAGAATCCTTCTGTATAAGCAATACTGGCCATTTTAGCCAAATTGTGATACCCAGCCTTGTTCTTGGCCAGAAACACGACCTGGTAGCCGTTGTCTTTTTGCGATTTATTCAGGCGGTCTTCGCATACAAAGAACTCACAACCAATAATGGGCTTGATCTTTTTATGCTGCTGATCTTCCTCTAAACTCTTATTGAACTTCTCTACTGCGCTCACAAAATGAAAGGCTCCCATCATGTTCCCGCGGTCTGTCAGGGCAACAGCATTCATCTCGTGCTTAGCTGCTGCATTGACCAAATCTTGAATAGAGGCTGTAGATTGTAGCACAGAAAACTGACTGTGGTTGTGCAAATGTGCAAAGGGCACCTCGGCCAAAGCGGAGATATTCTCACTCTGCTCTGCCGTACTGATAGTTTCCTCTTGCTTTTGTTGCTTTGCCCTTAGTTTTGCAGATGCTTCTTTTAGGTTGATGTGTTGCAGTCCAATCACATCTACAGGACGTGGGTTGGCTTTCTGGAAAGCCTCTAGATAGTCAGGTTGCGCTTTGAGTTCGGTGGTAGTGTAAACACCTTGTCTTATGAGCTCCAAGAAACAGCGTGTTGTTGCTTCCACATCCGCTGTAGCATTGTGAGCCTCCGCAAAACCATCTCCAAAAAGATGCTCGTGTAATTCTGTAAGCGTAGGCAGCTTGAACTTACCGCCGCGACCACCTGGGATCTTACAGAGCTCCGCAGTAGTCTCTGTACAGGTGTCTAAAACAGGTAAAGAAAGTAAGGAAGTATCTACCGCTTCTCGATAGAACTCTGCTCCCATAATGTTAAGGTCAAATCCTACATTCTGCCCAACCACAAACTGACTGCGCTCCAAGACGTCGTTGAACTCCTCCAAGACTTGATCTAAAGGAACGCCGTCCGCTTCTGCCAACTCCGTGGAGATTCCGTGAATGGATTCTGCTTCGAAAGGAATATTAAAACCTTCCGGTTTTATCAAATAATCTTTCTGTTCCAGAAGATTTCCCATACTGTCGTGCAACTGCCAAGCGATCTGAATGGCTCTAGGCCAGTTGTCAGTATCACTAACAGGTGCATCCCAACGCTTGGGAAGCCCGGTGGTTTCCGTGTCAAATATTAAATACATAAGTTGCTTGAGCGCTCCAAAAAGTGAACTTTAAAAGTAAGTAAAATCAAGCTAAAATTGCGCTGAACTTATCAACACGAACTCCAAAATTGTGCATAAAAAAAGACCCGCAAAAAGCGGGTCTTGAATACCTTGTTTCTTGTCTTAGTAGATCACTGCAAATGCGCCGTCTGTGATCTCAAAACCGTCTCCTGCAATAGAGAAAGTCCCTTGAATTTCTCCTGTTCCAGTATTGTTCGATATTATGGTTAATGTGCCTGAGGTAGCAGCACTGGCCACTCCGTCCAAGCCATATGTAGCTTCAAATTCACCAAGAGCGAGGTCGTAATCACCAGGACCAACCAAGTTGGGAAATCTCAGACTTATACTCTGTGTACCTTCCGAGCCATTGATAACGATAAAACCAGTAATATTCTGACCTTCTACAGTAACAGCCTCAAAGGCTGCACCATTAATTGTAGCTGACATTCCTTGCGCAACACCAGGATCGTCTGCCAAACCGGTTCCACCAATTACAGGCACCTTAAAGAAGACTCCTCGAGAAAAATTTAGGGTGTCTTGTAGTGCAAACGTATGTGCATTAAAAGTAAAGGTTCCAGAAATAGTATTGTCTGTAGAATTGCTTTCGGAGATTATCGCCTCTCCATTGCCTAAAGCAGTTGAGGTAGAATAAGACTCTCCACTCCCATCGGTGTATACCGCACCATTGGAACTTCCGGGCCCAAAAGTATAGGTGCCAATAGCTGCCGAAGTAAGCGTAATGTTGAGTTCTTCACTATCTGTGGCTCCAGCAATAACAACCGTTCCGTCGTCAAAGCGAGTTGCAACCGCACCTCCTTTTAAGAAGACATCATTAGCGTTTCCTTGGATGATAGCATTGTTGTCCTGAATATCCTCACACGAAAAAAGTGTAAAAACAACAAGGGCGAATAGGGCAATCCTTTGCATAGTAGGCGTTTTTAGCATTTGCACAAATGTAAAAGAAAAAATATAATCTGTTGAGTTTCAACTAAAATTTATCCTATCTTTGCGCCCTTAATTATAACCGAGGTCGTGCACCTCAAAAATTAATTTTTATGCCTGTTAAAATCAGATTACAGAGACACGGTAAGAAAGGAAAGCCTTTTTACTGGATCGTAGCCGCGGATTCTCGCGCAAAAAGAGACGGACGTTTTTTGGAGAAGTTGGGAACTTACAACCCTAATGTAAACCCTGCAGAGATCAACCTAAATGTTGATGGTGCTGTTCAGTGGTTGCAGAATGGTGCTCAACCAACCGATACGGCTCGTGCTATTCTTTCTTACAAAGGCGCTTTGCTAAAGAATCACCTAATGGGTGGTGTAGCTAAAGGAGCTTTGACTGAGGAGCAAGCAGAAGCTAAATTCAACGCTTGGGTAGAAGAAAAAGCCAAAGCGGTAAGCCAAAAAGAAGCAAGCATTGCAGATGCTAAGGCCAAGGCCAAAGCAGAAGCACTAGCTGCTGAAAAGGCTGTGAACGAAGCTCGTATTGCTGCATCTGCAGAAGCAGAAGGTGAAGAAGTTGCCGAAGAGGCTGCTGCAGAAGCCGATGCTGCTAAAGAAGAAGAATAAACCTTCTTAGTTTTACGAGATGCGCAAGGAAGACTGTTTCTTTCTCGGTAAAATCGTAAAAAAATACAGTTTTAAGGGCGAGCTCTTAGTCACTTTAGACACAGACGAACCCGAAATGTATACAGAAATGGAATCAGTGTTTGTGGAATTGCACCACAATCTGGTTCCATTTTTTATTGAGTCTATTAGCCTGCACAAATCGCGCATGTTGCGCATTCAATTTGAGGATGTCTATAGCGAAGAAGATGCCGATGCCCTGCTGGGGAGCGATCTTTATTTACCCTTAGACCTATTACCTCCACTAGAAGGGAACAAATTCTACTTTCACGAGATCATTGGTTTTACTATTAAAGACCTCAAGCATGGTGATGTCGGCACGCTTACTGCGGTCAATGATCAAACTGCGCAAGACTTGTTTGTCATTGATGCCAACGGAACCGAAGTGTTGATCCCTATTAACGATGCCTTTATAAAGGAAGTGAATAGAGACCAGCAATTTATTTTGCTCGACACTCCCGAAGGCCTTATTGATCTTTATTTAGAAGGCTGATGCAACCCTTCAAATTCAAACAATTCACTGTTGCCCAAGACCGTGCCGCCATGAAAATCGGCACTGACGGAGTGCTGCTCGGAGCTTGGACACAGATCGACCATGAAGCGGATTCCATACTAGACATTGGAGCCGGCACCGGAATTATTGCCTTGCAAATGGCCCAGCGCAGTGCAGCGATGACCATAGATGCAATTGAGATCGATGATGCCGCTTATGAACAATGCACCGAAAACTTTGAAGCCGCCCCTTGGGCAGATCGCTTGTTCTGTTACCATGCCGGCCTTTTGGAATTTACCCAAGAGATAGATGATCAGTACGATCTAATAGTAAGCAATCCACCATTTTTTACCGCAGATTATAAATCTGGCGACGAGCAACGCGATCAGGCGCGCTTTGCGGATGCCCTGCCTTTTGATCATTTGGTTATTTGTGCTGCTAAACTTTTGGCAGATAAAGGCAGTTTCGCGGTCGTGATACCTTTTAATGCTGCGGATGAATTTGTCGCTCTTGCTGCACAGGTTGGATTGAACCTTTACCGTCGCTGTGACGTACAAGGACGGCCTGAAACTCCAGCAAAACGCAGTTTGTTGCAATTCACTAAGCTGCAAAAATCCCTCGAACAAACATCTTTGATCATAGAGACTGAGCGTCATCAGTACACTGAGCAGTATATCGATCTGGTAAAGGATTTTTACCTAAAAATGTAACCTTATACGCTTTTGCCTTGTTTGTACTTCATCCAACCGAAAACAGGCAAACCTGCAATAAGTAAAAAGGTTCCATAAAAGACCGTTTCCGCTCCGGAGCCATAAATAGCCCAGACAGAATATATCACACCGAGAACAGCAAGTGTCCCTATTTGAATATTCTTTTCGGCAAACAAGCCTTTTTTTCTAGTAATGAGTACATAAGCCGCTGCCACAAAGAGGTATGGCACCAGACAACAGAGGGTAGTTAGCAGGGCAATGAACTCAAATTGATCGACCAAGGACTCACTGAAATTCATCAGCATTATTGCAGAGCTGAGCAAGCCTCCTAAGATCAAGCCGAGATAGGGAGCATCTTTGCTGTTCTTTTTTACAAAAGCCTTCGGAAACATATTGTCTCGGGCCATAGCCATAGGCAATTGTCCTACTACCAAGGTCCAACCATTCAAAGCTCCAATAGCAGCTATCGTAGCTCCGCCAGCAATAAAATAAGCCCCTGTCTCGCCAGCTATTACAGCTCCAGCCTCCGCAAAGGGAGCGGGCGAATCTGCCAGTTGATCGGCAGGTAACAATCCGAAGAGAATGACAGTGCCCAAAACGTAAACTAAGGTAGCTATCACAGTACCCAATAGCGTTGCTTTAGAAATAGTCTTATCTGGATGTTTTATATTCTCGGCAGGTATCGTAGCAGTTTCTATACCCAAAAATGCAAACAAGGTCAGCGTGGAAACTGCCGAGAAGGCGTCAAGATCTGTAGCCTCAGAATTATTGAATGCAGGAAAGTTGTCAAGGTCAAAATAAAAGGCTCCCACAATTATTATCAAGATCAAAGGCAGCAGCTTAAAAGCAGTGGTGACCACGGCAAACTTTCCGGAGAGTTTTACACCTCGAATATTGATCCAAGTGAAGAACCAGATAAAGGCAAGGCCTATAAAAACCGATAGCAGGGCGTTCTCTTCTAAACTCGGAAAGAAGACCGAAAGTGCGCCAATAATTGCAACGGCTATCCCAGCATTGACCACCCAAACCGAGATCCAATAACCCCAGGCCACCAAAAAGCCAATGAAGTCCCCAAAACCTGCCCTTGCAAACACATAAGGTCCACCGCTTTGATTACTTACAAGCTTACTCAGATTGGCAAAGATCTTGGCCAATACTATGGCTCCTGCTGCTGTAAAGATCCAACCTAAAAGGCTTATACTACCGTATTTTGCCAAGGTGGCCGGCAGCACGAATATGCCAGAACCGATCATGTTTCCGACCACAAAAGCAGTAGTGGTGAGAAGGCCTATTTTCTGAGTAGCTGTTGCCATGAAAGCTCCGTGAACTGCGGAATTGTATTTTAAATCCTTACATTAGGGCGTACAATGGTCAAGATACGTAATTGTGGCATTTAATTTTCACATCGATCCAGATATCCGTAAAGCAGAAACCCTGCCCGCATCCTTTTACAAGGACCCTGCGGTTTTTGAAGCTTTAAAAGAGCAGGTCTTTTACAAAGGTTGGCAGTGGTTAGGCGATACCTCACTGGTTGCTTTGCCACAGTCGGTTTATCCCTTTGTTTTGCTCGATGGTTTTTTAACCGAACCCATGGTACTCACCAAAGACAACCAAGAAGATCTTCATCTGTTGAGCAATGTATGTACACATCGTGGAAATTTGGTAGCCTTACACCCTGGGAAAGCTAAGAAACTGAGCTGTTTTTACCACGGACGTAGGTTTGACCTTGCTGGTACTTTTGAGCATATGCCAGAATTCGATCAGACCGAAGAATTTCCAAGACCTTGCGATAATCTGCATCGGTTTCCACTAAAGCAGTATGGACCTTTCCTTTTCGGCGGATTAGAACCGAGCTTTGACCTGCAAGAGGTGTTCGACCGTATTAACGAGCGCGTTGGCTTCTTACCTCTAAATGATTTTAAATTTGACCCAACCCTTAGCAAAGACTTTTTAGTACACGCGCACTGGGCCTTATACTGTGATAATTATTTAGAAGGCTTTCATATTCCCTTTGTCCACCAAGGATTGAACGAAGTTCTAGACTATGGCAGTTACCAAACCGTCTGTTACGAGCACTGTAATTTACAAATAGGTTACACCGACGAGGCCACTGAGGTCTTTGAGCTACCAGAAGGACACATCGACTACGGCAAAAAAGTGGCTGCATATTACTATTGGGTTTTCCCGAATATGATGTTCAATTTTTACCCTTGGGGCTGCTCGGTCAATGTGGTGAAACCTATAAGTGCCGAGCGCACCAAAGTCTCTTTCTTGAGCTATGTCTGGGATCCATCAAAACTAAATAAAGGCGCAGGAGCCCAATTGGAAAAGGTGGAACGAGAAGACGAATTCGTGGTAGAGAATGTACACAATGGTCTAAGGTCTAAATTTTACAAAGCCGGAAGATTCTCGCCTACACGAGAACAAGGCGTGCATCATTTTCACCGTTTATTGGCCCATTTTCTGAATCGCGCCTAAGCTTGGCTTGTTGCTTTAATTTTTAACGAAATCCTTTTCGCTTCTGCGGGGCAATATTTACCTTTGGCACAACCAAATACAAAGCAATGAAGCCCGATCTTTTTGAAGCTCCGGATTATTACCAAGTAGACGATTTATTAACCGAAGAACACAAGCTTGTGCGCGATGCTGCCCGCGAATGGGTAAAGCGAGATGTTTCTCCAATTATTGAGGATTACGCACAACGCGCCGAATTCCCGAACCAGATCATAGGTGGTTTGGCCGAGATCGGTGCCTTTGGCCCTTATATCCCTGAAGAGTACGGCGGAGCCGGATTGGATCAGATCTCTTACGGACTGATCATGCAAGAGATCGAGCGAGGAGACAGTGGTGTGCGTTCTACTGCTTCTGTACAATCTTCTTTGGTGATGTATCCTATCTACAAATACGGAACCGAAGAACAACGTAAAAAATATTTGCCAAAACTGGCCTCTGGAGAATTCATGGGTTGTTTTGGACTTACCGAGCCAGATCACGGTTCAAACCCAGGTGGCATGACCACCAACTACAAGGACATGGGAGACCACTACCTGCTAAACGGAGCCAAAATGTGGATCTCTAACGCACCTTTTGCAGATGTTGCTGTAGTTTGGGCTAAGAACGAAGAAGGCCGAATTCACGGACTTATTGTGGAGCGAGGCATGGAAGGTTTTAGTACCCCGGAAACCCACAACAAATGGTCGCTAAGAGCAAGTGCAACTGGAGAATTGATCTTTGACAATGTAAAGGTTCCCAAAGAGAATTTGCTACCTAATAAATCAGGGCTTGGAGCTCCGCTTGGATGTTTGGACTCTGCCCGTTACGGAATCGCTTGGGGTGCCATCGGTGCCGCAATGGATTGTTACGATACTGCGCTTAGATATTCTAAAGAACGTATTCAATTTGGCAAGCCAATTGCTGCCTTCCAATTGCAACAAAAGAAATTAGCCGAGATGATCACCGAGATCACCAAAGCACAGCTTTTAACTTGGCGTTTGGGGGTGTTGAGAAATGAAGGTAGAGCAACCTCTGCTCAGATCTCTATGGCCAAAAGAAACAATGTGGATATGGCTATAAACATTGCTCGCGAAGCACGACAAATGCTAGGCGGAATGGGTATCACCGGAGAGTACAGCATAATGCGTCACTCTATGAACCTTGAAAGTGTGATCACTTATGAGGGAACCCACGATATCCACCTACTGATCACCGGATTGGACATTACCGGAGAGAACGCTTTCAAATAAAAAACAAGCACGATTTAAATATCAATACCGAGGAGTTTTTAATTCCTCGGTTTTTTTGTGGATATTTATTCGAGAGAAAGCACACCTATGTCTACCAAAACCCGTTTTGACCGCGCCTACAAGAATGCCTTAGTGCTTCCATTCAACGACAGTTCTAAATTCATCCTATTTAGCGATTGCCACAGAGGCGACAACAGTTTTGCAGACGACTTTGCCCGCAACAGGCATATGTACTTTCACGCCATGAAACACTATTATAAGAGTGGATTCTCCTACATTGAACTTGGAGATGGTGATGAACTTTGGGAAAACCGTCAGTTCGAAGATATCTATCCGGCACATACCAATGTCTATAAGTTGCTCAAAGAAATGCACAAAGAATGCAGGTTCCATCCTATTTATGGGAACCACGATATGGTATACAAGAACAAGAGCTACGTAGAAAAGCACTTGTCACACTATTTTGATCCAAAGACCGGAGAAGAGGTGCCTTTGTTTCCAGGGATCACCTATAACGAAGCCATTATTTTAAAACACGAGACTAGCGGTCAAGAGATCTTTATGGCCCACGGGCACCAAGCAGATTGGTGGAACTATTTGTTTTGGAAATGGGGACGTTTTCTGGTTCGGGTACTTTGGAAGCCATTGCAAGTGGTGGGTATTTACGATCCGACTAGTCCAGCGAAAAATTATAAGGAACTCATTAAAGTGGAGAAGCGCACCAAGAAATGGATCCGCGATCGTGACCACTTAATGACCATCTGCGGACATACCCACAGACCAAGATTTCCAGAACCTGGAGAAACGCCATATTTCAATGATGGAAGTTGCGTACACCCGAGGAGTATAACCGGTATCGAGATAGAAAATGGCAGTATTTCATTGATCAAATGGCAATTGGCCACCGATGAAACTGGCGTCTTAAAAATTGAAAGGGTACTGTTAGAGGGGCCGCAGCTCTTGTCTGACTATATGATAGCTTAAGGTTCTTCCGGAGCCAGGGTAACAACCAAGCCGTCCATATCTGGCGTTATGTGCAGCTGACATCCTAATCGACTGTTGTCTTGAACAAAGTAAGCTTGCCCAAGCATGGCGTCCTCGTCATCTCCCATTTCTGGCAAGTCATGATCGCTCTCCACATAACACTGACAGGAGGCGCACATGGCCATTCCTCCGCAAATACCTATAGTTCCTTCTGGAGCGAGCTCGTAGGAGCGCACTACTTCCATCAGGTTCATATTCATGTCTGTCGGTGCCTGAACTTCGTGGGTAGTTCCCTCACGATCTGTAATGTGGATGGTGATATCGCTCATTAGACTTACTCGATCGCTTTTACAACCGCTTTGGGCGCTTCTTTCTTACTACCATCAAAACCTTCTACGCCACCAACGGTGGTGTATTTCATCACATAACGTTTGTCTGGAAAGATTCGTTTATAAGCACTTTGACACATCAAAGTAGCTTCGTGGAATCCGCAGAGAATAAGCTTCAATTTACCCGGATAAGTGTTTACATCACCTATAGCGTAGACCCCAGGAATGTTGGTCTGATAGTCTAAAGTGTTGTCTACCTTTATCGCATTCTTTTCTATTTCGAGCCCCCAATCCGCGATGGGGCCTAATTTTGGAGAAAGCCCAAACAAGGGGATAAAATTGTCTATCTCTATTTTGGATTCTTCTTTGGTATTGGAATTGGTTACCGTTACTGCAGTTAATTGGTCTTCGCCATGAAGTGCAGTTACCTCTGCCGGAGTTATTAGTTTTATGCGACCTTGATTCTTGAGCTCTTGTACTTTTTCTACGGAGTC
The DNA here is from genome assembly GCF_002163875.1 of Gilvibacter sp. SZ-19. Classification (GTDB taxonomy): domain Bacteria; phylum Bacteroidota; class Bacteroidia; order Flavobacteriales; family Flavobacteriaceae; genus Gilvibacter. The sequence continues at coordinate 1,601,134 of NZ_CP019333.1, read as the reverse complement.
CAACGCGCCGCGGAATTCATTGCGTCGGTGCACCAAGGTAACCTCCGCAGCAACATCCGCTAAGAAAATACTCCAATCTAAGGCCGAGTCGCCTCCGCCAGCAATTAGGACTTTCTTATCGCGATAGACCTCCGGATCGCGTATGATATAAGCAATGCCATTGTCTTCGAACTTATCAAGCCCGTCTAATAGTGGCTTACGAGGTTCAAAACTTCCCAAGCCACCTGCAATGGCAACAACAGGAGCTTGATGTTTCGTGCCTTTATTAGTAGTTACGATAAAGGTACCGTCCTCTTGTTTTTCTATGGTATCTGCACGTTCACCCAAGGTAAAGCCTGGCTGAAACGGGGCTATCTGTTTCATTAGATTGTCTACCAGATCTCCGGCCAAGATCTCTGGAAAGGCCGGAATGTCGTAGATCGGTTTTTTAGGGTAGATCTCTGCACACTGTCCGCCAGGTTGCGGCAGGGCGTCTATCAAGTGACACTTTAACTTGAGCAAGCCAGCCTCAAAAACTGCGAACAATCCGGTGGGTCCGGCTCCTATGATGAGTATATCGGTTTTGATCATAAAGTGTATGCGGTACTATTTCGGGCAAATATATTTTGGGCCTCTTGACACAGCAATGACCCTTATCATTTAATCGACATTAACCACTTTCTGAATTTGCGGCACGTATTTCTTAATGGTCATTTCCACGCCGCTCTTCAAGGTCATTTGGTTAACGCTACAGGCAACACAATTGCCGTGTAGTTTTACGGTGACGATATCGTCTGCGATCTCGATCAGAGAGATATCTCCTCCATCGCTAACTAAAAAAGGACGGATCTCATCCAAGGCCTTTTCTACATTCTGTTTTACCTCTGCTTGTGTCATCTTTACTTGTTTACAGCCGAACAACCAGCCATAGTCGTGATCTTTATTGCCTCTGTAGGCGGTAAATTTTCGTTTCGTTTTACAGTCTGTTCTACCACATTTCTGGTAAGCGACTCAAAGGCCTCTTCTGTGGCTGTTTCGGTTTGCAAAGCCGCTGGTCGCCCAACGTCTCCTGCTTCTCGAATGCCTTGCACCAATGGGATCTCTCCCAATAGCGGAACCTGAAGGTCTTCTGCCAAATGTTTGGCTCCGGAGTCTCCAAAGATATAGTACTTGTTCTGAGGCAATTCCGCAGGAGTAAAGTACGCCATATTCTCTACGATACCTAAAACAGGAACATCTATGTTCTCTTGCTGGAACATGGCCACTCCTTTACGGGCATCTGCTAATGCTACATTCTGCGGAGTGCTCACTACCACAGCTCCGGTAATAGGTAGACTTTGCATTATGCTTAAGTGAATGTCTCCTGTCCCTGGAGGAAGGTCGATCAGCATAAAGTCCAATTCGCCCCAAGCGGCATCAAATATCAGCTGATTCAAAGCCTTGGCTGCCATTGGCCCACGCCAGATAACGGCTTGATTCGGCTGGGTAAAGAAACCTATGGAGAGGATCTTCACACCATAGCTCTCTACCGGACGCATTTTGCTCTTTCCGTCTACATTGACAGAAAGCGGGCGCTCGTCGGCTACGTCGAACATGATCGGAATAGAAGGTCCATAGATATCGGCGTCTAAAACTCCGACCTTAAAGCCCATTTTCTGTAGACTCACGGCAATATTCGCGGTAACTGTAGATTTCCCTACTCCACCTTTTCCAGAAGCTACTGCTATGATATTTTGGATACCTGGAATTGGCTTTCCTTTGATCATATTGGGCTTCTGCGGTTGAGCTGGGGCCTCCACCTTTATGTTTACTTGCACCTTAGCCTCCGGACTGATCTTTTCTTGTATGGTCTTGATCACATCGGCTTCTGCGCGCTTCTTTATATGCATGGCGGGTGTGGTCAGTAGCAGATCTACTACAACCTCATCGGCAAATACGATCACATTCTTGACCGCGCCGCTCTCTACCATATTTTGTCCGGCTCCCGCAACAGAAATTGTCGCTAAGGCATCCAGTACTTCTTGTTTCTTTATCTTCATGAAAAACTTTCGTATTTAGAAAGATTCTAAAGTACAAAGATACCACTTAAGCCCCACAAAATAAAAGCCGAGCATCAAAATGATTGATGCCAAAATCAGGGTTGAATATGGAGATTTAAAAGGGTGGAGGTAGTTCCTGCTGCGGATCCCAAAAGTGCTTGTCTAATTCTTGGATCTGATTGTCAATAATAACGACTCCTTCGTTTTCTAAGAGTTGCTGCATTAGGTTGGTACCTTGAAAATGATGCTTGCCCGTTAGTAGTCCCTTGCGGTTCACTACCCGATGGGCTGGGACATCTTTCCCGTGAGAGGCATTCATAGCCCAGCCGACCATCCGCGCGCTTTTAGGTGCAGCCAAATATTTGGCAATGGCGCCATAGCTGGTTACTCGGCCTTCTGGAATCTGTCTTACTACCTCGTAAACTCGGTCAAAAAAAGATACTTCTGTCATTCCAGATTGCTAATTATCTTAATGAGTGTGAGTATGGAAACAATTCCTGTTATGGCTCCTATCACATAATTCATATTGACCTTGGCGGTCCGCTGTTTTTTCTTGAGGTGTTTAAAGAACTGTATATAGATCCCCAACATGGCCAAGGTGCCTAGAACAGATCCGAGTACGCACAGTAAAATTGCATTTGGCGTGAATTCAAACCATCCGAAGGCATTGAAAGTAATACTGATATACACCCAATAAGGCAGCGGCAGTAGGTTTAAAGCAGCCAACAGCATCCCTAGAAAGAAACGGTTTTTACCGGTTTTAGTTACCTCGTCGGCAGGTTTGCGTCTGGAGTCCTTAGCGATAAAAAAGAAATATACCGTAAGGCAAAGAAAGATCCCCAAACCTATCTGGCGCAAGAGCTGAATGATCTCTGGATGCATTTCCAGATAGCGCGCAAACAAGAGTGCGATATAGGTCTGAACAAGAACAGTAACCCCTACACCCACAGCAAAGGTTGCGGCGCTTTTACGCCCTTCGTGCATGCTGATCTTAGCAGCAGAAATGTTTAATAAACCAGGAGGAATCACCCCAATAAAGGCTGCAACAAAACCGAAAATCAAATGTGGAAATAGCCCCATAGAGGTACTTTACAAGGGTAAGATAAAAAATTATTTCCCCAAATGGCATTTGAGGTAAGTTATCTTTTTGCCTTGTTCCAAATACTGCTTTTCGTAGTAGGTTTGGATACTGGTCACTTCTTTTGGAGAATAGTCATTGCCGTAAACGTCGTGATGTGCATATAGGATTTCGGCACCAATTCCTTGTAGCAAACCTAGAGTGTAACCGTGCATAAACTCGCTGTCTGTCTTTAGGTGTAGCAAACCCGGATCGCCTAAAATTTTTCTGTATTTGGCTAAGAATACAGGGTTGGTCATGCGGTGCTTGGTACGTTTGTATTTGATCTGCGGATCTGGGAAAGTGATCCAGATTTCCGAAACCTCATCGGCGTTAAAAAGATAGTCGACCAGTTCGATCTGGGTGCGCAAGAATCGTACATTGGGAAGTTGTTCTTCTAGAGCTGTTTTAGCACCACGCCAAAATCGAGCTCCTTTGATATCAATCCCAATAAAATTCTTATCGGGATTCGCCTGTGCAAGACCAACGCTGTATTCCCCCTTTCCACAACCGAGTTCTAGAACTAAGGGATTGTCATTTTTAAAGACCTCACGATTCCAATTGCCTTTTAGCTTTAAAGCATTGGTAACAACCTCTTCTCTGGTTGGTTGAATGACATTGTCGAAGGTCTCGTTCTCCCGGAATCTTTTCAGTTTGTTCTTGCTGCCCACCGAATTTTAAATTTTGGTAAAATTAAGGAAATAAAATCCCCCACCATATTGCTATTTTTGCAATTGAACACCCCCAATGAAACCGAACAAAACAATATTAGTTGCTCCCTTGAACTGGGGACTTGGACACGCCACCCGCTGTATCCCAATAATCCGTGCCTTATTGGCGCAGCAGTATAAGGTACTCCTTGCCAGTGACGGCGTCGCCTTGGCCTTATTGCGCGAAGAATTTCCGCAATTACCCTACAAAGAACTTCCGGGTTACAACATCAGTTACTCCAAGAAAAAACACTTGTTTAAAGCCCAAATGCTACTGCAGAGCCCAAGAATGCTCAAAGCAGCAAAAGAAGAACGTAAACTAGTAGAACAATGGGTGGACGATGGACTTGTAGATGGTATCATCTCAGACAACCGTCTGGGTGTGCGAAGCGCTGCGGTTTATTCTGTCTTTATTACGCATCAATTAGAGGTGCTTAGCGGATCTACAACAGGTATCAGTTCTAAGCTGCACAAGTATATCATCAAGAAATTTGACGCTTGTTGGGTGCCTGACCACAAGGCAAAACCAAACTTGTCTGGGCGTTTAGGACATCCGGCGAAGCCTCCAAAGAACACCAGTTATATAGGTGCACTGAGTCGGTTTACAAAAAGAGACCTCCCCATAAAATACGACTATTTGTTACTGCTTTCCGGCCCAGAGCCGCAACGCAGCCTCTTAGAAGATATCCTGCTTGAAGCTTTTAAAGACACGGATAAGCGTGTACTTTGTGTTTTAGGAAAGCCAGATGGTTCACAAGAGCGATATGCTCACGGAGCCGTGAAAGTAGTTTCTTATATGACTTCGGAGGAACTCGAAACTGCCATTAACACGAGCGAAGTGATAATTTCCAGATCAGGCTACACTACTATTATGGACCTGGCCGCATTAGAAAAGAAAGCTTTGTTTATTCCAACACCTGGGCAATACGAGCAAGAATATTTGGCCAAGAAACTATCTGCCCAAGGCCTTGTTCCCTATGTTACTCAAGATAGATTTAGTTTGGAAGCCCTGGGTAAAGTGCCTTTGTACTCGGGCCTGCGTATGAGTCACGATCAAATAAAGCTCTCGGACCTATTTGCTCATTTCTAAGGTAAAAGAGAATTCAGACCCCACTCCAAGTTCACTTTCTACATAGATCTTCTCGCCATGAGCTTCTAGAATATGCTTTACGATAGCAAGGCCTAATCCGGAGCCACCTTCTTTACGAGAACCACTTTTATCTACCCTAAAGAAACGTTCGAAAAGTCGCGTGAGATTCTCCTTTTCAATGCCTTCTCCATTGTCGGTAACTCGAATGATCACCTTATTTTGGATAAGATCTTCTACACTTACCTCTGTGGTACCATCCTGTTTTCCGTATTTGATGGAGTTTACGATAAGATTGGTAATTACCTGTTGGATGCGCTCTCGATCTGCATAAACCATAACCGGTTTATTGTATTGGGTGTCAAAGGTCAAGGTAATGCCTTTCTTCTGAGCTCGCATCTCGAACAGGTCGAATACATTTTGCAAAAGCTCTATGATGTCAAAGCGTTCTTTGTTCAAATTCAGATCTCCCACTTCTAATTTAGAGATCATATCCAGGTCTTGAACAATTACAATAAGTCGCTCCACGCCCTTACTGGCTCGTTCCAGATACTTCTTGCGAACCGCCTTGTCTTTTAAGGCTCCATCTAATAAAGTGAGAATATAACTCTGTACGGTAAACAAAGGTGTTTTGAGTTCGTGGGACACATTACCCATAAACTCCTTTCGGTAGTTCTCGCGGATCTGCATGGCCTCGATCTCCATGCGTTTCTCTCTGGTAAAACGCTCTACGGATTTAGAAAAAGACGCCAGATCGGTCGTGACACTGTCGTTCTCTAAAGTGGTTTCTTCTAAGGAGCTCACCTCATCGTAAATACTCTTGATCTGTCTCAGAATAAATCTGCGTGTGCGCAATTCTACAACGAGGATTCCCAGTACCCAAATGGAAAGAAAAGCGCCGACCACATACCAAAGGTTTAACTGATCGGTAAACTTTAAAAACAGGAAAAACACCAGGCTGATCAGGATCGCCAGATAAAGCGATGTGACCACCGCAAAGGAATATTTAGAATCAGATCTGGACACTGCCCAATAGGATTAGACAATAAATTTATAGCCTACACCCTTGACCGTTTTAAAACTCTTATCTCCGATCTTTTCGCGAAGTTTTCTAATGTGAACATCGATCGTTCGACCTCCAACGATAACCTCGTTACCCCAAACTTTTTCTAAGATCTCTTCGCGTTTAAAGACCTTACCAGGCTTGGAAGCCAGCAAAGCGAGTAGTTCGAACTCTTTACGCGGTAAGAACAATTCCTTCCCTTTTTTGATGATCTTATACTCTTCTCTGTTGATAACCAGATCTCCTAAACTCACAGCAGCACTTGATTCATCAGCATCTTTAAAGCGTCTTAAAAGGGCTTTTACCTTACTTACCAAAACTTTAGGCTTGATAGGCTTGGTGATGTAATCGTCGGCTCCAGCTTCGAACCCGGCAACTTGCGAATAATCTTCTCCCCTAGCTGTTAAAAAGGCGATGATGGTCTCTGAGAGCGCAGGGATAGCACGCAATTTCTCGCAGGCTTCCATGCCGTCCATCTCTGGCATCATTACGTCGAGAATAATGAGATGTGGGTTGATCTTCTTAGCGACTTCGATAGCTTCCAATCCGTTTTCTGCTGTCGCGATCTGATAGCCCTCGTTAGAAAGGTTGTACCCAACGATTTCTAAGATATCTGGCTCGTCGTCAACCAGGAGGATCTTCATATCCTTTTTCTTCATCGATTTCAATTTTAACAGGCGGTAAACTCAAATTCACCGGCGGTTTACATCATATCCAAGCGGATCTGAATGACTCAAAGATAGTGTTATTTAAAGGCGGGTGCCTACAACCTTTACAAGATATAAACTTTATGTAAAGCAATCAAAACATTCGGTTAACATAGTCCGCAGCGCCTAAAGGACTCTACAATAAGTAGTAAGACCCGTGTTATTATTTGGTTAAGAGGCTTTTTTTAGAAATAATTTAAGAGGCTGCTACAGGTATTATTGTATCTTTGAGTCATCACTTTTAACTAAAGTAATAATGAAGAAAATTACACTCATTGCAACCCTTATGCTAGCAGGAATCATGCAGGCGCAGACGGTAGTAATTTCAAGTACAAGTTTTGAAGAGGAAGTTATTGAAGCCGGAGTAAACGACGGACAATACACAGACACAGGTGATGCAACTGTGGCACACGACCTTATCAACAACGCAGGTGAAACCCCTGTAGATCAGTTTGGAGGAACAGAAATGGAAGTGAACGCGCGTTACACGCCTTATGACGAGCCGGGTTCTGGTCTAACAGATGGAGATTTTGTTGGGGTAACTAATTTTACCGGAACAGTTGGTGCTTTCACTGATGGAGTTCAGGGTTACCAATTTCAGGATGCTGACGGTAATATGATCGTTGAGTTCGAAGAGTTGGATCTTACAGGATTTCAAAACGTAAGTGTTAGTATAGACTACTTTATCCAGGCAACTGGTTACGAATACGCAGACGGAGCGAACAGCAGTGCGAACGATGTGATCCGCATTTTTGTGAGAGACATTACTGGTTCTACAGAGATCGACATCTTAAACACTTTTGGTTCTGACATCAACGATCTTGGTATCGAAGGAGCTTGGTTAAACGGATCTGTAAATGTTCCAGACGAGGCTACTATCCAATTGGTTATCGAATTCCGTTCTAACTCTGGATCTGAAGCTATGTTCATTGACAACATAGTAGTACAAGGAGAAGAGGTTCTAGGTGTTGACACCCAGAACAACAACGGATTCACCATGTATCCTAACCCAGCAACAAGCGACGTGCTTAACATCGTTTCTGCCACTAACCAAACCAAAGACGTAGTTGTTTACGACGTTCTAGGACAAAAAGTTCTACAATCTCAGGTGACTAATTCTCGCTTGAACATCGGAGCTTTGTCTTCTGGAATCTACTTGGTTCAGGTTACTGAGAACGGTGCTACTTCTACAAAGAAATTAGTGGTTCGTTAATTCGACCTTTTGATTATAGAGAAAGCCCTCCACCACGGAGGGCTTTTTTTTATATCTTTAAGTAAATCAACTAGCTATGAAAAAACTACTACTTTTTTCTTTATTGTTTTACTTCGGATGGGCCGCGCAAGCGCAATTCGAGGTCGCTATTACCAGCTTCGAAGAAGTTACTATCGAGACTGGCGTGAATGATGGACAGTACATAGACACCGGAGATCCAACTGTGGCCCATGACCTAATAAACAACGATGGACAAACCCCGGTTAATGCAGCGGGAACTGGGCCTTTCCCTTTAGGTTACAGTGCGTCTTATGTACCTTATGACACTCCAGGCGATGGCCTGACCGATGGAAATTTTGTAGGTATTACCAATTTCACCGGAACCGTAGGAGCCTACACTGACGGAACCCAGGGATATCAGTTTAGCGATGCAGACGGGAACATGATCCTAACTTTTGACGAATTAGAATTAGGTGGCATTGGCGACATAGTAGTAAGCATGGATGTTTTTATCCAAGACACAGGCTGGGAATATACCGATGGTGCCAACAACTCTAGCAATGATGTAATTCGAATTTATGCCAGAAACGCCGTTACCGACGAAGAAATTGACATACTAAACACCAACGGTTTTGATATTGATGAACTGGGAATAGAAGGCAGCTGGATTTCTCTAAATGCCAGTCTTTGGGATGCACAGAATGCAGTATTGATCATTGAATTTAGATCCAATTCGGGTAGCGAAGCCATGTTTGTTGACAATATCCTTGTAACTGCCGATAGTTTTATTGGGGTTGACGAGTTCAATGATAAAGGCTTTACTATTTATCCCAATCCGGCTCAGGGCGGACTGCTTTATATCTCTTCTGCCACAAACCAAACTAAAGAGGTTAAAGTCTACAACATGCTAGGACAAATTGTTTTGGAAGATCAAATAGTAAACACTCTTTTGGACATTACAACATTAAAGGCTGGTGTCTATATGGTGCAAGTGACCGAAGACGGCTTTACTTCAACTGAAAAATTAGTGGTTCGATAATTCGAATTTGATAGTAATAAGCAAGGCGCTTCCCGCTCTGGAAGCGCTTTTTTTTGATTATTTTTAGTCCGCAATTCAGCGCGAATGGATCCCAAACAACTGCTAAGAGATACTACGGCCGAAAACTTTTTAGAGTCGGCCCTGAAAGTCTTTGAGTATCAGTACGCACATTGCAGGCCTTACAGACAATTTTGCGATTATTTGGGGCGCGAACCTGAAAGGGTGAAGCAACTGGAGGATATCCCTTTTATGCCTGTGGAACTATTTAAGGAGCATCGTCTTATTTCCGATCAAAAATCCGCAGCACTAACTTTTAGAAGTAGTGGGACAACCGGCAGTGTTCCCAGCGAACATTTTGTAGCAGACCCTTCCCTTTATGAACTGAGTTTCACCCTTGGATTTGAAAAGTACTACGGTTCATTAAATGACTATGTGATCTTAGGTTTACTACCGAGTTATCTAGAACGCAACGATGCCTCTTTGGTCTATATGGTAGGTCAGTGGATCAATACGAGCGGAGATACAAGAAGTGGCTTTTATTTGGATGACTTGGCCGGCTTACGCCAAATGGTGATTCAATTAGAAGAAGAGAACCAGCCATATTTGCTGATCGGAGTATCTTTTGCACTTCTGGACTTGGCCGGATTAGGCCCCCTAGCTGTAAAAAAGGGTATAATTATGGAAACCGGAGGTATGAAAGGCCGCCGAAAAGAAATGATAAGAACGGAGCTTCACGCTGAGCTTCAAAAAGCCTTTGGGCCAATCGCGATACATTCTGAATACGGCATGACAGAGCTCTTGTCTCAGGCTTACTCCAAAGGAGCTGGAAGATTCACGGCTCCGCCATGGATGAAAATTCTAACACGCCAACCCAACGACCCCTTCCACTACCACTCTGGAGGTACAGGTGGCGTCTCTGTGATAGACCTAGCCAATTACTATTCCTGCAGTTTTATCGCTACCCAAGACCTGGGTAGGGTGTATCCTGATGGCAGTTTCGAAATTTTAGGTAGATTTGATCAAAGCGATCTACGCGGATGCAATCTAATGGTTCTTTAAATGAGTAAATCGGCTTGCAATCTGGCAAGAGGCTGTTTGTGGCTGGTTTTATTATTGCTGATCACCCTTGCGGTCTTTGGGGCACTCTATGCCTTTGGCATAAAATCCGGACTGATCTATTTTATAGCGGTGGTGGCAGCCAGTTGGTTGGTAAAACAAATTTTAAGACCCAAAGCAGAGACCGATGTCATTTCTAGAATGCGTTACCGCGTCATTTTTATATTGGTGCTGATGATCTGTTTCGCAGTTTTCTTGCAGAAAGTGGGAGAACACACCGCGACCTATAGCTACGACTATTCCGAAGAAAACACGGTGAGCGCAGACACCCTTGTTGTTAATGAGCAAGCCATTCCTATCTGGAGTTCATATCGCAATTGGAAAGACAATAACGGCAAATCCTACCAAGGACCACTTAGAGTAACTCAAGAAGACTATCTAGCGCTTCAAGACATAGCTGCCACTTACCAACCTGCAGGGAATCCGAAGTATTTCTGGGGAGATCTATACGCCTTTTTAGATAATAGAAGCCAAGAGAGTCTGGCCTTGCTCTACGAAACTTTTGCCCTAATAGGAGAGCAACAGCAGCTCAATCAAATGGAGTTTGCCCAAATGGTGACCAGTTGCATCCAAGACATACCTTATGCCTTGGTGTTTCAGGGAGTCTGCCAAAGCGCAGATCAGTACGAAGACGATAATATTAGAACCGTATTGCAAAATTGCCCAGACTGCTGTATAGGCAATAAGGTCTTTGGTATACAAGCCCCTGCGGAATTCATCGCTACATTAAAAGGAGATTGTGATACACGCACTGTGCTGCTCTACAGTGTACTTAAGCATTTTGATTATGATGTGGCTATCCTGAACAGCAGTTATTACAGGCATTCCATTTTAGGCTTGAATATTCCCGCCAGTGGCCTTTACAAAGTTTGGCGCGGTAAACGCTATTATGTGTGGGAGACCACCTCAAAATATTTCAGAATCGGTCAACTTAGTGCCAATATGGACGACCTGACACACTGGGAGATCGTATTAAACAGTAAATAATTGGTTATGGACAATTTGTTTTATTTATCGCTACTGGAGCTAGTCATTGGATTGATACTTTCTGTGGGTATTTTCTTTATGAGTTTTAAACTCTTGAAGTACTTTTTCTTTAGGCAAGAACGCCTGGAAGCTTCTAATCAGGCTTTTGCCATTTTCTGCGGAGGGATATTTATCTCGATCGGATTAATATTAAGCGAGCTTGTTCCCTCGATCACCAATGTGATCCGTGCTGCCGTTGTTCAAGATCCCGGCTTGAGTACAGGGCAGGTGCTCACTTACGCCGGCCTGAGTCTAACAGTTGGATTCATTGTAGCTGTGCTCATAAACGCAGCGGTATTCCTCTTGTTCTCGGCTTTGACCAAACGCATCAATGAGTTCGAAGCCATTAAGAATAACAATGCAGCCGTAGCGACCATGGTATCCAGTTTGCTAATCGCCATTACCTTGATCGTAAAAGACTCCATAGCTGTTTTGATCAGTACTATGGTTCCCTTTCCGGAGGTTTCAAACTTTTTGTAAGCTTTAGAAAATATTACGACTGATTACCCAAGAATGAGAAAGTAACTTTTTAAACGCGATGCTAAGACGCGTTTTCTATGAATTAGAAAAGTTAATCTTCATAATTTGGTTAGTTAATTAGTTGGTTAGAAAAAAACCCGCTTCGTTGGAAGCGGGTTTTTACTTAGTCTACGATTTGATAGACCAGATAATTCTTCTTTCCGCGTTGCAGCAGAATAAACTTATCATTTATAAGGTCTGATGCGTCTAAGGTCTTGTCTTCTGAAACCTTCTCCTTATTTACCGAGATAGAATTCTCTTTTAGCGCACGGCGCGCTTCTCCATTCGACTTTAAAAAGCCCGAATGTTCTACTAGAGCAGCGATCATATCTACTCCTTGATCCAAGGTTGCTCTAGATAGTTCCGCCTGAGGCACTCCGGAGAAAACATCTAAAAAGGTCTGTTCGTCTAATGCGCGCAAGCCATCCGCAGTGGCCTTGCCAAATAAAATATTAGACGCAGCCACAGCTTGCTCCAAGGCCTCTTGTCCATGAACTGTTGTGGTCACTTCTTCAGCCAATCGCTTTTGCAATAAACGCATATGTGGTTGCTCTTTATGCTCGGCGATAAGCTGCTCAATGGTGTTTTGATCTAAGAATGTAAAGATCTTTATGTAGTTCTCTGCGTCTTCATCGGCAGCGTTTATCCAGTACTGGTAGAATTTGTAAGGAGAAGTGCGTTTTGGATCCAACCAAACATTGCCTCCTTCGCTTTTACCAAATTTACTGCCATCGCTTTTGGTGATCAGCGGGCAGGTCAATGCGTAGCCCTTGCCACCGCCAATACGACGAATGAGCTCGGTACCTGTTGTAATATTCCCCCATTGATCGCTTCCGCCCATCTGTAGGGTACAATTTTCGTGCTGATACAAATGCAAGAAATCATAGCCCTGAACCAATTGATAGGTGAACTCGGTAAATGACATACCTTGAGCCGTTTCTCCCGAAAGACGATTCTTAACCGAATCTTTGGCCATCATATAGTTCACTGTAATGTGTTTTCCAACATCACGAATAAAATCCAGAAAGGAGAATTCTTTCATCCAATCGTAATTGTTCACCATTACGGCTTGGTTTTCTGCTCCGGAGTCAAAATCGAGAAAATGAGACAACTGCTTGCGAACACATTCCTGATTGTGACGCAAAGTAGCTTCGTCCAAAAGGTTGCGTTCGCTGGATTTACCGGAAGGGTCTCCGATCATCCCGGTTGCACCTCCAACCAAAGCAACGGGCTTGTGCCCGGCACGCTGAAAATGCGCCAAGAGCATAATGGGGACCAAGTTCCCAATGTGCAGGGAATCTGCAGTCGGATCAAAACCAACATAGGCAGCACGCATGGCCTCATTAAGGTGTTCTTCTGTCTCGGGCATCACATCGTGAATCATCCCTCTCCATTGCAATTCGGCAACAAAATTGGTCGGCATCGCTATAAATTTTGGGCAAAGATAGCCGACCCCCTCTCAATATGAAAGTCAGGGCGGCAATTTTAACTGCATTTGCTGTGATTGCAGTACCTTAGCAGCATGATTCTTGTAACTGGAGCCACCGGTTTAGTGGGCAGTCATTTAGTCTGTAGCCTTACCGCCCAAGACCATAAGGTCCGCGCGATATATCGCGACGAGGCCAGTTTGGAAAAGTTTAAGATGGTCGCGGCCAGGTATTCAAAAGCACAATTGGATAAGGTAGAATGGCTAGAGGCCGATCTTTTAGATCTTATCTCTTTAGAAGCTGCTTGCCAAGGAATCACCACCATATATCACGCCGCAGCCTTTATTTCCTTTGATCCGAGAGACCAACGAAAACTCAGAAAGATCAACATAGAAGGCACGGCGAACTTGGTCAATGTAGCGCTTAGCAAGGGCGTTACTAAGATCTGTCATATCAGTTCCGTAGCCACCTTGGGCAAAGCTCTTGCAGGTCAGGCCATAACCGAAGAAACCGAATGGAATCCGCAGCAACCCGGAAGCGGTTACGCCATTTCTAAATACGGCGCCGAAATGGAGATCTGGCGTGGCGGGCAAGAAGGTCTAAAAGTGTGTATGTTACTGCCTTCGGTGATCTTAGGAGAAGGACACTGGAACTCCGCCAGCGGAAATCTAATTAAAAAAGGAGCCAATGGTATGCCTTTCTACACCCCTGGAGGATCTGGCTTTGTGGATGTTCAGGATGTAGTACAAGCAGCAATTCTAATTGCAAATAGTGCCGCCTGCGAGGGAGAGAAGTTCCTCTTATCTGCCTACAATAAGGACTATAAAAGCTTTTTTACCAACTTGGCCATAGCGTTTGGCAGTAGCAAACCAAGATACGAAGTCCCGCAATGGTGCATGCGCATCGCGGCAAGCACAGATTGGTTAGCCAGTCGAATTTTGGGAACGTCTCAACGCTTATCTCAGGCCTTGGTAGACTCCATCTATAAACAATCCAATTATTCAAGCGACAAAATAAAGGAGAAACTCGATTTTGAGTTCACGCCTTGGGAACAGACTATAGAGCGAATCTGTGACGCTTTTAAAGCCCAGAATCATTTTTAGATTTAGGAGCGATCTCTCCCTGAAGCGTTCTTTTAACAGCTGGTTTTGTAAGACTGTCCTCGGTCTTAGCCGGAATAGAAGTGTCGAGTTCTGTACTGTCCTGTATACCCAAACCAAGGCTGTCTCGCCTGCGCTTTTGCAATTCGCGCATAGAGTCTTTGTAGCGCTTCTTTTCTTCTTCCTCTTGTTCAACTATAGAATCAACTTCTCGGAATCTGGCATTGATATTCTCCTGAACTTGGAGAAACATATCTCTGTAATTGTCCAAATCTGCGCTGTAAAAGGCATTGCTCTTTTCGTATTGCAAACTATCAATGTCGTATTTCTTGTAGATGTACTCGGTAAGTGCTATTTGCTCTCTGAGTAAGATAGTCCTGTTGAAATTCTTAGAGGCATTGGCCAAATAAGCATCTGTGTACACTTGGATCATCGTTTCCCTATCTATCAGGTTCTCGGGAGCCTCAGGATACTTTATATCCTGACACTGCCAAAGCAGGAGTGCGATGCCTATGTACCAGATTTTCTTCATTAACGATTAAAGGTCAGACGTTCGGCCTTAGGTTTTTCTATCAGATGGAAATTCTCGTAAGCCAAGGTACCATTTATAAAAGTATGCGTAACACGCGATTTAAAACTGGTTCCTTCAAAAGGAGACCAACCGCATTTGTACATGATATTGTCCTTATTTACAGTCCAAGGTGCGCTAGGATCTACCAAAACAAGATCGGCCTTATACCCTTTTCGAATATAACCACGGTCTTTGATCTCAAAGAGAATGGCCGGGTTGTGACACATCTTCTCAACTAATTTTTCTATAGATATGACCCCTTGATGTACGTATTCCATAAGCGCCACTAAAGCGTGCTGAACCAGTGGCCCACCAGAAGGGGCAGAGGTATAAGGGTTGGATTTTTCTTCTAGCGTATGTGGGGCGTGATCGGTGGCAATTACATCGATCTTATCTGAAAGTAAAGCCTTCCAGAGGCCTTCTTTATCTTTTGCGGTCTTTACTGCAGGATTCCACTTGATCTTAGACCCTTTGGTCTTGTAGTCTGCGTCTGTAAAATGCAGGTGATGCACACAAACCTCTGCGGTGATCTGCTTGTCCTTTAGCGGTTTTTTATTGCTGAAGAGTTTTGTCTCTTTGGCTGTAGAAAGGTGGAACACATGAATACGAGCTCCTGTTTTCTTGGCCAAGGCCACAGCCTGACTCGATGAAATATAGCAAGCCTCTTCACTGCGGATCTTTGGGTGTAGCTCCATTGGAATGTCATCACCGTAGATCTCTTTATGCTCTTTCAGGTTATCGCGGATGGTTTGCTCGTCCTCACAATGCAAGGATATTCTAAGGTCTGTACTAGAAAAAATGGCCTCCAATACTTCAGGATCATCCACCAACATATTCCCTGTTGAGGATCCTAAGAACAATTTGATACCCGCCACTTTGGTCGGATCGACCTTTTTAAGCTCTTCTAAATTGTCATTGGTCCCACCGAACATAAAAGAGTAGTTAGACCATGAAACTTCTGCTGCTCTACTAAATTTCTCTTCTAGCAATTTTATGGTCGTAGCCTGTGGCACGGTATTAGGCTGCTCTATAAAAGTGGTGATCCCTCCGGCAACCGCCGCCTTGGATTCACTTTCTATATCTCCTTTGTGGGTTAGACCAGGTTCTCTAAAATGCACCTGATCGTCTATAACTCCCGGGATCAAAAAAGACCCATCTGCATCGATAACCTTGGTATCGGCAGATTTTACGCTAATGCTATCGGCAACATCTGCGATACGATCTCCTTGGATCAGTACATCGCCTTTCATTACCTGCCCCTCATTAACTATTTGGGCATTTTTTATAAGAATATCTCTCATTGTTTGGTTTGTTTGGGTTGGAAGTCTATAGTTCTAAACGTCCAAACAGGCGTTTTAGTCGCATGCCTATCACACCAAAAATAGCTTCCGATATGATTCCTTTACTCATTTTAGACTCCCCTTGAGTTCGGTCGGTAAAGATAACGGGAACCTCGGTGATTTTAAAATTTAAAAGATAGGCTTTATACTTCATTTCGATCTGGAATGCGTAACCTACAAAACGGATCTTATCTAATTGAATAGTTTCTAAAACTTCCCGCTTATAACACACAAATCCGGCGGTGGTGTCAAACACCTTCATACGGGTAATGAAACGCACATATTTAGAAGCGATCCAACTCAGCAACACTCTGCTCATGGGCCAATTCACTACATTAACTCCCGTTATATAACGCGACCCAACTGCCAGATCTGCCCCTTGCTTTGCACAAGCATTGTAGAGCCTCAACAAATCATTGGGATTGTGTGAAAAATCGGCATCCATTTGGAAAATGTACTCGTAAGGTCTTGCTAAAGCCCACTTAAAAGCGTGAATGTAAGCAGTTCCGAGTCCTTGCTTACCAGAACGCTCTTCTAGATGAAGTCTGCCAGGGAATTCTTTTTGCAAGGCCTTGACCAAGCCTGCAGTGCCATCTGGTGAATTATCGTCTACCACAAGAATATCTAGAGCGCGCTGCAAAGAGAATACGTTGCGCAGCAAGCGCGAGATGTTCTCGGCTTCGTTATAGGTGGGTATGACTACAAGTCCTTCTGACATGCCTGTTTTGAGGCAAATGTAGTTTTTTTCAACTAAAGAAATGTGAAGATTTTTGTAATTGATGGGCTGCATAAAAGCGACATTTCGTTTACCTTTAGACGGTGGAAATCACCGAACTCAGTCTTAGAGAAATCGCCTCAGATTCCTGGATCATTAGCCTGGTAGTTTTAGCCCTGCTGATCCTGGCTATCGCCGCCTACAATTATCAGGAGAGTTTCAGAAGTTTTTTGCAATTGCCCTTGAGCAATCGCTATTTTATAATCTCTGGTAAATCGCAACACACAACTAGCCCGTTTCCGACCCTATTGTTCTTGGTAGGACTTATAGGAGCGGCCCTCTACGGAAGCTTTTTAAGTGTTGAATTAGATGCAGACAGTTCCCCTGGTCTATCCTTGTTTTTGCAAATGACTGCGGCAATCTTCGGCTTTTTCAGTATCAAATTCCTCTTAACACGACTACTAGGGGTTGTTTTTAAGTTGGAAGACCTAGTTGGGACCTATGTTTTCGAAAAATTGAGCTTTTTGAATCTGATCGGATTAGGACTTCTAGGATTCTGTGTAGTCTATCGCTACGGACCGCTACAAAGTGAATGGATTTTATACCTCGCAGGACTGCTCGCAGCAGGAGCCTATATTATGGGCTTGATTTACAGCTACAAAAACAACGAAAACCTGATTTTTCGCAATTTCTTCTATTTTATTTTATATCTTTGCGCACTTGAAATTTCACCCTTTATTCTGCTGTATAAAGTGCTGAGTTAAAAGGATGAAAAAGGAAAAAAACGGGGATATGAAAGTGAAAACAATTTTGGTGTCTCAGCCAGAGCCTAAAGTAGAGAATTCTCCTTATTTCAACTTGGTTGAAAAACATAAGGTAAAGATCGACTTTAGACCTTTTATTCACGTAGAAGGCGTGTCTGCTAAAGACGTACGCTCGCAAAAGGTTGACCTTGCCAATTATACGGCTATCATACTTACCAGTCGTAATGCCGTAGATCACTTCTTTAGAATCGCAGAAGAAATGCGTTTTAAAGTGCCGGATACTTTAAAGTACTTCTGCCAGTCAGAAGCGGTGGCTTATTATTTGCAAAAGTATGTTGTGTATCGCAAGCGTAAGATCTACGTAGGAAAACGCACCTTTGCAGAGCTTATCCCTTTGATCAAAAAATACAAGAACGAATCTTTCCTTTTACCTTCTTCTGATATGTTGAAGCCGACAGTACCGGCTCTACTAGACGAAGTTGGTGTAAACTGGAAACAAGCGACCTTTTATAAAACCGTTGTAAGTGATCTTTCTGATCTTCGCAACGTATACTACGACATCTTAGTTTTCTTTAGCCCGAGCGGAATCAAGTCTCTCTTTGAGAATTTCCCAGATTTCGAGCAAAACGACACTCGAATTGCGGTCTTTGGAAACACCACAGTAAAAGCGGCTTCAGAACGCGGTTTGGAGATCAATATCCAAGCACCGACCCCAGAAACGCCATCGATGACCATGGCACTGGAAAAATACATTGCAGAAGTCAACAAGAAGAAATAAAAAAAGCTCCGCAAATTGCGGAGCTTTTTTAGTTTATCTCAGAGCTGTTTACTTTAAAGGTCCTCCAGCTAGAATTTCCTCGCTGGCCATATCTTCAAACTGTTTGAAGTTCTCTCTAAAGCTCGCCGTAAGTTTGGCAGCTGTCTTGTAATAACCTTCGTCATTGTTCCAAGTCTTTCGAGGACTCAAGACCTCATCAGGAACATTTGGACAGGTTCTTGGCTGATGTACTCCAAACACAGAGTGAATGTGATAGTTGTCCTTATTGGCCGCCTCTAAGCTACCGTCCATGGCAGCAGTGATCATAGCTCTGGTGTACTTGAGCTTCATGCGTTTTCCAACACCGTAAGGACCACCTGTCCAACCGGTATTTACCAACCATACGTTCACTCCGGCCTCCTGCATTTTCTTGCTGAGCATCTCGGCGTACTTGGTTGGGTGTAAAGGCATAAATGGAGCTCCGAAGCATGCAGAAAAACTTGGCACAGGCTCGTCTATACCAGCTTCTGTTCCTGCAACTTTAGCTGTATATCCACTAATAAAGTGATACGCAGCTTGTCCTGGAGTTAGTTTCGAAATTGGAGGCAATACTCCAAAAGCATCGGCAGTTAAAAAGAAGATATTCGTTGGGTTCTTACCAATAGAAGGCACTTGAATATTTTCGATGTGATAGATCGGATAGCTTACTCGTGTATTTTGTGTGATGGAAGAATCGGTATAATCCACTACGCCGTTCTCGTCCATGATGACATTTTCTAGGATCGCCCCTTTTTTGATCGCGTCGTAGATCTCAGGCTCGCTTTCGCGAGACATATTGATCACTTTGGCGTAACAACCACCTTCGAAGTTGAAGATAGTATTCTCTGCAGTCCAGCCGTGCTCGTCGTCACCAATGAGCTTTCTATTAGGATCTGCAGACAAGGTTGTTTTCCCGGTACCTGAAAGTCCGAAGAAAATAGAAGTGTCACCATCTTTCCCAACATTCGCAGAACAGTGCATGGGCAAGGTATTCTCGAAAACGGGAAGTGTAAAGTTCAACGAACTGAATATCCCTTTTTTGATCTCTCCTGTGTAAGCTGTTCCACCTACTATTGCAGTTTTTCTGGTAAAGTTTAGAATGGCAAAGTTGTGCTGACGGGTGCCGTCTAGTTCGGCATCTGCCATGAAACCTGGAGCGTTGATCACAGTCCATTCCGGGCTGAAACCTTCTAACTCAGATTCTTCCGGGCGCAAGAACATATTGTACACAAACATATTGGACCACGGATACTCATTGATCACGCGGATGTCTGTACGATAATTCGGATCGGCACAAGCATAGCAATCGCGAACGTAGATCTCCTTTTCGCTCAAATAAGCAGTGATCTTGTCGTAAAGCGCATCGAACTTATCGGAATCAAAGGGAATATTAATAGGACCCCACCAAATTCTGTCTTTGGTAATGTCGTCTTTAACGATAAAACGGTCCATGGGGGACCGTCCTGTGAATTCTCCTGTATTTACCGCAAGTGCACCATTGTAGGCTTCGCGACCCATGCCTTTGGCGATGGTAATGTCGTGTAATTGTTCTGGCGTTAGTTGGTAGTTAACCTTCGCGTTCTTTATTCCGTAGTTGTCTAACGAAATCGTTTTCGTGGAAGGGGTGTTGTCGACCATTATTTTTTAATTTATCAGATGTCTAATTGGTTTACAAAAATAGAAATTAATGCCTAAACAGGGCACGAAATCTGGCTTTTTACTTAGGATTTACGCCACAGTGCCACTAAGAGGCGCAGCCAACCGAAAATTAGTAAGGTTCCTCCAAGTGGTGTAATAAAAACCAAAGGCCCAGGTGTAAAATCCCATACTTCTGTGAATGCAAGTACGTATAAAGATCCGGAGAAAAAAATGACCCCTATCAGCCACAGATAATACACTTGCTTTAGCGCTTTTTTATCTAAAGAGCTCACCAAGGACAACCACATAAGCGCCAAGCCTTGGTAGACTTGATACCTCACCCCAACCTCAAAGTTGGCCAATTTCTCGGCAGACAACAGCGCCTCAAGGGCATGCGCGCCAAAGGCACCTAAAACAATAGAAAGGGCGGTGAAGATAATTCCCGCCAGAGCAAAATTTTTGTGTTCAATCCGCATGAGCTAAGGGGTACAATTTGTATTTTCGCAGCACTACGAAGGTACAAAATTAAGCCACCATGCGTGAACTTTTAATTATAGGAGCTGGTCGTTCTGCCAGCAGTTTGATCAACTATTTACTGGACAAATCGACCTCAGAAAATTTGAACATCACCATAGGCGATCAGTCTATACAGGCCGCACAAAAGTTTACCGAAGGGCACCCGAATGCTAGAGCTATCATGCTCGATGTCTTTAACGAAAAAGACCGCAGAGCTGCCGTTCAAAGTGCAGACTTGGTTATTTCCATGCTGCCGGCCCGTTTTCATATAGAGGTGGCCAAAGACTGTTTGGAATTTGGCAAACACATGGTCACTGCCTCTTATGTGAGCGACGAGATGCTCAGTTTAGACACTAAGGCCAAGTCTAAAGGTTTGGTTTTTATGAACGAAATCGGGTTAGATCCAGGGATAGACCATATGAGCGCCATGCTTGTCATAGACAGAATACGCGACAATGGTGGAAAAATGTTGCTTTTTGAATCCTTTACCGGAGGCCTAATTGCTCCGGAGAGCGACAACAACCTCTGGCATTACAAATTCACTTGGAATCCACGCAATGTGGTTGTAGCTGGTCAAGGTGGTGCTGCGGAGTTCATCCAAGAAGGCACCTACAAATACATTCCCTACCACAGACTCTTTAGAAGAACCGAGTTCTTAGACATAGAAGATTACGGCCGTTTTGAAGCCTACGCCAACCGAAACTCGCTTAAATATCGCGAGGCCTACGGTTTGGAAGACGTATTGACCTTATACCGAGGCACCATAAGACGTGTTGGCTTTAGCCGCGCTTGGAATATGTTTGTTCAGTTAGGGATGACAGACGATAGTTACCACTTGCAGAACACAGAAACAATGACCTATCGGGAATTTGTGAATTGCTTTCTGCCCTACTCGCCTACAGATTCCGTAGAACTAAAGATGCGCCACAACTTAAAGATCGATCAGGACGACGAGATGTGGGACAAACTCATGGAATTGGATCTCTTTAACAACAAAAAGACCATCGGCATTAAAAATGCTACTCCGGCGCAAGCCCTGCAGAAGATCTTAATGGACAAATGGACCTTAGATGAGAACGATAAGGACATGATAGTAATGTACCACAAGTTCGGTTATGAACTAAACGGCAAGCGCAAACAAATAGACTCCAATATGGTTATTATAGGAGAAGACACTGTAGAAACGGCCATGGCCAAAACAGTTGGACTGCCGGTAGCCATAGCCGCTTTAAAGATCTTAAATGGTGAAATCACTACTCCAGGAGTACAGATTCCTATTGCTAAAGAAGTCTACGAGCCTATTTTGAAAGAACTCGAAGATTACGGCATAGTCTTTAAAGAGAACTTTACCGATTACTTGGGCTACAACCCAGACAATATTGCCGGTTAATCGCGGCTACCCATAAACATCATTATAAAGTATACCAAAGTCGCTAAAGAGCCTAAGGCAGCTACCACATAGGTGCGCGCAGCCCATTTTAGGGCGTCTTTAGAACCAGCATACTCTTGGCTGGTCACCATATTTTCGCGCTCCAACCAAGCCAGCGCTCTGTTAGAAGCGTCAAATTCCACGGGCAAAGTGATAAAGGCAAACAAAGTGGTTACGGCAAAAAGTCCAATACCAACGCCAAATACGGCAGTACCAAAAGCACTCCCTGTAGAGGCAAGCACCAAGCCTGCAATTATAACGATGTTAGACAATTTACTCGCAATGCCAACCGCAGGTACTATTTTAGAACGCATGGTAAGCCAAGAATAGGCCGTAGCGTGTTGCACTGCGTGCCCTACTTCGTGTGCGGCCACAGCAGCGGCAGCAGCGTTGCGCTGATTGTAGACTCCCTCACTGAGGTTAACCGTCTTCTTTAAGGGATTGTAGTGGTCTGTAAGCATTCCAGGCGTAGAAATGACCTGAACATCGCGAATGCCGTGATCGTCTAGCATCTTCTGGGCGATCTCCGCTCCGCTCATCCCATTTTGCAAACGCACCTTGGAATACTTTTTAAACTTGCTTTTTAAGGTGTTGCTCACATAAGCACTTACCAAAAAGATAATTCCACCCAGTATATAATATCCTAACATTTGTGTCTTGTTTAATTCAATTAAAGATACAAATAGACAGCAAATTTGCTGCCAAAATTTAAAGTGGAATTTTTGTCAGGCTTTTAGTCGCGTCTGGTCAGATAGGCACGCTGCACCACTCTTACCGGATAGCTTTTTACTTCGGGAATTTCTTCGGATGTACCCCCGCTAATTTCAGGTTTATCAGTTTGCACCATAGTGATCTCGAAGATCATCCGCCCGTCTGTAAAGAATTCTTCTCGTGTTGTGATAAGATTGCCCTGTACTTCAAAGATGCTGATCAGGGTTTGACCTACCAAACGGGCATCTAATACAATGTCATTCTGCTCATCGACCTGATACAAACCTTTGACAGCATCTACGGTTTTGAGTAAATATTCCCGCGGAGCTTGTCCCTGATACCCTAAAACATAGTTATACACTCCCAGGGTATCGGTAACAGATAGCTCAAAGCTCATCTCGATTTCTTGAACATTGCTGCCATTATCTATAGTCAGCATACCGGTATATCGACCAAAGAAGTCGTCTGGAAATTTCACAGAATCTGCGGGCATGTCTTGTCCAAACATACAAGTTGTAATAAACAAGAAGAGCAGAATTCTCATTAGCCTACAATGTTTACGATCTTACCAGGAACAACGATCACCCGTTTTGGAGTACGGCCTTCCAAATACTGCTGTGTCTTCTCGTCTGCTAGAACAGCAGCTTCTATTGCAGCTTTATCCATATCCATAGGTAGCTCCATGGTAAAGCGCATTTTTCCGTTGAAGGAGATCGGATAAGCCTTGGTACTTTCTACCAAGTAGGCCTCATTGAACTCCGGATATTGCACTTTAGATATTCCCCCTTGGTGGCCTAGTTTCTCCCAAAGCTCCTCTGCGATATGCGGTGCATAAGGAGAGATCAATACGGCTAAAGGCTCTAGAATAGCCCGACTATTGCATTTGCTTGCAGTTAATTCGTTAACGGCGATCATGAAGGTGGAGACGGAAGTGTTGAAGCTAAAGGCCTCTATGTCTTCTGTCACCTTTTTGATAGTCTTGTGCAAGGTCTTTAGCTGCTCCGCTGTAGGTTCTGCATCTGTGGCATTAAAACTACCTTCTGGCCCGCTGTGGTAAAGTTTCCATAGCTTTTTCAAAAAGCTATGAACTCCAGTTATACCAGCAGTATTCCAGGGTTTAGCCTGTTCTAAAGGTCCTAAGAACATCTCGTACATTCGCAAGGTATCTGCCCCATATTGCTCGCAGATATCGTCTGGATTTACCACGTTGAACCAACGCTTAGACATTTTTTCTACTTCGCGACCAACGATGTATTTCCCGTTCTCCAATTCAAATTCGGCATCCTCAAATTGGGGCTGCCACTTTTTAAGAGCTTCCACATCTAACTCATCCGAAGCATTTACCAAGTTCACATCTACTCTTAGTGCATCGGTCTGAAGGTCTTTGGCCAAACCTGCAGACACATAAGTGTTTGTCCCTTTTTTTCTGTAGACAAGGGCGCTAGTTCCAAGGATCATACCTTGGTTGATTAGTTTTTTAAAGGGCTCATCTACCTTGATGAATCCGCGGTCGTATAAGAACTTCACCCAAAAACGACTGTACAACAAATGCCCTGTGGCGTGCTCGCTTCCTCCAATGTAGAGGTCTACGTTCTGCCAATAATCTAATGCTGCTTCACTAGCAAAATCTTCTGTATTCTGAGCGTCCATATAGCGGAAAAAGTACCAACTACTGCCTGCCCAACCTGGCATGGTGTTAAGCTCTAAAGGAAAAACAGTGATGTGATCCACTTTATCGTTAGACACTACCTGATTGTTCTCGGTATCCCAAGCCCAAACATCGGCGCGACCCAAAGGTGGGTCTCCGTCTTCTGTTGGCAAATACTTCTCTACCTCTGGCAACACCAAGGGAAGGTGTTCACTAGGTATCATTTGCGGCAAACCTTTCACATAATAGACCGGGAAAGGTTCTCCCCAATAACGCTGTCTGGAAAAGACCGCATCGCGGAGTCTGTAATTGATCTTGCGCTTGCCACTACCCAAGGCCTCTAACCTATCAATTACTGCATTGAAAGCCTCTTTATAAGGCATACCACTCACAAAGTCACTGTTGGCGATCACGGTGCCTTCTTTGTCTGTATGAGCCTCTTCAGATACGTCTACATCTTGAAAAATGTTGACTATAGGAATATTGAAATGCGTAGCAAAGTCCCAATCGCGTTGGTCTCCACAGGGAACAGCCATAACCGCGCCGGTTCCATATCCGGCAAGTACATAATCTCCAATCCAGATAGGCACAGGTTCTTCTGTTAGCGGATGTTTGGCATAGGCTCCGGTAAAGACTCCAGTAATATTTTTAACATCGGCCATACGATCGCGTTCCGAACGCTTCGCCGTGGCAGCAATGTACTCTGCTACCTCTTTGCGCTGCTGATGCGTGGTGATCTTTCCAACCAGATCGTGTTCTGGCGCCAAAGTAACAAAGGTGGCTCCGTAGATGGTATCTGGTCGCGTAGTAAAGACCTCAATGGGAGCATCGGCTATGTTTACATCGTCTGAAATAACCTTGAAGATCACGGAAGCACCTTCTGATTTACCGATCCAGTTTCGCTGCGATTCTTTTAGGGAATCTGTCCAATCAATAGTGTCCAACCCTTGCAGCAAACGTTCTGCATAGGCAGAGATACGCATGCTCCACTGTAGCATTTTCTTTCGAATTACAGGGAATCCACCGCGCTCACTCACCCCGTTCACTATCTCGTCATTGGCCAGAACAGTTCCTAAACCTGGGCACCAATTCACTTCTGTCTCTGCCAAATATGCCAAGCGGTACTGCAAGAGTACTTTTTGCTTGCGTTCTTCGCTGTAGTTGTTCCAGGTTTCTGCCGTAAATGGAACCACTTCACTACCACATCTGGCATTTAGACCCACGTTACCTTCTTCTTCAAACACCTTAACCAGTTCACTGATAGGATAAGCTTGTTCGTGCGATTTGCAATACCAGCTCTCGTAAAGTTGTTGAAAGATCCACTGGGTCCAACGGTAGTATTCCGGGTCCGAAGTACGCACCTCTCGTGACCAGTCAAAAGAGAAGCCCATCTTGTCTAGCTGCTCACGGTAACGCGCAATATTTTCTTTGGTGGTGATGGCTGGGTGTTGCCCAGTCTGAATGGCGTATTGTTCGGCAGGTAGTCCGAAGGAGTCATATCCCTGCGGATGCAATACATTAAAACCTTTGTGGCGTTTGTAACGCGAGTAGATATCACTGGCTATATATCCTAAAGGATGTCCTACGTGAAGTCCAGCTCCTGAAGGGTAAGGAAACATGTCCAGAACATAATATTTCGGATCGGCTGTTTCGTTAGATGCCTTGAAGGACTCTTGGTCTGCCCAATACTGTTGCCATTTTTGTTCGATGGCGTTAAAGTGATAACTGCTCATTGCCAGATTTTATGCGCGAATTGGTAATTTTCTAATTGCCTAAAAATAATAGCCGCAAAGTTAAAAATTATTGTGCCAATAGCCCACAGGAAATCCGCAGTAAAATTGGGCCTTTAGAAATTCAAACAGACGAAAACCAAAACTTTAGACGTTATTAAGGCACCATCCAAAAAAGGATGTATTTTTACCTCTAGTAAAGCCCAAGCCCGATATGAGTTCCAAATACGAAAAGTTTCAAAAAAGACGCCTGATCTCATCTTACTTCTCTGTAGTTCTGAGTATCACCTTGGTCTTGTTCCTTTTGGGAATGTTGGGACTTATAGTATTGAACTCCAAGCAAGTGGGTGACTATTTTAAAGAACAGATCCCCTTTTCGGTTTATTTGAAAGACGATGCTAAAGAAGCCGATGTGACCCAACTGCGGCAAGGCTTAGCCATGGCAGATTATGTAAAATCTGCCACTTACGTTTCCAAACAGCAGGCAGCAGAAGCGCATGCCCAGGCCATAGGCGAAGACTTTATGGATTATTTAGGGTACAATCCGCTACAAAACAGCATTGACGTTTACCTCAACGCGGACTATGTAACTGCAGATACCTTTGAAGAAATTACCAACGAACTCTTAGACAAACCCTTTGTAGAAGAGGTAGAATACGACAAACCTTTGGTAGAAAAATTGGAAAGCAACGTAAAACGTATAAGCCTTTGGATGCTCGTGATAACAGGTATTTTCTTGGTTATCGCCGTATTGCTTATAAACAGTTCTATAAGACTTTCGGTTTACGCCAAGCGTTTTACAATCAAGACCATGCAAATGGTTGGGGCTACGAAAGCCTTTATTCGCAGACCATTTATTTGGCAAAACATAAAACTTGGATTACTCAGCGCGATCTTGGCCATGGGAGGCATGTTAGGGGTGTTATATTACCTACAAAAGAGCTTTGCCGAACTCAACCTATTAGACGATAAGCTACTGCTAGGTGGGCTTTTTGCCGGGGTACTTGTCTTTGGTTTTCTGATCTCTTGGGCAAGCACCTATTTTGCAACGCAACGCTTTTTAAACCTGCGCATAGACGAGCTCTACAACTAAAGCTGCAGCATGCGAAAAACAGTTTTAATTATCTTCGGAACACTCTTAGCTTTTATCTTGCTTTGCGTCTTGCTCTTGGAGCTGTTGGTTATAAAAGACACACAACCCGATGATTGTTTGGTAAAACAGGTCAAAATAACGGCGGTGGAAGCAGGTAGCGATTTTGATATATTTTTTACTGCGGATACGGGCCAGCGCTACTATATCAATCGGGGGCTAGAACAAGGTTTGACGTTAAATTCTTTGAAAAAGACCACTTTGAACCGGACCGCTAGCGTACATTTAGCTAAATTTGCCCTTGGAGTGTCCAATCATATCTCGCAGTTGCAGGTAGGAGATTCCATAATTTTTACAGAATTCAAGTAGATGGGAGAACAAAAACGTAAACAACAGTCCAAGCCTCAGTTTGTCTTTAACAAAAAGAACTATCGCTTTATGTTGATCGGGCTTGCCTGTATTGCTCTAGGGTTTATCCTTATGGCGGGTGGCGGTAGTGACGATCCTAACGTTTTTAATCCAGACATCTATCACTGGCGAAGAATCCGTTTAGCCCCATTCTTGGTTTTACTTGGCTTTGGGATCGAAGTATACGCCATCTTACTCAAAACAGACAAGGAGCAATAATTCATGGAGCTTCTAGACGCTATCATTCTTGGGATCATTCAGGGATTTACCGAATTTTTACCTGTGTCTTCTAGCGGCCATTTGGAGCTAGGAAAAGCCATTTTGGGCGGCAATGCAGTACCGGAAGAGAGTTTGTTATTTACCGTTGTCTTGCACTTCGCAACAGCCCTGAGCACTATAGTTGTTTTTAGAAAGGACATTTGGGATATCTTAAAAGGCCTATTCAGCTTTAAGTGGAACGAACAAACACAATTCTCTTTAAAAATTGTGATCTCCATGATCCCCGCTGCCTTGATCGGGTTTTTCTTTGAGTCCGAATTGGAAGCATTTTTTGGCGGAAACATTGCCTTTGTAGGAGCCATGCTCTTGCTAACTGCTGCGCTTTTATTTCTGGCCGATCGCGCCAAGAATACCCTCAAGCCCGTTTCTTACAGCAATGCTTTTGTTATTGGAGTTGCCCAAGCAGTGGCCATGTTGCCAGGTATTTCTCGCTCGGGTTCGACCATAGCTACTTCTGTACTCTTGGGTAATGATAAAGGAAAAGCTGCGCGTTTTTCATTTTTAATGGTCATTCCGCTGATCTTTGGAAAGATCGCTAAAGACATTTTAGACGGAGCTTTGAGCAGCCCGGACACTCAATTCGTAGTTTTAGGCGCCGGATTCATCACCGCTTTTATTTGTGGGATCATTGCCTGTACTTGGATGATACAGCTGGTTAAGAAATCAAAGCTCACCTATTTTGCTATCTATTGCCTTTTGGTTGGACTCCTTGCCATAGGCGTGAGTTATTACTAAGATGACCGGACAAGACTTTTTAGACGGACAATTACTACTTATAGACAAACCTCTGGAATGGACTTCCTTTCAGGTGGTGAACAAAGTGCGATGGCTCATTAGAAAGCAATTCGGCTTTAAAAAGATCAAAGTAGGCCATGCCGGAACTTTAGACCCATTGGCCAGTGGTTTACTGCTGATCTGCACCGGAAAGTTTACCAAGCGCATCACGGAGTTTCAAGCACAGCATAAAGAATACACCGGGACCTTTACCCTGGGAGCTACCCGGCCGAGTTTTGATATGGAAACCGAGATCGATCAGGAGTTTGACCTGAGTGGATTAACTGAGGCTGCTATAGAGGCTGCGACTCAGCAATTCCAAGGAACCATAACCCAATATCCTCCAATTTTCTCCGCAGTAAAACAAGATGGAAAACGGCTTTACGAACTCGCGCGTAAAGGACAACAAACAGAGATAAAGCCCAGAGAAGTTGAGATCCTACACTTCTCTCTAAGTCGAATAGCGCCGCCAGAGGTGGATTTTATAGTGCAATGCAGTAAAGGAACCTATATAAGATCGCTAGCCAATGATTTTGGCAAAGCTTTAGACAATGGGGCATATCTTTCTGCCTTGAGACGCACTAAAATTGGGGACTACAGCCTTGAAGATGCAATGGGCATAACCACATTCGAAGATTACATAAGTAGTTTGTAATTAGGTTTTTACCCGCAATTCAGCTTATATTAGCAATACGAATTCAGCCCCATGAAGTTCACTCCTTCTTTAAAAGCTTTCATACTGTCGTTCCTGATCACCGGGAACCTAGCACTATTGCTTTGGGGTTATCAGATCAGAAAAAAGGTAGCAGAAGATCAGGAGACCGAATACGACATAGAACTGCTTGCAGACCTTTTAGAAGAGGAACTCCAAGAAGAAACCACAGCCTCTGCCCAGCAAACTAAGACGCACAAGGCCTTTAACGAGACCCGAAAAGAGCTCACTGCCTTAAGTAATCAATCTCAAGAAGATCAAGACGATTTTGACCAACGCTTAAAGGCCCTAGATCAGGCCATTAAAGATGTAGAGAGCGCAAAGGACAATCCGAGTTTTGAAAAAACAGACCCCTATGAGGCTCCAGAAAAAAAGGTAGTAGATGGCAATGAAAGCAATACCAGTATCCGTTATCGTCTGGTTGACCGCAATGCCTTATATGTTCCCAACCCGGTCTATACCTGTGCTGCCTCCGGAACGGTAGTAGTAAACATCAGTGTAGATGCTAAAGGACAGGTCATTGCCCAAAGTATAAACGAGAATTCTAGCAGCACTACCAACGGTTGCCTTTGGGATGCTGCCCTGGACTACGCCTCTCAAACTGTATTTTCTAAAGCTAAAAGAAATAGCCAGCTCGGCAGTATCACTTATTATTTTCCCGGTCAGGGTTAGAGCAGTTCCAAAAGGTCTGCTGCTATAGCTTTACCCTTATCCTTATTATACCAAACTTGTAAGTCTTGCTTGAACTCCGGACTGAGCTTTCCGTGTTCTGCTTTAAAGATATTGACCATGGCCGTTGCCGGAGTTGGTCTTGGCCCCCAGCTGCCCAGTAGCTCTTTACGGGTATTGTCAAAAGCGATAAGTTTAGGGATGGATCGAGCACCTTGGGTCAGAAAAGCATCCATCAATTCTAAATTCTCATCGCGCAATAGGATCTTCAGCTCGATATTTGGATTTTCCTGTACAAAGGCATCCATGATAGGCGTGGCATGAGCTGCGTCTCCACACCAGCTTTCTGTTAAAACCAACCACGTTAACGGCTTATCTCTCTTGGCAATTTGCGCTCGAGTAGCCTCATCCAATTTAAAGGTCTTGGCCCAGCGTTTCATTCGTCTGTCGTTTAAGAGCGTGTATTGCGCTAAAGACTCGGTGACTTCCGGGCCAGTATTGGTGCCGTTATCCACATGCTGCTTAACCAATTCCTTGTACTCTTGATAACTCATAGCCTTCTCTAGGCCTTGTTGAATTAAATCCAATGTTGGGGTTTCCATGATACTTTCCATAGCCAATCAGACGCAAATAAAATAAAAAACTTACTACCTTGATCGTTCCTAAGAACAATCCTAATTATTCGATCATGGATAAAATCAATAGATGCGCTTGGTGTGGAGATGATCCGCTCTATGTGGAGTACCACGACAAAGAATGGGGAACTCCTGTTTACGACGATGATACCCTTTTTGAATTCCTGATCTTGGAAACCTTTCAGGCGGGATTGAGTTGGATCACCGTGTTGCGTAAACGCGAAAACTTTAGGCGTGCCTTTGACCATTTTAACTATAAGAAGATTGCCAAATACGGAGAAGATAAGGTAGCGGAGCTCTTGTCGGACCCAGGCATTATCCGCAACAAACTCAAAGTAAGAGCAACAATTAGCAACGCCCAAGCCTTTATGAAGGTTCAAGAGGAGTTTGGAAGTTTTAGCGATTACATTTGGGGGTTTACCGCGGGTAAACCAATAACCAACAGTTATAAGAGTTTAAAGGAAGTTCCTGCCAACACTCCCTTAAGCGATACCATTAGTAAGGACCTAAAAAAGCGCGGGTTCAAATTTGTGGGTACCACTGTGATTTACGCCCATATGCAAGCTACGGGTATGGTCAATGACCACCTTACTTCTTGCTTTAGATACAAAGAAGTTTAAAGCCTACTCCTTCTCCTTTAATAGTTCGTATTGGGCTTTGTAGGTCTGCGCCAAATCAAATTCTTTAAGCGCCTCTAGTGTCTCTGCAAATCGAAGATATTCGATAGCTTCTGGCTTTTCGTTAAGAGCAAACAACTTGATATACCATTTCTTGGCTTCAGGATAGTTCTTCTCCAAGTAACGTCCACTGGCTAATTTTTGATAGACCTGAGCAGAGTGATAGCCTTGCGCTACCACATCTTCATAAACAGCTAACACATCGATCTGGGTTGAAGAGACTGCAGGCCCTTGCTGGTTATCGGCCTGGGCTAAAGCTCCACAGGAAAACAAGGAAAGTGCGAGTAAGCAAAGATACTTTGACATATACAGGGATGAATTTGAAAGCAAATTTCTGTCAAAACTGTGAAGTTTAATCGTTTAAACCTCTTATTTACAGCTTTGTAGGAAATTACGACAAGGTACGAATTTTATGGTAAATCTTCTGGCGCTGTCGCCTGCCAAATTTTACGGAGAAACCCCAAACCCCTCACCAGTGTGGTAAGGGGTGGAGATTTACGCTATTGTTTTATGAGTTTACGCTGTACGGATCCGAATTCACCCTTAAAAGTGACTATAAGTGTGCCGCTCCAGATTGGATTGAGGTCTAGTTGTATCACTCCGTTGCTACTTTGTACTGCGGATGTGTACAATCGCTGCCCGTAGATATTGTGGATCTCAACACTTACCGGTCCACCGATATTATTAAGTCTAAAATTGACACGATCATCGGCCGGGTTTGGATAAGGCCCAATGATGTTGTTATCTGCCCACTCGGCAGCAGACAGAGTAGCCACGTCTATGGTCCAATAACCCTCTGGCGCAACTATAGGTCTGGTAAGTTGTTTGCCAGAATTGGCCTCTGCCCAGATATAATATTCAATATCTATATCCGAAGGGATCGTCAAATTGGCTGTCCAATCGTCTCCTCCAGCCGGAGTCATATCGATCTCATTAAAAGCGCCGGCTCCTGTTTCTCGCCAAAATACCTTAGCCTGATTGATGCCCGAATTGTGCTTGATCATGGCGTCGAAAACCACATTGAGTCCTTCTGTAGCTTCTGCCACAGGCTGGTGCACTATCCACAAAGGCTCGGCCACACCAATAGAGTGCGTGATACAGTGAATCGCTCCAAAAAGAGCTATCAGATTCTCTCCGGAGTTATCCACATCTATACCCACCACATTGTACCCAGGCAATAATTCTTCATATTTGGCCAAGGCAGGGCCATCTACCGCTGGTCGATAGGTAGGCACTATGACTGTTCCATTGATAAAAACAGAATTCGAATAAGTTCTATAATAGCCTCCGGTATCTGGATAATTACCTCCCACACTTGGCGGCGCGTCTATCCATTCGACCTTGTAAGGTGTTCCAAAAGGCGAATTGAAATTGCTTAAAACATAATCGATATTGGCTTCGATCTGCGGGCCGTCGGCCACGCCAGGAGGATATTTACTTACCAACAAGGTCTCCTCATCCAGCAACTTCATATGCATATCGATATGATGGATCAGATCGTAATCCAACATATCCATTTTAATATAATTGGAGATGCCCATATAATCGAGCATGATATCGTCGATCTGAGCTTCTGTTTTAGGGCTTACACCGTAAGGGTTCCCTGGCTCATTCTCTTCTAAGATAAGCTTAGAGGCAAATCCGTTACCCAGACCGTCGCTCATAAAATTACCTCCGGTATTGACAAGGTCGTTGGTGCCAGAATCGGTAATGTAGATAGGGCTGCCAGTATAGGTAGCATGGGCAGAAGGAATAACATCGTCCAAAGGACGCGGTCTGTTATAAATCCAGTCTACCAAGGCTCGCTCTCCTACATCGTCCGTATAGACGGTGTTCCCAGCATAATCGCGGATCCAGATACTGTTCCAGGGTTGATCTAGAAAGACCACATTGGTCAAATCAACACCATTAGACGACAAATAAGAGGCTACAGAAGCTTCGTTTTGGGTCACTATGATCACTTTTGCCTCTTCTACTGCAGCGGCCACTATTTGGCGCAGTATGTTTGGAAATGCAGGCTCCCAAGTGATAACCAGATACTCGATCTCTTCCCATTCTGCCATGGTTCTAACCGCAGAACTGGGTGGTGGCGTGGGAATCGCACTTGCAAAGGTCATCTCACTGACCAATAGCGATTCTTCTTCTGTAGTGTAATTGGGTAAGGGGGAATCGGACTGGGAAAATCCAACAAAAGGCATGGCAAGGATAAAGGCCAAAGCCGTTAATTTTTTGATAGGGGTCATAGCGCTTTAGTTTAAGTAGGACTCGAATATACTGATTTTCAGCGGAAATACTAAAAGAACTACTTCTTGAGATACCCTAAAAAATCTTGACGCGCTATCTCTCTAGCCCCCAAACTCGCCAAGTGGTCTGTATACATCTGACAGTCAATTAGCTTGTAATTTTGCTCCAAAAGAGATGCAACCAAAAAGCTGAATCCAACCTTAGAGGCATCGGTTCGTTTTGAGAACATACTTTCTCCGCAAAAAACTTTGAACTCTGGCAGGTCAATGCCGTATAATCCACCAACCAATTCGTCATGATACCATACCTCAAGGCTATGGGCATGTCCCATTCGATGCAATTCCACATAGGCCTGAACCATTTCTTCTGTGATCCAGGTTCCTAACTGATCGGGTCTTGGCGCTTCGGCACAGGCTCTGATAACCGCTTCGAACTGGCTGTTCTGGGTAATTGAAAATCCGCCGGTTCGAATAGACTTTCTTAGGCTCTTGGAGCGTTTAAACTCAGCAGGAAATAAAACCATCCGCGGATCTGGGCACCACCACAATGGTGGGTCGCCATCTGAGAACCAAGGAAAGATCCCCGACCGATACGCCAGTAATAAACGCTGCGGATTCAAATCGCCACCAACGGCCAATAAACCATCTGCTCTGGCCTCAGTTGAGTCCGGAAACCTTAAGGATTTATCTAAAAAATGGAGCATAATGAATCTACTAACTGTCGGATATTGCGAATGTTAGAAATTTTTACAACCTTTACAAAACCTAAAGTGGTAGGTTTTTTAATTTATTTGAGTTTGCCATTTTAGTAACCTAAAACCAACGAAACTAACCCTGCTTCTGGCGGGGTTGTTTTATTTTACAGCAGTAATAAACCTGCAATGAAAACTGCACTACCCACCAACATAATGATCAAAGTATAGGGTAAGATCTCTTTGGCCTTGAGTTTGGTGATTCCCAAAAGCGGTAAGGCCCAAAAGGGTTGTAACATATTGGTGATCTGATCACCATAAGCTAAAGCCATTACTGCTTTTGGCAATGGCACGCCAAGCTGCATGGCCGATTCGATAACGATAGGGCCTTGAACAGCCCATTGGCCTCCACCACTTGGGACAAAGATATTGACCAATCCGGCGCTAAAGAAAGTAAAAATAGGAAGCGTGGTCTCATTAGCGATAGACACAAAAAAGTCTGCGATTTGCCCTACCATACCACTCTCTGCCATTATCCCCATGATCCCAAAATAGAGTGGGAATTGTATCAAAATACCCGCTGCGCCTTTTATAGCTTCTTCTACAGCAGCCAAGAATGAATTGAAAGATCCGTGAAGCAACAGCGCCATCCCAAGCATAAAGAAGTTCAGCATATTCGGGGTTAAAGTTAGCTGTAGTAGTTGCGATCCGTATTGGTATAGAAAAGTACCCAACACTAGTAACCCAACTGCGCGACCAAACCACAAGGAAGCGTCCAAACGCTCGGCAGCTCCTTCGGCCTGTTGCGTAGTTGTCTCTAAACGGTATGGTCTAACATGAACCTCGGTATGGGGAGCGTGCTTTGATAGCCGAATGAATACCAGTGGAATTAATATGAGTAATATCGCAAATAGTAGGAGGTTCCACCAGCTGAAAATAGTTGCACTGCCGGGAATGGCATCTGGTAATTGCGCCAACACAGCTGTATCGGAAATACCTGCCATGATCTGCTGTAAATGTCCGGATTCGGCCACTTTTAATGGCGCAGAACCGCTTATGCCGCCATGCCAGATCATTAATCCGCAGTAACCTGCAGCGCCAACAAGTGGATAATTGATCTTAAAACCGCGTTGGGTAGAAGCTTCTGCCACCTTTCTGGCCATAATGGCTCCGAAGATCAATCCCAATCCCCAATTAAAAAAGGAGACCAAAAGCGTACTTACGCTTACCAGCAACACCGACTGTGCTGTATTGCTGACCAAACCCGTTAGGCCCTGAATAAGTCGATTCATAGGCGCGCTAAGCACCAGAATATGACCCAACACCAATATAAGCATCATTTGGTAGCCAAAGACCAATAGGTCCTTGTTCCAGATACCTCGCTCCCAGTAAGAGAGCAATTCTAAAAAATGAGATCCTTCTGCGGGTGCAGGAGTTGTAAGTAAGGCCAGAACCAAGGTGGTCAAGGTAAGCAGCACCGCAATAGTAAAGGGTGCCGGCAAAAACCGCTTAAAGATGACCTCTATGGTTCGGGTAAAGCCCACTTAAGCTTTTGGCTTAAAAAGGGAGATCGTCGTGATCTTCCTCGCTAAACTCACTAGTTGGCTCAAAGGCATCGGCAGGAGGAATAGGCGGCATGTCCGCAGGCAAATCGGCCTCCATACGCTCAATACGCCATCCTTGGATAGAATTGAAATACTTAGTTTCTCCTTGTGGATTCACCCACTCGCGACCTCTAAGGTTAATACTGATCTTAACAGATTCCCCTACTTTAAAGTTGTTCAATAGGTCTGTCTTATCCTGAACGAATTCTATCATCAAATGCTGTGGATACTGCTCTTCTGTAGTGAGCACTACCTCGCGTTTTCTAAATCCGTTAGAACCGTAGGTTTTGGTTTCGTCTATGAGTTTTAAAGTTCCTTGTACTTCCATAATCTTACTTTGATAAGAGCACTTTCCAGGCGTCTGAAACGGCTCCTTTGGCGATATAATTTTTTGCTAGTTGATGTTTTTGCTCACGATCTCCTTGGATCAACACCTCCGGATGAAAGGCTTCCATAAAGCTGGCGCTTTCAACCTCGGTAGGCAACTGTTCTACATTGCCCAATTGACCCAGATCGTTCCCGCTTAAAATGGTACTCAATCGGATCTGCTCCGGAATCTGATCCACACCAATACCAAGTGTGCTCAATGGTTTCGGCACCTCGAACATTCCGGTCTTTGCCCGGCTGTACCAATTACCACCCATACGAGCCACCGTGTCTATCTTAGCGGCATCTATACGACCTTCATCGTCTAAAATATCTTCTTTGATATGCATGCGAACCACCTGTGCAATCACAAGGTTTCCGGCTCCGCCTTCTTCTCCCAAGGCAACCACATTAAGCACCTTGCATTCGAGCTGAACAGGCGCTTCTGCAACGCGTGGAGGTTTAACAACTTCGGAGGGCAACTCGGTCAGACCGGCTTTCACGAACTCGTTGACTCCTTTAGGGTATTCGGTAGAAGAAAGTGACATTTGCTGCACCATGTCGTAGTTGACAATATTGATCACAACCTCAGGCACATCCAAGACATTCTCTAGGGTGTGTTTTACGGTATTGTCCCTAACTCGGCGAGCGGGTGAAAAGATCACCACAGGCGGATTGGCACTAAATACATTGAAAAAACTGTAAGGCGAAAGGTTTACTTTTCCGTCTTTATCCACGGTACTCGCAAAAGCGATCGGTCGCGGAGAGACCGACGCCAATAAATAGCCGTGTAATTTGCCTGTTGAAGTGTTTTCTGGATGTATTGTGAGCATAGCTACAAAGGTAATTATTCTACTAGGGGAATCATAAAAAAGGGGGTTAAATCCGTGCAATAATTTCAACATAATTGCATTATATTTAGCCAGAGACAGCTCAGGCTATGGAGATAAATACTCGTTTTACGCGCAGGGCGATCATCGTGTTCACTTTGGTCATTGTAGGGATAGTTGGTTACAACACCTATCTGTTCTACAATCAGCTCAAAGACAACGAACGCGACAAGATGCAGATCTTTGCCAAGGCCTTACAAGAAATGGCGGAGACCAGTACCGATGAGCTCGGCACAGACCAGAGCCCGCTCATCATTGAGGTCATTAGAAGCAATACCACTACACCGCTTATTCTCTATACCCACAAAGGAGACTCCTACGATCTAAGCAATATACCCGAAGGGGCACAACTCAGCAGAGCAGAGATAGAGCGAATGGTGGAACAGTTCAAGCAAACCAACTCGCCTATAGAAACGCGTTTTGAAGGCGAAGTGTTGAACACCATCTACTACGGAAACGCCCCGATCATTAACAAAGTAAAATACTATCCATTGGCTATTTTGCTGGTCATTCTACTTTTTGTGGGATTCATTTATTTCTTTTACCAGACCACTAAATCGGCCGAACAGAATAAGCTCTGGGCAGGAATGGCTAAAGAAACGGCCCACCAGATCGGCACGCCGTTATCTTCTCTTGTGGGATGGACAGAGATCTTGAAGTCAGAGAACACGAATCCGGCCTATATCGCAGAAATAGAAAAGGACATTCGACGCCTACAAACCATTACCGAAAGATTCTCTAAAGTAGGCTCCAAACCCAATTTAGAAGAACGGGATGTGGTTAAAGAAACCCAGTTGGCCTACGACTATCTCAAGGCCAGAACTTCTAAGCTGATCAATTTCCAATTGGATCTGCCTCAGAAAAAGATCCCTGTGATGCTCAACGAGCAACTTTTTGGCTGGACCGTTGAGAATTTGGTAAAAAACGGCATCGATGCTATGAAAGGTAAGGGTACCATCAGCATAGAAATCAGCGAACAACCCAAAACCGTAACCATACACATCACTGATACCGGGAAAGGAATTCCGAAAAGAGACTTCAAGAAGATTTTTACCCCTGGCTTTACGACCAAAAAACGCGGTTGGGGCTTGGGCTTATCACTGGCCAAACGCATAATAGAAGAATATCACGAAGGCAATATAAGAGTGCTTAAAAGCCAACCAGATGTAGGTACCACTATGGAAATACAGCTTAAACGTCTTTAAAAATCGCCCCTATGACCAGCACGCCAAAATTAATTCGAAAAGCAGAGCTTAAAACCAACTGTCCGGAGTGTTATACCACAGACGGACTGATGGTAGAATTCTATCAGCCCTATGTGAACGGCCGCTGGTATAAGCGGTTTCTTGATGAGCTGAGCTCTAAAATGTATTGCACCAAATGTGAAACGGAGATCTTCCCGGTCTCTTGGACCCCAGATATTGAAAGAGTTTACGACTATCACAAAAAGAGCACTAAGATGCGCTCTTCTAAACGGCATTGGAAGCCTCTTGCCTTGATCGTAATGCTTGCAGGGATTGCTTTGGTAGCGACCGCAGTTGTATTTGGAGTGAATTATTTGAGCTGATCGCGAATAGCCGCAGCAGTGGCTTCA
Organism: Gilvibacter sp. SZ-19; assembly: GCF_002163875.1. Taxonomy (GTDB): domain Bacteria; phylum Bacteroidota; class Bacteroidia; order Flavobacteriales; family Flavobacteriaceae; genus Gilvibacter. The sequence continues at coordinate 1,562,501 of NZ_CP019333.1, read as the reverse complement.
AACTCCTCTTGACTCAAGTTTACCTTTTCTGCAAAGGTCATCTCGCCCATGTGATTTAAAGGAATAAGATGCACATGAACGTGCGGAACTTCCAGACCAATCACGGACATTCCAACGCGTTTACACGGAATAGCCTTGCCTATAGCCAAAGCTATTTCTCGAGAGAATGCCATAAGGCCTTGGTAGGTCTCTTGGTCCAGATCAAAGATCTTGTCGACTTCTTTTTTGGGAATGCACAGGGTATGCCCTTTGGCATTAGGATTAATATCTAAGAATGCATAGAATTCGTCGGTTTCGGCGATCTTATAAGAAGGGATCTCGCCTTTAACGATCTTGGTAAAGATACTGGCCATAGGTCGGTTGTTTATAGGAACCTAAAAATAGGAAATAAAAAAGCCCCGTTAAAGAACGAGGCCATATACTTTATGTAGCAGGATCTATGCTCCTCTGGTGATCTCCATGATCTCAAACTTCACAGCGCCATTTGGCACTTGAACCTCGGCAATTTCGCCTACTTTCTTACCCAAAAGCCCCTTGCCTATAGGCGAATCTACAGAGATCTTTCCGCTTTTTAGATCGGCCTCACTTTGAGCAACCAACTTATAGGTCATCTTAGCATTGTTCGCTGTGTTCTTAATGGTAACAGTAGAGTGCACCAATACTTTCGATGTGTCTAACTGAGATTCGTCGATAAGTCGGGCTCCGGCTAAGGTCTCTTCTAGCTTGGAAATTCGCATTTCCAACAAACCCTGCGCTTCTTTGGCAGCATCGTATTCGGCATTTTCAGAAAGGTCTCCCTTATCTCTGGCCTCGGCAATAGCCTGAGAAGCCTTAGGACGCTCTACATCTTTGAGGTGATTGAGCTCCTCACGTAGTTTCTTTAATCCTTCTGCGGTGTAATAGGATACATTACTCATAACTTCATTCTTTTAACGCCCTGTAGAGGGCGCCTGTTCAAAAAACACAAAAAATCCCATGCAGCACGGGATTTCGTTGGTAAAGATACTAAATTTTTAAATTTTCAGTCAGAATACACTAATTTGCACTCCCTTGAGTTTAATAGTCAAGGCTAATAAATTGTTATAAAAAATGAAAGCATTCAGATTTGTACTTTACGCAATGGTTGTTGGTTTGATGAGCGCCGGATGCAGTGGCGACGATGGCCCGCTGCGCGCCAATCCGAATCTTCCCAACATTAACGTAAATCTCACTTTAGATCTGAACCTTCCGCAGTACAACCCTTTGAACTTTCCTGGTAATTCCTTTGTAACCGGCTTACAAGGAATTCGCGGCATAGTGATCTACAACATTGACAACAGTCAGTATACAGCCTTTGAGATCGCTTGCCCTAATACACCTTTAAGCGATTGTTCTACCATGACCGTGGATGGGCTTACAGCTACTTGCCCTTGTAATGGCAATCAGTACAATATAATTACCGGACAATTAACGGCAGGCGAAGGGCAATACCCTATGCTCGCCTACCGTATTTCTAGATCCGGAGATCAACTTACCATCAATAATTAGAACTGGATACTCGCGCCCACTAAGAAATTAATGGTCGCCTGGGGGAAAAATCCAGCACCTTCAATGGTTGTCACGGTTCCGGGATTACTAAAGTCATCGTCAAAAGTGAAGAAATAGCCATTAGACACATACTCCACGTTGAATATATTGTTCACCAAACCACTAAATACAATGCGCTCTACCAGTGGGGCAGTCTCCCAACTGTAGCTGATGTTCAAGTCGTTTACAAAAAAGGAATCCAAAAGCGAAGCCTCACTGTCGATATTCCCCATATATTGTTCGCTCACGTATTTACTCAAAAAGCTGATCTGCAGATCCTCTTGTGGCATATAGGTCAATATGCTTCCCGCGATAAGCTCTGGAGAATACGAAATGTTGGTAGTTCCCAGATTTACCAACTCTCCGTCACGTGAGGTCGTAAAATCTTGGTTTTTATTGCTGCTGAGTGCAATATTGGGTCTCCAGTTCAATTTAGGAGCAATTTGCAAATTAGCCTCAACTTCCAAACCTAGGCGGTAGCTTTTTCCACTAGTGGCACGAATAGGTTGGCCTACATCGTCTAAAGCTCCCGTAAGCACCAATTGGTTGCGATAGTTCATAAAATAAGCATTGGCGCTAAAGCTGTTCTTGCTGTCGGTATGACGCCATCCGAGTTCAAAGTCGTCTAGGGTCTCTGCAGTGGTCACGCCATTTTCGTAATCTGCACGTCTTGGTTCTCTATTTGCTCGTCCATAAGAAGCATACAGCTGATCATTGCTGTTGAGTTTATAGCTCGCACCAGCCTTAGGATTGAAAAAGCTGAAGTTATCATCAACGTTCAATGCTATGAGATCTGAAGTGGTTCCGTCTGCCTGATAATCGATGAATCGGCCTTGCAGATCGGCAAAGACTGTCCACTGCTCATCAATGCGATAAGTGGCCTTGGCAAAAGTGGTGAACTCGTTCTTGGTTCCTGTTCCGAAGTAGTAACGGTCACGCAGTTGAGAACCACCAGCATTCTGCGCCCAAATTACTTCTCCAAAGTGATCTCCTCCGTAGTAACTGTAAAAGAAACCACCAACAATATCTACAGAGTTGTCCTTGTAGTTTACAGAAGTATTGACCACGTAATAGTCGTTATCCAACCATCGGCGACGCACCAAATCTGTGGTATTGATAACTTCACCCCCGAGTTCAATTGGTGTAAATCCGTAGGTCTCGAAATCTTCATCTTCGCGATACTGCTCAAAGAATCCGCGACCATAGGTATAGTTAAGCCCAACCGTAGCAGACCAGTTGTTATCAAAACGCTGGTTCCAATGCAGTTGATAGTGATCTTGCGCATAATCATCTACCTCATTATCGTAAAACTGTGTGTTCCCATTGGCATCGGTGAACTGCCCTACCGGGTTAAACGTTCTATTGGTCTCAAGAGTTTCTCTATCGATCCCAAAATAGGCCTGGTATGTCAATTCACGACCTCCAAAGGCCAAGGCCTTGATCAAGGTGTTGTCGCCCACATAAGCCGCTTGTAAGAAATAGGATTTTAGATCGGAAGTGGCTCGGTCTATATACCCATCCGAAGTAATATTAGATAAACGCCCAGCTATCTCCCATTTGCCATTGAGCAACCCGGTAGAGAACTTCAAGGTGTGTTTTCTGGTATTGAAAGACCCGAACGAATTCGCAAATTCTCCGTTGGCTTCTTCTGAGACAGCGTCCGTCAAAATATTCAAGCTCGCACCGAAAGCGCCAGAACCGTTAGAAGAAGTCCCTACCCCACGCTGTAACTGCAGATTCTCTACAGAAGATGCAAAGTCCGGCAGATTTACCCAAAAGGTCCCTTGACTCTCGGCATCGTTAAAAGGGATTCCGTTCAAGGTAACGTTCACACGAGAAGCATCACTACCACGGACGCGAATTCCGGTATAACCCACACCTGCCCCGGCATCACTGTTGGTCACCACCCCGGGTAGATAATTTAAAAGAATAGGAATGTCTTGACCTAAGTTGCGAGGGGCCAGTTCCTCTTTGGTGACATTACTGTGGGTAATTGGCGAGTCCGCCTCTACCCGAACAGATTTAACCAGAACCTCATCTAGAGCTTCTACTTTTGTCGTGTCAATTACTGTTTGTGCTTGTGCCATCCAGGTAGTCATTCCTGCAAATAGCACGACCATTAAGCGTTTCATTCGTCTTTGGATACGTATCCGTTTTAGGCGAATAAAAAGAGGCGATTATTCGGTGTTGGTTAAAGTTTTTTCTGCGGATGCAGGCCATTGAATTGGGGTTCCAGATTCGCATCAAGAACAACAACATTCGATCGTCGAGCTACGGCTTTCAACCAATAACTAGGTTCATCTCTGATTTGAAATATTCATCACAAAGCGCGCGCAAAGGCATTTGTTCAAAATCGAACTAAAACATCCAACGCGACAAGCCAGCACCTCACTAAAAACGTCCACTGGACGTTTTCTTAACGTTCGGCTTCCTAAACGGCATTACCCGTTCCAGGTTCAATGGGTATAATCTCAGCCTTGTTTTTAAACAAAGCACCCCTTTGTTGAGATCGTGATACAAAGATAAGGAGAAACTAGATTTGCGGAGGACGACGATCTGCTTTTTTTTGCGATTGTCGTTTTTTGTCTTCGCTGCGCTTTTGCTTAACCGCTCGTGGTATGCGAGTCGCTTTGCGCGTTTTTTCTGTCTTTAATCCTTGCTGCAAGAGGTTAAAGAAACGTTGAATCACCAAACGCTTATTTCGAACTTGACTCCTGGTCTCTCCGCAGTGCAATTGCAATTGCCCGTTGGAAGTTAGCCTTGAAGCCAGACGGGTTTTTAAGAGCGTTTTCTCATCTTCGGTTAAACCCAAAGAGTCATACAGATTAAAGCTTAAAACAACTTTGGTCGCAACCTTATTGACATGCTGCCCTCCAGAGCCACTGGAGCGAGCCATCTTAAAATGTAATTCGCTTAAGAGTTGCGCTCTATCCATTACATATTGGGTCGGTGCTCGCGTTGTAAGAGATCGTTGACCGTCTTAACCGGGTTAAAGGTCAATAGAGGAACTTCTACAAAGATGGTATTCCAATGTGCCATGGACCCGTTCCACAATCCTGGCAATTCTAAGGCTTTTACAATATTACCGTCTTTGTCCTTATGGGTAATAAAACCGGTATTCGGGTCGGTAAAGGCAGAAAGATCAAACTTGTCTCCTTTGTAATCGCGAACCCCGCAAACCAGATCTACCGGATTAAAGTGGGTTGACTCGTGGAATATATTGCGCTGCGATGGATCTTTGAGATCTATCTGTGCAGATTCTACAATTTGCAAGGACTGCACGCCATCTTTATCCACAACCCAAAACGGTCCTCCGCCAGGAGATCCTGTATTTTTTACCATACCACATACGCGGGTAGGTCTGTTCAGTAAACTCAGCAAATGCAAAATACTGTTGCTCACATCTTTAATATTGAGCTCGTTCCACATAAAGGATTTTACCTCGGTAACTAGTTCCGGGTCTATCTCCTCTTGCCGCAACTCTTTCACATAATGATGGATCTTATGTTGCAACCACAACAGCTTTCCGGCTAACATTTTCTTGTAGCCAGAGATCTCTTCTACGTATTCTTCTGCAATGACATTGTCTATATTCTTAATGAAAACAACATCGGCATTGATCTCGTTTAAGTTTTCTAATAGCGCTCCGTGACCCGCAGGACGAAATACTAGTTTCCCCTCCTTATCGCGAATGGGCTCATTGTTGATATCTACCGCTATGGTATCTGTAGAGCTCTTTTGAAAGGAATACGAAACATGCACCTCCTTCTTGGTCTTTTTTTCAACGCGACTCTTTATACTCTCAAACGCCTCTTTGAAATACTCCACATGTATCGGAGCAAAGGTGAAATGAACAAAGACCTCATCGCGATTAGCTGCATAGAAGCAACCTTCATAAAGTTGCTCTTCAAAAGCGGTTGTGAAGTGCTTGTTGTATTTGTGGAATGGGATTAGCCCTTTAGGTAAACGAGCAAAGTTCAGGCCCTTTTCTGACAAGAGAACCTCTGCCACAATAAGTGCACGCTGCCCTTTAGTTTTGTATTTGTAATCCGGATAGAGTTCGCGGACCGCCTTGCGCAGTGAATTAGCAAAAGCAAACTCAGAATACGAATTCAAAAACTCCTCTAATTGAGTCAACCTGTGATGCGCAATAAAGTCTTTGAGTTTTTCCTTGTCAGGATCGTAATGGGTAAGCAGCGTATTCAAGGTCTGGAACATGCGCGTTGCAGCTCCAGATGCCGGCACGAATTTAACAATATCAGAACTGTTCTTGTGTTTGTCAAAGTATTGAATATACTTCTTGCGCTCCTCAGAATTAAAATTGCTTATCCCGTTGCCGATCACTGCTGGGGTATTGATCTTGGTGGGTGGGAAACCTCTTTTAAACATCTCGAGCTGTCCTAAAACTTGTGCTTTTGACAAGCCGTGTTGCTCAATTTGTTGTTCGTCTTCTCGGTTAAAATCCATGCCGTCTTTCGCGGTATTTGTCAATTTCAAGAATGGCGGTTTCCAATCTTGTCTGTTCATCACCTTTTAGCAACAAATGGGGAGCATCTTGCTGCTTTAATCGTTCTTCAAAAATAGAAAATAGTTTTTGTCTATCGAAAGGACGGTCTCTCAAGGGATCATTTTCCCAAGGCACATCGATATAAGTCAATAAATAAAGGTCGTACTGCATATGGGTCAAACCCTGCTCCAATTCCGCAGGGATCTGTCCAAAATAATATTCCGAATAACAGGCAATCTCCAAAAGATTAGTGTCGCAGAAAAGCAGTGAATTGGCCACAGCTAAGGCTTCGTTCTCTGCGCGAATCTGTCCTTGAGCTATGGGCAGAATATCTGAAAGATCTGATCGGAAAGGATCCCTGACAACAACTTGCTCGTAATAATGACGCATGTATTCGGCCACATAAACAGTCTCATAATGAGCTGCCAGGGCTTTTGCCAAGGTGGTCTTTCCGGTAGATTCCGGGCCAACTATGGCAACCTTTATCAGCTCGCTATTTTGTTGTCTAAGTGTTTCTTCCACGCGTAATAGCCTTGAATAGCTAGAAAGGTAAAAATTAAATACTGTAAAGCAAGCATACCCCAACCTCGGTAGGCATAGAGTGGAACACTGATCACATCTGCAAAGATCCATAAGGTCCAATTCTCCAATTTCTTGGTCGCCATATACCACATGGCAGTAAAGAATATACCAGAAGTAAAGATGTCGATGTAATTAGACGTACCTATTGTTGTCCCAGAGGCCGTATAGACTCCATAAGTAACTGCCATGGTGAGCAAACACAGGCCGAAACCTATCCATTTCTCACGACTGTTTGTCCGACTTACCTTTACCACCAAAGCATCGTCTTTTCGGCGTGCCCAGTTCCACCAACCGTAAATACTCATGGCCGAATAGTAGACATTCATCATCATATCGCCCAAAAGCTCATCTTGCAAAAAAATGTAGACTGTTATTACAGTCGCGACCAAGCCTGTCGGATAAACCAGAATATTTCGCTTTTTGGCGTAGATTACACTGGCTATTCCAAAGACGAAAGCCACGGCTTCCAGTACGATCAACGAGGTTGTGCGTTCATAGTACGGAGAAAGGAAAAAATCAAAAATGGGGTTCATAGTCGCTTCTATCGCTTTTAACCATTTTTAAATACAAGACCACTTGATTCAGATCTATAAAGGCCTCTTTTACTGCGGAGTTCAACAATTTCATCACCTGGTCATAAGGCCCGTAAACCTGTGTGCTCAAAGGATTCTCCAATACAGTGAGCCCAGAAGCTCTTAAGGTTTTTATGAAGGCGATTATTGGAGCTTCAAAATCATCCTGTAAAGGGCTCAAGGTAAGTTCTACAGATACATTCATCGGTTGTGATTTTCAAATACGGTTCCCATGACCAAAAGATTAGCTCCTGCGTCATAGGCGGTTTTCATTTGTGCTTCGGAGCGAATCCCTCCACCAACAATAAGTGGCAAATTAATTGCAGCTCGTACTGCGCTTATGATCTCTGGACGAACAGGCTTTAGTGCACCACTGCCAGCTTCCAGATAAACACAACGCGCTCCGCAGTACTGTGCAGCCAGAGCCACTTCGACCACGGTGTCTACATTGTCTTGCGATAAAGCTTGGGTTTGGGTAACACGAGCCACAGCAGACTGATTCCCTCCATCTATCAGTAAATAAGCCGTGGGGATGACCTCCAAAGTGGAATGTCTTAAAAAGCTTGTTGCTTTGCGTTGTTGCCCGATAAGATATTCAGGATTATCTCCAGAGTAAAGGGAGAGGAATAAGACAGCATCCGCAGCATTGGTCAATTGATCATAATCACCCGGAAACAGAACAATGGGTAGGCCCGCAGACCTTAAACTGGCTACGGTTCCTGCCGTTGCGTCCTTAGGCACCTCACTGCCTCCTACAAAGAGATGCGTGGTTTGCTTCGGAATACGCTTTAAAAATTCATTGGCAGAAGCAGGATCGAATTTATCTGGATCTACCAGAATAGCCAATTGCTGCTTTCCAGATTCCGCTGCGCTCACTAGCGCTTGAATGATACTAGTTTGTCTTTGGGTATCCATAACTACAACTGAAACCATCAAACTCTAGAAAAAACACCTCGTACAAACTCTTGGTCCCATTGAAATCTATGGTAGCCGTAGTCTGCTCATCTACCCCCAAGTGAAAATCGTGTACATCTATATGCTGTAAGAAGCTCAGTCCAGGTTGTCCATACATTTTGTAAAGGGTTTCCTTGGCACACCAGACCAAACTCAATTTGCGGATCAAGGCTTCTTCATTGGCCAGAGTCCTGTATTCTTCCAGTGGTGTAAACTTATGAGCGATCTTAAGGATCTTTCCACGTTCTTTTTCTATATCAATACCAACGGCATGTGGCCCTACAATAATACCCGTGAACTCAAAAGAATGTGTAATACTTATCCCTGTCCCGTCTTTTAGGTGCGGTTTTCCAAAATCATTGTAGTAGAGGTCGTGATCATTGTAACCGGCCATAGCCAACAAATGCCTGATACTTAAAAACCCTCGGCGGTGAATGTCACTTTTCATACCTTGGACCCTATCCGCATGAGCTGCTTGCAAATCGATTCCGGCTGCGAGCTCCTCAAAAGTCTCTTCTATCTTCCAGAGATAAACAGTAGTCTGATTCTGAGCTGTTATAGTTTTGTAAAGAGGCACCGGAATTACTGGATATTGCTTAATTTTGCACAGCGCTAAAGCTGGCGCGGTATTAATATCAAATATACATATATGTCAACGAATACAACTGCATATACGCCTTATAAAGTTAAGGACATCAGTCTTGCAGACTGGGGACGCAAAGAAATTGAACTCGCTGAAGCTGAAATGCCAGGACTTATGTCCCTACGTGAAGAGTACAAGAATGAGCAACCCCTTAAAGGAGCCCGAATTGCCGGATGTCTTCACATGACCATCCAAACGGCAGTACTTATTGAAACCTTAGTTGCTCTTGGAGCCGAGGTAACTTGGAGCTCTTGTAATATCTTTTCTACGCAAGATCAAGCAGCAGCTGCTATTGCCGCTGCGGGGATTCCGGTTTATGCCTGGAAAGGAATGAACGAGCAAGAATTTGACTGGTGTATTGAGCAGACCCTTTTCTTTGGAGAAGACAGAAAGCCACTCAACATGATCCTAGATGATGGAGGTGACCTGACCAATATGGTTTTGGATAAGTATCCAGAATTGGTTGCCGGCATCAAAGGACTGTCAGAAGAAACCACTACTGGAGTTCACCGTTTGTACGAGCGCATGGCCAAAGGTACTTTACCGATGCCGGCCATTAACGTGAATGACTCGGTGACCAAGAGCAAATTTGACAACAAATACGGGTGTAAAGAAAGCGCGGTAGATGCTATTCGCAGAGGAACAGACATCATGCTTGCTGGTAAACGCGTTGTAGTTTGTGGTTACGGAGACGTTGGTAAAGGAACTGCTGCTTCCTTCCGCGGAGCAGGTAGTATTGTTACCGTAACAGAGATAGACCCTATCTGTGCATTGCAAGCTGCTATGGACGGATATGAAGTTAAAAAATTAGAGACCGTTATCGGGAACGCCGATATTGTGATCACCGCCACCGGAAACAAAGACATTGTGCAAGGACAACACTTTGAAGCCCTTAAGGACAAGGCAATTGTTTGTAATATTGGTCACTTTGACAACGAGATCGACATGGCCTGGTTGAACAAGAACCACGGAGCAACCAAAGTAGAGATCAAACCTCAGGTTGATAAATATACCGTTAATGGAAAAGATGTTATCATCCTTGCAGAAGGCCGTTTGGTAAACCTTGGCGTTGCTACAGGTCACCCGAGTTTTGTGATGAGTAACAGTTTTACCAACCAGACCTTAGCACAAATTGAACTTTGGAACCACAGCGACAAATACGAGAACAAAGTATATATGTTACCAAAGCACTTGGACGAAAAAGTAGCAAAATTGCACTTGGCCAAGATCGGTGTGGAACTGACAGAACTCAGAAAGGAACAAGCCGATTATATCGGAGTTCAGCAAGAAGGTCCTTTCAAACCAGAATACTACAGATACTAATAGTTTCTGAGCTAATAAGAAAACCCTCGCCAACTGGTGAGGGTTTTTTATTTGTTATTGTTTTATAAGCACCATGGACGCCGATTCACCTTTTTCCATATTGGTGATCGCCTCTATAACATTGAGCGAATCTGAGAGGGTTAGTTGGACTGTGTTTGCACCAATGCTACCTGCACTTGTCGCTTCTACTTTTAAGGTTACTGGTTTACTGCTGAGCTTAATGGTAAAGCTTTGTGGTTTATTGCCAATGGCCGCGTTTTGAACTAAGACCTTGTCGTCTGCATAAATGCTGATACGATCGCCGTCTTCTTGGCCTACATCGGTAAGTGTTAAGGTTACACTATCGTCTTTGGAGAAGACCTGTACTACTTCGTCCGCTCGCAAGAAATTGGTATTTAAAGTATCTAGTGTACGCAGTAAGTTGACCGCATCTTTCTTTTCTTTACTGACCAAGATGCTTTTGTCTACAGCCTTATCCAATCGCGCAGCGCGTTTCTCTATTTTGACCAGACTCTTCATATCTATCTCACCGTCGATACAAGAACCTCCGTCGTCGTATTTGCCAACAAAAGTGCCAGCGAGTTTTCTGCGGTCGTTGAGCTTAGCCAGACGGCCTTCAAAATGAATGTAACAGAAATCTGTCTGTGTTATTGGCGATTTGGTATAAACGATCCCCGACTCGCGAAACTTGAGCTGCTTCTCGTCTTTATCATAAGTTCCGGTGATCATACTCTTGGTCTCATGCGGCCCAGAAAGGTCGGTTATGGAATAACCTTTAATAAATCCATTGGTCTCCTCAAAGCTTAGTTTATAAGAGATAAAGGAAGAATCTGAAAGGGTGATAACACCTAAATATTCGTGGGTGGTTTGGGCCGAAACGGTACTAGAAACAAGCACTATGGCCAAAATTAATTTTAAAAATCGCATTGAATTCGGATGATGTTCTGTATCTTGTTGTAAACTTAATCAATACAAATTATGAAATTAAAATTTCTACTTTTATTTTTTGCGCTAATTCTAGCCGCTCCGGTAGCGCAGGCTTCTTTCCCGGTGCAGCGAACCGCAACTGTGTCTGTTGAGGCACAAAGTGACGAGAATGCCGAAGTACTTTATTCGCCTGCAGCCGCAGGACAGAAAAGTAAAGGTGCAGCTTTGTTATTATGGGTTTTCCTAGGAGCACTTGCAGCGCACAGATGGTATTTAGGTAGCCCATGGTATTGGAATCTATTATATATGTTTACGGGTGGAGGCTTTTTAATCTGGGCTGTTATTGATTTGATAGACATACTTAGTGGAGATTACCCAACCAAAGGAGGTTTCAAAGAAAAATTCTTTTAAATCTATTAACAGAAAGAAGTAAAAACCCTCGCCCAAGGCGGGGGTTTTTTATACTCCAAAAAAAGAGCCCCTGCTTAATGCAAGGGCTCTCCTATCTCAATACAAACTATTTCTTAAGCTTCTCCGTGTGGAATAATTGAAACGTAAGACTTGTTAATGGAAACATTTGAAACAACCTCCTTACAGTCGGTTGTTCCGAAAGAAAAAAGCCCCTGCTTTACGCAAGGGCTCTCCTATCTCAATACAAACTATTTCTTAAGCTTCTGAAGTGTGGGATAATTGAAACGTAAGACTTGTTAATGGAAACATTTGAAACAACCTCCTTACAGTCGGTTGTTCCGAAAGAAAAGAGCCCCTGCTAAATGCAAGGGCTCTCCTATCTCAATACAAACTATTTCTTAAGCTTCTGAAGTGTGGAATAATTGAAACGTAAGACTTGTTAATGGAAACATTTGAAACAACCTCCTTACAGTCGGTTGTTCCGAAAGAAAAAAGCCCCTGCTTTACGCAAGGGCTCTCCTATCTCAATACAAACTATTTCTTAAGCTTCTCCGTGTGGAATAATTGAAACGTAAGACTTGTTAATGGAAACATTTGAAACAACCTCCTTACAGTCGGTTGTTCCGAAAGAAAAGAGCCCCTGCTAAATGCAAGGGCTCTCCTATCTCAATACAAACTATTTCTTAAGCTTCTCCGTGTGGAATAATTGAAACGTAAGACTTGTTGTTTCTCTTCTTTTCAAACTTCACAATACCGTCTACTTTGGCATGTAAGGTATGATCTTTTCCGGCGTATACATTCTCACCTGGATTGTGAGCAGTACCGCGTTGACGTACGATGATGTTCCCAGCAACGGCTGCTTGTCCACCAAAAATCTTTACGCCTAAGCGTTTCGATTCTGATTCTCTACCGTTCTTCGAACTACCAACTCCTTTTTTGTGAGCCATCTTCTTTCGGTTTTATAAGTTACTACTAGAGGTTATGCTTTACCTCCGTCTAATTTGTCTTGTAATTCTTTAAGCTCATCCCACTTACCATCGGCAGCAAGTTTAGCTTGTTGTGGCCAAGTGTCTGGAACGTGGTTTCCACGAACTCCAGCGATGATCTCACTGATCGCAGCTGGCTTTGCTTTGGCAAGGTCAGCAAAAGTAGCGATCCCTGCTGCAGCAAGAGTTTCTGCAATCTTAGGACCAATACCTTCGATCTTTTTAAGATCGTCTTTAGCGGCTTTCTTTGGAGCTGCCTTTTTTGGAGCTGCTGCCTTAGGAGCTTCTTTCTTAGCTGCAGGCTTAGCCGCTGCTTTTGGAGCCTCCTTCTTAGCTGCTGGCTTGGCTTCTTTTTTAGGAGCAGCTTTCTTAGCTCCAGAAGCAACAATGCTCTCAATTACGATCTCAGACAAGTGTTGTCTGTGTCCATTCTTTACTTTGTAACCTTTGCGACGTTTCTTTTTGAATACGATCACTTTGTCACCTTTCAAGTGCTTAAGCACCTTAGCACCTACTTGGGCACCTTCTATAACCGGGGCGCCAACAGTTACTTTGTCTCCATCGCCAATAAGAAGTACGTTGTCAAAAGCGACTTTCTTTCCTTCTTCTGTGGCCAAACGGTGTACAAAGACTTTTTGGTCTTTCGCAACTTTAAATTGCTGCCCTGCTATCTCTACAATTGCGTACATGGCGTAACGTTTGATTAAATTGTTTTTAAACTGATCCTCTTGAGCACAAAATCAATATTGCTTAAGAGGGGTGCAAATATAGGGCTAAATACCAAAAAGACAAACGGTTTCAATTAAATTTCACACCGTAAAAATCCGCAGTAAAAACCAGCTATACTATTGGCGCTTTAACTTGATAGGTAAACGTCCGCGGTTGGCCCAATAAACCCCAAACAGAATAAGCAGAGACGCTAAGGCTTCTTGCAGGGTAAAACGCTCTCCGTCAAGAAGGCCCCAGAGTACAGCAACAATGGGCATTAAATAAGTAACAGAAGCCGCAAAAACGGGAGTTGCCATTTGCACCAATTTGTTGTACAAAACCTTGGCCATAGCAGTTCCGAACAGACAAAGCACCACCAGATAGCCCAAAGACGAGACCACCTCTTCGCGCTCTAATGGATTGGTCTGCAAGAACCCATCCCAAAGCAAAACAAAAAAAGCAGGTACCATAATGGCCGCAAAATTACCCGCGGCAATTGCTAAAGGCGGCACTTCTTGCAAATGCTTTTTGATGATGTTGGAATTGGTGGCATACATCACCGAGGCCAAAACCACAAAAAGGGCATAGAAATAATTCTGATCGGGTTTCAAAGCGGCACCGCCTAAGATCAAGAGAACGGTCCCTATAAAACCAATGACCACTCCTATGACTTGTTGTCTGGAAGTTCCAATTCCAAAAAGACTCACCCCGATGATAATGGTGTTTAGCGGCACTAAAGAATTCAAGATAGAGGCTATGGCACTATCTATCTCGGTTTCTGCAAAGGCAAATAGGAAGGCTGGAAAAAAGGTTCCTAAAAAGCCGGAGATGGTTATCCAGAATAAGCTTTTCTTAGGGATCTTTCTGAGTTTACTCCAGCCGGCTATCAATAGAAAGGTGCCAGAGATCAGCACGCGCAATGCCCCCAGCTGAACCGGATTCAGACCAATGAGCGCTTTTTTGATCAGGATGAAAGAACTCCCCCAGATCAGTGCTAAAAGCACCAAAAAAATCCATTTGAGATTGGCCTGTTGCATGAAGTTGCAAAGGTCTGAAAAATAAAAGGATCAGGCTATAAAAAAAGCTTTATTGTGTCCAACTCATGCTCTCCATGATACGGCGCACATCTTCACGCAGGTACTCGACAGCAGGCCAAATAGAATCGAAGTTAGGCTTGGCGTTGAAATAGACCGAACCTGTCACAAAGTGATTGATAGAATCGGTAACATAAAATTGAGATTGGGTGGCGGCATCACCATCGATCATATAAAACATACCATACACCTTATTGATAGGATCAATACGCGGTTGCTCCAAAATCTTATTGGCCTTGATGGTATGATCGTAGGTGAGTTTTTGCGCATCGAACAAGAGCGAATCCAAGTTGTTCTCTACGGGGCGGTAAGTCATGTAAATAGTTGCATTAATCTGCGGGTAGTCTACATTGACCCAACAGTTTGCTCTTTTTTGAACGCGAGCGATCTGATTTACACTAAAGCGGTAGTCACAGTCAAAGTCGGCCTCAGCATAAACAGCCTTGGGATATTCCAATCGCAATTGAGCAGCAGGTTTTACAACCACTCGTTCTTGGCAGCTCCCTAGAATTAGAATACTGAATATTAAGGCGGCAAAATACCTCATTCCTTTATGGTCAACTTAATTTGTTTAATGCGTTTGTTCTCAAAAGCTTCTATGGTAAACGTGTAATTCTCGAATTTTAGTACCTCGTTCTTTTTGGGGAATCCTTTGGCGATCTCTAACAGAAAGCCGGCTAGTGATTCTGCTTCGCCTTTAGCTTCTTCAAAAAGTGAAGGGTCGTCTAAACCGATCACCTTATAGACGTCTTTAAGTGGGGTTTTGCCCTCAAAGACATAGGTAGTGTCGTCTAGTTTGGAGTAAATGATATCGTCGTCGTCGAACTCATCGGAGATCTCGCCCACTATCTCCTCCAATATATCTTCTAGAGACAGTAAGCCACTGGTTCCTCCGTATTCGTCCACCACTATGGCCAAGTGCATTTTCATTTCTTTGAATTCGGCCAACAGATCGTCGAGCTTCTTGTTCTCTGGCACAAAATAAGCCTCTCTTTGCAAGGAAACCCAGTCGAGTTCGGAATGATCCAGATAAGGCAATAAATCCTTTACATAAAGCACCCCGGTAATATTGTCAATATTGTCTTCGTATACCGGAATACGCGAATAGCCGTTAGCCACCAGGTCGGGTAAAATATCTTTGAAAGCCATTGCTTTATTGAGCGCAAAGATATCCATGCGTGGCTTCATGACCTGTTTTGCATCGGTGTTTCCAAAGGTTACTATGCCCTGCAAGATCTTTTGTTCCTCTTGGGTAGTATCGTCTTCTGATGTGAGCTCTAAGGCCTGAGACAAATGGTCCACGCTGAACTTAGATTTCTTCTGACCGAATCTATTCTCTATGATCTGGGTCATGGATCGCATGGGAATTGATAGTGGCGAGAGCGAAAACTCTAAAGCTTTTAACGGATAGGCCATAAAAAGTGCAAAGGACAAATTGTTACGCGAAGCGTAGATCTTGGGCAAGATCTCCCCAAATAGTAAGATCAGAAATGTCACAACCCCCACTTCTACAACAAAGCGCAAAGGAATCCCCAGCACACTAGCGGTTAATCCTCCAAAGAAAACCTCAGCCACCGAATCAAAAAGTAAAATGATGGCAATATTTATAAAGTTGTTAGACACCAGTATGGTAGCTAGTAATTTTTTTGGCTTGGTTAGCAGGTCATTGACAATGGCCAGCTTCTTAGACGGCGCTTCTGTGTCTGTTTCCAGGTCTGTTGCGGAAAGTGAAAAGAATGCAACTTCTGAGGCTGAAATAAGCGCAGAACAAAGTAAGAGCAGCACAATGACTGCAAGACTAATTGCGTTGGAATATGCTAAGGCTAACAGTATACTCGGAGGTTCCAGGTCCAAGGGCTATTGGGTTTAGTTACTAAAAAGGAAGATCATCATCGTCCTCTTCTACTGGCGCCGGGGCTGCCGGCTTCGCCGCAGGAGCAGCCTGTGGCTGCGCAGATGGCTGTGCCATCTGACCCGGCGCTCCCATATTTGCAGGAGCTCCGCCTTCTGCTTTTGGGGTCAAGAAAGTGAAGTCCGTACATTGGATCTCTGTGGAATACCGATCGTTTCCTTGATCGTCTTGCCACTTTCTGGTCTTTAAACGACCTTCTATATATACCTTATCTCCTTTATTGAGGTATTTTTCACAAATCTCTGCGGCTTTATTACGCACGACAATATTGTGCCACTCGGTATTGGATACCTTTTCCCCAGTGGTTCTATTGGTATAGGTTTCGTTGGTGGCCAAAGGGAATCGACCTATGGCTCCCCCACCTTCAAAATAATGCATTTTAACCTCGTCGCCGGTATGGCCAATAAGGATCACTTTGTTAATCGTCCCGCTCATAATTCTAACTTCTACGAAGGAGTCAAAAACCCCTCACATCAAAATCAAATATACCTAAAATTTTGGCTTAAAAGCCGTAGCTGTTTATAAATCGTTCTAAAACCACAGGCACCGGAAATTCCCTGAGCTCCTCCGCAGAAATAGCTCCCTCTGGTTCTATGGTTGTAGGGATTATCCAGAAGGTGATCTCCAAGTGCTGATGAGACAATTTATGCACTACCGCTTTATCGTTATATCGTATCGGATCAGCCTCGGCATCCGCAGAAAATATTTGCCCAAATAGCGAACTACTTTTAATGTCCTTAACCGTTGCCGGCTGCTCGGTCTCTAAGTTTGGAAACTCGTAGAGCTTGTGCCAAATCCCTTTGGCGGTGCGTTGTTGCAGTAGTGTTTTGTGCTGCGGACTTTGGGCAATCAGATAATTAAAATACCGCTTAGTTACTTTTATCTTGCCTTTCTTTACCGGCAAGGCACTGATCTTATCCTGAGCTCGAGCCACGCATCTATCTGCAAAGAAACAGTGCTCGCAATCTGGATTCTTGGGGGTACACAATCGCGCCCCGAATTCCATAATGGCCTGATTAAAAGTTCCGGGCCGCTGCTTGTCTATTAGCTCTTGCGCCAAAGTTTTAAATTCCTTTTGACCGGCAGAACTATCTATAGGAGTATCAATACCAAAACTACGCGATAGCGCCCGGTATACATTACCATCAACCACTGCGGCAGCCTCATCAAAACAAATCGAGGCAATCGCACTTGCGGTATAGTCACCTACTCCTTTGAGTTTTTTCAGTTCCCCATAATTATTTGGAAATTGACCATTCAGGTCGTAAGCCACATACTTGGATGTGGCGTGCAAATTTCTGGCCCTAGAATAATAACCCAAGCCTTGCCACAGCTTTAAGACCTCTTGTTCGCTGGCCACGGCCAGATCTTTCACCTCGGGGAAACGCGCTGTGAACTTTAAATAATAAGGTAAACCTTGTTCAACGCGTGTTTGTTGCAGTATAATTTCAGACAACCAAATCTTGTAGGGATCCTTGGTCTGTCGCCAAGGCAGTTCACGTTTATTTTGTAAGTACCACGCAATTAGTGGGTTAGAAAATTCGGAAGGTACCGCGTTCATAGGAGCGAAGGTAGCCGATATCTCGTTATTTTTTAAGCAATTAAGCTTTATTAATTGAATTTAAAATGTTTATATTTGCGCTCTTGTAAAATTATCCCTTAAACAAAAAACACATTAATAATGACGAAAGCAGATATTGTAGCGAGAATTTCAGAGAAACTTGGAATGGAAAAAGGAGATGTTCAAGCTACTGTTGAAACCTTTATGAGTGAGGTGAAGAATTCTTTGGAGAGTGGTGACAACGTATACCTAAGAGGATTCGGAAGCTTTATCATCAAAACTCGCGCCGAGAAAACCGGTAGAAATATCTCTAAGAATACAACAATCAAGATACCTGCACACAATATTCCAGCGTTCAAGCCTGCAAAAGTATTTGTAGAGAGCGTTAAGTCTAACGTGGAGGTTAAATAATAACACTAATAGATTCTGACCTATGCCAAGTGGTAAAAAAAGAAAAAGACATAAGGTAGCGACGCACAAGCGCAAGAAAAGAAGACGCGCTAATCGTCACAAGAAAAAGTAGTGTTTCACTACTTTTTTAGTATTCAGCATTAACAAATCGTTCTTTGATACTGAAAATAACTGCCCGCTTTGCTGAGCGAAAAGGCTGGTATTTTCAATGGTTTTAGAAGTAAAACCTGTAAAATAATATGTTTAATCCATCTGTGATGGCCTTAGGGCTTCATGGATATAAAATTACATCGAGTGAACTACGAATTATTTATTAGATCCGGTTCCTCTGAAGTTGATTTTGCCCTTTTAAAAGATGGAAAACTTATTGAACTGCACAAAGAAGAAGACGGCAACAAGTTTTCTGTAGGTGATGTTTTCATTGCCAAGATCAGAAAAACGGTGCCCGGCCTAAATGCAGCATTCGTGAATGTGGGTTACGAAAAGGACGCCTTTTTGCACTATCACGATCTGGGGCCAAACGTTCCTTCTTTAATGAAGTTCATAAAACGTGTAAGCACAGGTAAACTTAAAGAGTATTCTCTAAAGAACTTTCCTTTCGAAAAAGAGATTGATAAGCACGGAAAAATCAACGACGCGCTTAAAAACAATCAATCGATTTTGGTTCAGGTTGTAAAAGAGCCTATCTCTACCAAAGGACCCCGAATTTCTTCGGAACTGTCCATAGCAGGTAGATATATTGTATTGGTTCCTTTTTCCAATCGGATCTCGATCTCGCAAAAGATCGGTACAAAAGAAGAAAAAGACAGACTAAAACGCCTGGTGACCAGTATTCAACCCAAAGGTTTTGGGATCATAGTACGCACCGTTGCGGAAGGAAAGAAAGTAGCTGAACTGGACAAAGACCTGCAGAATTTAATGGACCGCTGGACGGCCATCTGCAAGAAGCTACAAGGGGCGCACCTCCCCTCTAAGGTGCTTAGTGAGATGAGCAGAGGAACCTCTATGATTCGCGACTTAATGAATGACAATTTTAGCGCCATTCATTGCGATGACGAGCAACTCTACTATCAGATCAAAGATTATGTGCAAGAAATTGCACCCAAGAAGGAGAACATTGTAAAGTACTACGATTCTAAAGTTCCTCTTTATGAGAAATTTGGAATTGAAAGACAGATCAAGACCTCCTTTGGTCGAACGGTATCGACGAGCAAAGGCGCCTATTTGGTAATTGAGCACACCGAGGCCCTCCACGTTATCGACGTGAACTCCGGAAACCGATCCAACAAGTCCAAATCGCAAGAAGACACAGCCTTAGAAGTGAATTTAATTGCCGCTACCGAGGTAGCGCGCCAATTGCGTCTTCGCGATATGGGTGGTATAATCGTGATCGATTTTATAGACATGGGTAAAGCCCAACACAGACGCGAACTCTACAACCATTTGCGCAAGGAAATGGAAGACGATAGAGCAAAACATAAGATTTTGCCGCCTAGTAAATTTGGACTTATCCAAATTACCAGACAACGCGTAAGACCGGAAGTGAATATCAAAACCCGAGAAGAAGATCCTAACGGACAATCGGGCGAGATCGAAGCTCCAATCAGTGTGGTCCATAGAATTACCGAAGACCTAAAACGCTTAAGTAAAAAAGACTATAAAAATCTGACGTTAAATACGCATCCTTTTATAGCGGCCTTCTTAACCAAAGGCTTTCCATCTGTGCGAACCAAATGGTTCATGGAGCACAAAAAATGGGTAAAAATCCAACCTAGAGATGCTTACACGTATCTGGAATATCATTTTAAAGATAAAAATGGTAAGACTGTAAATTAACCCTTAGAAACCCTCATCGCATTTGCGGTGGGGGTTTTTTGTTTTAAAACTTTTCTTTTTTGGGCATGCCCCTCTCTTTGTTCGGGTCGGGCTTTTCGCAGTACATGGTACTTTGCTGCAATCCCTCATGCGGATTATCAATTCTCAAATCAATCCATAAATTCATAAATTCGTGCTGACTTACTCCCCAAGTGCTTTTGAATGTTTTGTTCATTAGTATCTTGGGGAGTGTTGTTTTAAAACCAGACCTGTGAAAAAATTACTTCTTTCTATTCCCCTATTGCTTTTATTCAGTTGTGCTAGTGTTCCAAAAGCACCTTTTGATCTGCTCTTAGGATACGACTACTCCATTGTGGACAATGAGTTCAATACCATCAAGGGTGATTTTTACAACGTGAATTACAGCCTTGAAATGCAACTAAACTTAGGCGCTGGTTTCTCAACGCGCAGCAAGGCGTTTGGTCAAGGAGTCTATGTTGACATCCGCACCCTTGCTGTTCACAATTTCAACGCCACTGATTACAGAATAACAGCCATTTCTGAGAATTTTGGAGCGCTTCCTCTCAAAGAGAATTCAAATAAATTCCCTACGGTCACTTTCTTTATCCCCACAAATTTCCAGACTGCTGAGGAGGCTAAAGCAGCGGTAAAAGGGGATGTAATTACCATAACAGTGAACGATAGAGTTTATCGGTTCGTGGCTCCCTTATAGTCAAAGTAATTTCCGTAAATTGGCTTAAATGACCAACTTCGCCGAAAGCTTCGCCAATACATCAGATCAGGCATTACTTCATGTCTTAGAGTTCTCTGATCAATATGTGCCCGAGGCACTAGAAGCAGCAAAAGCTGAGTTGGAGCGCAGAGAGCTTTCAGCAGCACAAATGACTACCGCTAAAGAGGCAGCTCATAATTACGAAGCCAACAAAACAAACAAACTGGCTCGCACCCAAGAGCAAATCGAAAGATCGAATCAAAAAGCCAAGACATTCTGGGAAAAAATATCTCCTTGGAAGCCTGGTTTAAGCAGTGCCGAACAAAAGTTCAAACTTATTTTACTGCTCTGGGCTATATTGACTGCCAACTCCATTTACCTGTTCTTTGCTAGTTTACAGTATTATAATTTCTCGCACTTCGACAACTACGCCTTGGTAGGGATCTTGTCGAGTATAATCAACACTATAATTCCAATTGTATGCTTTTTCTGGCTATTCAAAGTGCAGAAAAAGGGCTGGATCACACTGGCAGGTTTGCTTTATTTGAATTTGATCTTTGGCTTTTTGGCATTGATCAATTTGCTGCGATACAGTTTCGAATTCGATTCTGACCCGATAATGGGCGTATTTGCTCCAACCACAACTCAAGTAGCTCGAGATCTTTTCTTTCTGGCGTATAATATTTTACTTCTCTATCTGCTCATGGATACTGTGGTCCGAGACTTTTTCGCGATAAAAAAGAAAGACTTTATCAACTCTATTTGGGTGAGTCTTTTGCTGTTAGGCATTACCTCTTTGCCAATGTTGTTCTATATCTTTGAATGATATGAACCTCCTAGAACACTTCAAAAACCTATTTGACCAACACGAGCTTTGGGAAGACGAAATCACCCTAAAGCGTTACGAATACCTCAAGGTGCAGGGTGCGGCAAATACCAATCTCTATTACGTGATCTCTGGGAGTTTGCGCGCCTATATCATCGATGAGTTTGAGGAGCACACTATTCGTTTGGGTTATAAAGACAATTTGGTGGCTGCCATGGTTTCTTTCATTACCGAACAGCCTACCGATCTCTACCTACAAACGCTTAAAAAGACCAGACTCAAGGTCATGTCTAAAGCGCGCTTAATGGAGTTTATCAATGCAGATGCAGACCGCATCCAAGCTTGGAGTCGGTTTTTGGAACTGGGTATTTGCCAGCAAATGGAACGAGAACAAGATATACTAACCAGTTCGCCCTTGGAACGCTACAAACGCGTGCTTAAACGCAGTCCGCAGGTGTTTCAAGAGATTCCAGATAAATATATTGCCTCCTATTTGCGCATGACGCCAGAGACCCTGTCTCGAATTAAGAAATCTTAATCCAGATCAAGGTTTAAAAACTTTGTAGGTTCGATATTTGTCTTAAAATCAAGGACATGAAAACCACAAGTCAAGCCCTAATAGAAGACCTCATCGCACGCGTACACCAAAACCTAAACGGAGCTCAAGCCCTAAAACAGGAGGCAGAAGAAGCCTTGAACTGGAAGGCTGGCCCCAAAGTTTGGAGCGCCTTAGAATGTTTTGAGCATATGAATCAATACAGCGAAGT
Organism: Gilvibacter sp. SZ-19; assembly: GCF_002163875.1. GTDB lineage: Bacteria > Bacteroidota > Bacteroidia > Flavobacteriales > Flavobacteriaceae > Gilvibacter. The sequence continues at coordinate 1,540,203 of NZ_CP019333.1, read as the reverse complement.
CTATTTACAGCGGATTGCAGAAGGTATGACCAAAAGTAACAAGCAGCCACAAGAAGAGTTCAAATCCGGCGGTTTAGGGAATTGGTTTGCCAAACTCATGTCTCCAGGTGATGCCGGCACTAAGATGAAAACCTTTAAAAGCAAGGATCCCAACGGTAAAAAACTTCCCATCAGTGTGATTGAAACCTATATTCAGGATCAAGAAAAGAGTTTAGCGCTATTACAAATCGCTCGAAATAAAAACTTAGCACGCGTAAAAGTCCCTACCGATCTTGGGGCTTGGGCCAAGGTAAAATTGGGCGATGCTTTTAGAATCATTATTTACCATAATCAACGTCATTTAGAGCAGGCAGAACGCAGTTTTGAGGGCTATGTGCAGCAGGTCAGATTGGCTGAGAAATAAAAACTAAAAGAGGCAATGGCCTCTTTTTTTTATGGTCGAGTGTGATTTTCTACCTTAAGGGTGTACTAACGCAGTGAGTCTCTTAATTAATAAATGAGTAATTCGGCCGATTTTACAAAACTGATCAAACAACACGAAGGCATTCTCTATAAGCTCAGCAACGCTTATGCAGATAGGTCAGAAGAGCGCCAAGATCTCTATCAGGAAATGGTGTATCAACTCTGGAAGTCCTTTGATTCCTTTAAAGGAAATTCCAGTTGGTCTACCTGGATGTATCGCGTGGCCTTGAATACTGCGATCAAGTATTTAAAGCTGCAAAAGCGCAAGCCAGACGATCAGCAACTCATACCGGAGTTGCACAGAATCATAGAAGAGCAAGATGCCTTAATGGACGAGCGTACGCAGTATTTGTACGCGCAGATCAGACAGCTGGGTGAAGTGAATCGGGCGATAGTCCTCTTGTATTTAGACGGAAAATCGTACGAAGAAATTGGACAGATCACGGGTTACAGTCCGAGTAATATCGGCACCCGTTTAAACAGAATCAAAGCACAAATGCGTGCCAATAAACCGCAGCACTAGTTATGGAACTACATGAAATGCAAGCTGCTTGGCAGCAGATGAATCAGAAAATCGAAAAACAACAACAGTTAACAGATCAATTAATCATGGAAATGACCACTCAAAAATACCGTGCAAAATATCAGAAGCTCAACACCTACGAAACCATTGGTGGCGTGCTCTGCTACATCTTTGCAGCTTATATACTTGTAAATTTTGGCAAACTCGACATTTGGTACCTGCGTCTATGTGCCCTAATTGCCGTTGCCGTTTTGACCGTATTACCCATACTTTCATTAAGCGCCATTCGCGATCTGCAAAACCTACCAATTAGTTCAGGAACTCAAAAGGAACTGATGCAAGACTTTACCGATCGCAAACGTCGATTCCTCTTGTTCCAAAAGATCAATTTAGGAATGACTCCGCTGCTTATGGTGGCCATATTACCGGTCTTCGCGAAGCTCTTTAAAGGGAAAGATGTGTTTGTAGAAGGCTCCGTGATGTTTTGGTATGTACCTATTGGAGGAATCATACTCTTCTTGGTATTCGGTTGGGTTTTAAAGTGCTACCGAAGCATCAATGCCTCGGCAGCAAAGACCTTAGAAGAACTCGATCAGCAGTAAACTACCAATCCGAATCTTCTAATTCAAAAAGATTATCAACGGTGGTGGAGAAGATCTCTGCCAATCGCAAAGCCAATACCGTTGAGGGGACGTATTTACCCAACTCCATGGCATTGATGGTCTGGCGGCTTACCTTGGCAGCTTCTGCCAAGGCCGCCTGGGTCATGTTGTGACGCGCGCGCTCTACTTTGATATTATTCTTCATTGCTCACCGTATTGTGCAGCTTGTAGAGCTGCCAGTTAAAGCGAATAATAAAGAACGCCAAAATGGTGAACATATTAAAGATCATGATCCATAGAAAGGAAAGATCGTAAACAAAGATAAAGGCCAGCAGTAGCACCCCGTAATTCACATAAGTGGCCCAAACCAAGCTCTTTAGGCGAATACTACTTATGAGCTCGTCCTCTAATTTCTCCTTAGAAAAAGCAACCACTAGACCGCTTAAAATGATAAGCACCCCCAGTATCTCGTTAAGGATGTTGTTATCGATAAATCCAAAGTACTTGCGTTCTCCAAAGATCTCATCGACAGCAATTGCAAAAACAGGCAGGTCCAAAAATGCAGGGCTGTAATCGTTGAGTACTGTCAAAAAACCCAGAATTGCAGCTGGGATGAGCACCATCCAACCCCATTTTTTGTAGCGATGTGGAAATAAATAATTCGCGTTCATAACTATTCGTTTTTAATGATTGAGTGTTAAAAGTATAGAATATTTTCCATAATGTAAAGTTTATTTTACTTTTTGTCATTTATTTATGACATTTCATAGCTCGTTTTTTCATGGCTGAATGTGTATTTTTGAGCCTGATGAATCGCGCACAACACCGTAAAACCTATACTGTAGAAGAGGCTCAGGCTCGACTGGAACGTTATTGTGCCTATCAGGATCGGTGTCATAAAGAAGTAGAGAAAAAACTTGCCGAAATGCGCATGATTCCAGCTGCTAAGGAGCAGATCATCTTGCATTTGATGCAGCACGACTACCTCAACGAAAGTCGTTTTGCACAGAGCTTTGCCCGAGGTAAGTTCCGAAACAAGAAATGGGGAAAACAGCGCATTGTTCGCGAACTCAAAGCCCGAGGCATCTCTGCTTACAATGTAAAACTGGCTTTAAAGGAGATCCCAGAGACCGACTATTACAGCACCTTTCACACCTTAGCCGAAAAACGCTTTGCTTCTCTTACCGAGACCAATCCACAGAAAAAGAAAAAGAAACTAGCAGATTACCTCATTTACCGAGGTTGGGAGACGCATTTGATCTATGAAAAGATCAATGAATTGATGAATCTGTAGTACTAAGAGATCCCCAATTTACGATGGGTCTTAATAACGGCCTTTTCGTTCTTACCATCTATCCAGGCTTGCCCTTTCATACGACGCATCATATTGTCAAAATGACGCATCACAAAGATGTTGTAAAGGGCCTTTCCGAGGTTCTTCGGATTGCGGGCAATGGCGCGTAAGCTCATACTAAAACCTGGTGTGATATAGCGCATATAATGCCAATATCCCTCTGGCATATAGAGCACATTGCCGTGTTCCAAGTCGGCGATATAGCCTTTAGCTTGTTTTAAAGCAGGCCATTTCTCATAGTCTGGATCGGCAAAGTTTATGTCTTCTCTTGTAATTAGAGAATGCGGGATCTTGTATAAGTAATCGTTTTGCTCTTGGTCAAAAAGGATCACTTGCTTCTTACCGTGAAAGTGAAAGTGAAAGATGTTGGCCAGGTCTATATCGTAATGCATAAAGGTGTAAGAGTCCTCACCTCCAAAGAAAAGCATCGGCAAACCTTTCATTAGCTTGATCCCAAAGTCGGGATAGGAGAAATCCTTTTGTAGCTCAGGCACTTCTTTTAAGATATTCCAAAGAAAGATCCGGAACTTGGTCGGCTCGCGCTTAAGCAAGTCTATATACTCACTCATCTTCATTTTCGCGTGTGGCTCGTTAAATCCGTCTTTATAATCTACCGGACGGTCGTCATAAAGAGGAACCTCTTTTTCTCCGGCAACCGTAGCCATATAATCTAGGTCCCATTTCTCAAAGGCGGGCCAATCTTCGATAAAACGTTTTATCACTACCGGCTTTTGGGGTTTTAAGAATTCTCTTTTAAACTCCTCCTTGGTAATGGTCTCCCGAACTTCTATTGGACTTAACTGCATATTCCTTCTTAAAATCGGGGCTAAAATTACGAAACATTTAAATAACCTAAAACCACCTTTCTATATGGTAATCAGGGACTACAGCGGATTAAAGAAAAACAAAAGGGCGAGGATATCCCCGCCCTTTCGCCCCTAGCGATACTCTACTTAACCATCGGTCGTAATGACCAGAGCATCTGAGTAGGTACTGAATCCGTCCGAACCACAATTGGCACGCACATAGATTTCATAAGTGGTCGATGGACTCAGCCCTTCTATGTTGAATGAATTTTGCGAGGTATTCTCTGTAGTCCCGGTTCCTAAGGCAAAGCCTGTTGGCCCGTACTCGATCTCCCAAGCGGTCTCGTTATTCTCGTCCCAAGACAGCTCAATAGTGGTGTCGCTTAGACTCACTAGCTGCAAATTAGACGGTGGATTACAGGTCACGCTTGGCTCCGCAGTAACTACATCTACAGAGATGTATTCACTAAACCCGTCAGAACCGCAATTGGTGCGCAAATAAATGCGATACTCCGTAGCTGGTTCCAAGTCTTCAATGAAAAAACTCTCTTGTGAGGTTTGGCGGACCGTACCGGTGCCTAAGGCAAAACCAACCGGACCGTATTCAACCTCCCAGGCGGTTTCTGCGTCGATCCCCCAAGAAAATAAGATGGAGGTCGAGTTGAGTTGTTCAATAATGATGCTTCCGGGTTGTTTGCAATTGTTCGGAGCGTCGTCGTCTTTACTACAGGAAACTAAACACAGCCCAACAATTGCTAATAATAGCAACTTTCTCATAGGTGTTCGAATTAAGATTGGGTAATGGTGTTTCCAGTCTAAAGAACGCCAGAGGGAGACTTAAATTGTAGTTTATATTAAAAAAAGTAGTGAAGTTTACTTCTTTCGCGCCGCTTCATTACGGGCAATTTTATGCCCAGGTCGCGTCCATTTCGGTTTTTCACCTAAGGGATTGTATGCAGAGTCTTCTGCCTCAACGGTTTCTGGTTGTGCTTTCTTTACAAATGCTTTCTGCGGAGTGAGCCCTAGCATTTTAAACATTTCCATGTCCTGGTTCACGTCAGGGTTTGGCGTGGTCAATAGTTTATCTCCTGCAAAGATGGAATTTGCTCCTGCAAAGAAACACATTGCTTGACCTTCTCTACTCATCTCTGTGCGACCTGCTGACAAGCGCACCTGCGTTTTTGGCATCACAATGCGCGTGGTGGCTACCATGCGGATCATCTCCCAGATAGAGATCGGCTCAATGTCTTCCATCGGAGTCCCCTCTACGGCTACCAAAGCGTTGATAGGTACTGATTCTGGCTGCGGATCTAGCGTAGCCAAGGCCACCAACATTCCCGCTCTATCTTCCAGGTTCTCTCCCATTCCAATGATACCGCCGCTACAAACCGTTACATTGGTCTTACGAACATTAGAGATGGTATCTAAACGGTCTTGATAAGCGCGCGTAGAGATCACATCTTTGTAATAGTCCTCTGAGGTATCCAAATTGTGATTATAGGCATACAAACCAGCTTCTGCCAGACGCTTGGCTTGATTTTCGGTCACCATACCTAGGGTACAGCAAACTTCCATATCGAGTTTGTTGATGGTACGAACCATTTCCAAGACCTGATCGAACTCTGGACCATCCTTTACGTTTCTCCAGGCGGCTCCCATACACACTCGTGAACTCCCCGATGCCTTTGCACGCAAAGCCTGAGCTTTTACGTGTTGCACGGTCATTAGATCATTACCTTCAATATCGGTATGATATCGTGCCGCTTGTGGGCAGTAACCACAGTCTTCCGGACATCCACCTGTCTTAATAGATAAGAGCGTAGAGACTTGTACCGTGTTCGGATCGTGATGCTCGCGATGCACTGTTGCAGCGCGATAAAGCAACTCCATTAGTGGCGTGTTGTAAATTTCCATGATCTCTTCTCGGGTCCAGTCGTGTCGCATAGTTTCGCTATTCTCGCTCCGTTAAAATTTGGTTGCCGAAGCCTGGGTTAGATATGCAAATATAAGATTCGTATGCAGATAAATTGCGGTTCAAAGCCTGAGTTTTTCACGGCTTATTTACATACAATAAGACTCACGGCGTTTCCGCCAAATCCAACCGCGTTGATCATTACGGTCTTGAACTGCTGAGGCTTTTCTATTGCTTGTTCTAAGAATGGATTTACAGGACAATCTTGCTGTTGTAGCATTAGCATGGCAAGTTCCAGACTTAGCATGCCGGAGGTCCCTAAGGTGTGGCCAATAAGGTGCTTGTTCGATACTAAAAAAGGTAAGCCAGAACCAAAAACTTCCTGTAATGCTCGGTATTCCGCCTTATCGCCCAAGATGGTCCCAGGAGCGTGCATCACAACAGCATCTACACTTTCTAATCCTGCTGCGGTTAATGCCATTTTCATGGAATCTTGAAAGCAATCAGCTTGTTTACTTAAAGAAGTATGATGATCTAAGGTTTCTGTACCCCAGCCATAACCACAAATATGTCCTTGCGCCTGCGGATGGTCTCCTAAAACTAGAACAGCTGTTGCAGCCGCCTCACCCAAAACCATAGTGTTGGCCGTTTTATTGAGATCCAAGGCACGGCAGGAAAAGCCGTCTGTATTTTTTGAATAAAGATTTAGGGCTTGCATTTGAGCAATGGTAAACGGAGTTAGTGGAGCCTCAGTCCCTCCAACCAGCATTGCCTGAACCATACCAGATCGCAACCAAGCAATTCCATTCAGTACAGCATGCATCGCAGAGGCACAGGTCACAGAATGTCCCAAGCTCATTGCCGGAAGCTGAAGATCTTGAGCCACCCAGGTAGAAACATTCCCCAAGGTGGTAGTGGGAGAAGATAGTGTATGGGCTTCCCCGCGCTTTATAAAATCTTGATGATATTTCTCAAAAAGTCCGGTAGCCCCACGCGATGATCCGATATTAACTCCCCATTTTCCCTCGGGCTGCGTACCCTCCATAGACCCTCTAGCTGCTAATATGGCCAACAAGGCTGTCCTGTCCAGTCGCTTGTAATTGGGATTTTGTTGAGCCAGCTGTTCTACCTCCTGCTCAAGCTGCTGCGATAAACGAGCAACAGCAACAGGACCAGATGGTGTTGTTGCATTAGAAAACAAAGCTTGACCAGCACGGTAATTTTCCCAAACAACTGCAGAACTGCTGCCCAATGCAGACACGGAAGACATTCCTAAAATGCTTATGTGGTCCATCAAAATTTTGTAAATTTCTGCAAAAATAGGCCTTTAAAAGTTCATTTGAAGCATCAGAAACTATGGATGAAGTATTACCTCAGAAAAATTGGTGGCAACGCAATTGGAAATGGGCACTCCCAACAGGAGGTTGCTTAGTCGTGCTTGTTTTAATTGTAGTTTTTGTCGTTTCATTGGTCACCGGAGTATCGGCACTTTTTAAAGAGTCGAAGCCCTATCAGACCGCCTTAACAAAAGCTCAAGAAAGCGAGTGGGTCATAGAACAATTGGGTGAGCCTATAGAAGAGTCAGGTATGGCTCAAGGGAATATCAATTATTCGGGTAACCAAGGCACAGCAGATCTAAAGATCCCCGTAAAAGGACCAAAGAACAGCGGAGAAATACTGGTTTGGGGCGATAAATCTGGCGATGAGTGGACCTATAAATACATCCGTTTTAGAGTTTCTGGTTCCGAGCAGGAATACGATCTGATCAACAACCGATTACTAAGCACCGAAAGCGACTAAGGCCTCCCTAAGAACTTCATAAATCTTCTGCAATTCCTCTTGTTGGATCACAAACGGAGGAACTATATAGATAGTGTTGCCAAGCGGCCTTAAATACACCCCTCGATCCATAAAGAATTGTAAAATGGCGTCGCGCTCTTTACCGTAACGCGGTATATCTTTTTTAAGATCGATGGCATAGATCACACCACATTGTCTGGTGGAGGCCACTGCATCATGTATTTTTATCTCGGCATCGAATTCCCGATGGGAATCAATGATCTTTTGGATATTCTGTTGGATCTCTTCGGATACAAGCAAGTCCATGGCGGCAATGGCAGCAGCGCACGCCAAAGGATTTGCAGAGTAGGTATGCCCGTGAAAGAACCCATCCGCTAACTGATCGCTGTAAAACGCATCGTAAACCGCTTGCGTACAGGTAGTGAGTCCCATAGGCAAAAGCCCGGCGGTTAGAGCCTTGCTCAAGCAGATAATATCAGGAAGTTCGCTAAGCTGTTCACTGGCAAAATGTGTCCCTGTTTTTCCGAAACCGGTCATGACTTCATCGGCAATACAAAGAGTCCCTGCGGCATGACAAGCCGCGATCATGGAAGACAAACCGGCTGCATCGTTGAGTTGCATAGCAGCAGCACCTTGAACCAATGGCTCAAACACAAAAGCTGCGACACGTCCAGTTGCCAAATACTTCTTAAGGTCTTCTAAAACCTGCTCGTTGTTGGATCCATTGGGAGGGGTTATCCGCTTGACCTCCAAAGAAAAATCGCTAAAAGGTCCGTTGTATACATCTAAACCTGAAACAGACATAGCTCCGAAGGTATCGCCATGAAAGCCGTTTTCAAAGGCCATTAAGAGATCGCGCTTTTCAGCGCGATTAAAGTGATATTGTAAGGCCATTTTCACGGCAACCTCGATACTGGTAGAGCCATTATCAGAAAGGAAAACCTTCTGTTGATTTTCAGGCAGCAAGGCCATGAGCTTTTCTGACATTGCTATAGCAGGCTCGTGCGTAAAGCCACTGAATACTATCTGATCCATCCGCAGCATTTGTTCGGCAACGGCAGAAGTAATCATCGGATTACAATGGCCGTACATACTGATATACCAACTCGAAATAGCGTCGATATAGGAATTCCCAGCTTCATCCCAAAGGTAAATACCACTGGCCCGAGTTATCGGAAAAGCCGGCCCAGCAAGTTTATGCTGAGTTAGCGGGTGCCAAAGATGTTTGGAATCTCTATCGGACAAACTCATAGCAGCTTGGATTTAAAATCGTCCGCGTAGGCCTTGACCACGTTCTTATCGAAGTAAGGTTCTTGATCTATACGTCCTAATACAGGTACATCAGGATGCATGGTTGTGATGATGTTCTCTGTAGTAGGATGTTCATCTCCGGAGAAAACAAGACTGATGTTTTCAAATCCTCGAGCCTTGAGCAAGGCTATGCTCAACAAGCTGTGATTGATACTTCCCAAATAGTGACGGGAAACCAAAATTATATGATCGTTGGGCTGGGCAATGTCGAGAACGGTATCGCTATTATTCAAAGGAACCAACAAGCCGCCAGCACCTTCAATGACCAAATGATTGTCTGTCTTAGGGCGTTTGATCTTATCTAGCCCGATCTCTACCCCATCGATCGCTGCAGCGGCATGCGGACTCATTGGGATTTGCAAGGCATAGGCCGATGGATGAAAGACCGTTTTATCATTGCTGATCAGTCGCCTAACTTTATGCGTATCTGAATTCTCCAGATCTCCGGCTTGAACGGGTTTCCAATAATCGGCTTGAAGTGCTTCGGTGAGGATAGCCGCCACTACGGTCTTCCCAACGTCTGTTCCTATTCCGGTGACAAATAATTGCATAGTGCAAAAATACGCAAGGTCTTAGAGAAATTGAATCAATCTTTCAGAAAGCTCGCAATGCGCTCCACAAGACCTTCAATACTATCAGATTCATTGTAACTGTGTAGACATATCCGCAGACGTTCTACTCCTTGGGGAACAGTTGGCGCTAGAATAGGCAGTACACCAAAACCTGCTTCATTTAAACTGGCGCTCAAGGTTTTTACACGGTCATTTCCAGGGATTATTACCGAATGGATTGCGCTATCTGATGCAATGAAGTGTTTGTCTACTCCATATTTTTCCGTATATAATCGTAATAATGCTATATTACGATGTAATTTTTCTATCTCCTTAAGAGCTTCGGTAGATTTAGACAACCAAGTATACCGATCTGCCAAGGAATAGACCATGTCTTGGGCTAAAGCTGTAGTGTAGATAAGTGAACGTGCAAAATTCACTAAATAGGTCTTTAAGGCTTCTGAGCCAAGCACCGCAGCACCATGGTATCCAAGGGCTTTCCCAAAGGTCACGATTCTTGCAAATACTCGGTCTTGCATTTGCAAAGCCTGTACAAGTCCATGGCCGCGCTCTCCTATCACACCTAGTGCATGCGCCTCATCAACTATTAAGTAGGCCCCATAACGTTCAGACAAGTTGACCAAGGCTTCTAGATCCGGACTGTCTCCATCCATAGAAAAAACAGACTCTGTAACTACATATAAGGTGCCCGTAGACTCTTTGTGCCTTTCTAACAATTCTTCTAAGTGCGTCAAATCGTTATGGCGATACTTTAGACTCTTGGCATTGCTAAGCTGTAAGCCATCTCTAATAGAAGCATGGGCCAATGCATCGTAAAAAATATGATCCCTGCGCTGCCCAATAGCTCCCAAGAGGCCTAGATTTGCAGCATAACCGCTATTAAAGACCAATGCCGCCTGCGACTGATGGAAACTGCAAATTTGTGTTTCCAATACCTCATAAGCCTTGTGATTCCCTGTGAGTAAACGAGAGCCGCCAGCTCCTTGGAACTTCTGTGATTTATTTCCTGAGTTAAACTCCGCAGCAGCCAATCCTAAATAGTCGTTAGAAGAAAAGTCGAAGGTCGGATCGTAAACACTTAATTTGCGCAAGGCATTATTTTGCAAGCGTTGCTCTAAGCGTTTTGCCAATTTATCCGGAAGCTGCTTCATCATCACAAAAATACAGAGATTTTACCGGCTCAAACAATTTAGTGCGTCACGAGTTGGCGCTCAAATGATTCCTAATGATAATTTAACCTGATTCCCAGCATTGTACTTTAAATTGCTCTTTTTATTTGGTATTTTTAAACAAGAACAACAATCCAACAATTGAATACCCGAGAATCTCAACTCGCTCGTTTGGCCGAGCAAGAACCTTTTGACATTATAATAGTAGGTGGTGGTGCTAGCGGTTTAGGTATTGCTGTTGATGCGGCGAGTCGCGGCTATAAAACGGCCTTGTTCGAATGGTATGACTTTGCCAAAGGCACATCGAGTAAGAGTACCAAGCTAGTTCATGGTGGGGTTCGGTACTTGCAGCAGGGAGATGTAAAAATGGTGAAAGAAGCCCTGAGAGAGCGCGGGCTTTTAGAGCAAAATGCCAAACACTTGTTCAAAAGACAAGAATTCATCATTCCGAATTACAGTTGGTGGGGCGGTTATTATTATACGATTGGATTAAAGCTTTACGACCTACTGGCCACCAAGTTCAGCCTAGGTAAATCACAATTGATATCCAAACAAAAGACTATCAAGGCCTTGCCAACCTTAAAGCGTGATGGCCTACACAAAGGTGTTTCTTACTTTGACGGACAGTTCGACGATGCTAGGTTGGCTGTTAATTTGGCTCAAACCGCCGCAGAACAAGGAGCCTTGGTTATGAACCATATGCGAGTGGTTGGATTATTAAGCAATGAAGACGGCTCCGCAGCAGGTATCGAAGTCAAGGACATGGAAACTGAGCAGGTGTATACCGTAAGATCCAAAGTAGTGGTCAATGCTGCAGGGATCTTTACAGACAAAGTGCTAAAACTCAAAGACCCTAATCATAAAAAGACCGTAGTTCCGAGTCAAGGTGTGCATTTGGTTCTAGACCGCGAATTCTTGCAGAGCGATACAGCCTTAATGATCCCTAAGACTTCCGACGGACGCGTGCTTTTTATCATCCCATGGAACGGTAAGGTCTTGGCTGGAACAACAGACACCCTGATCAAAAAACCGAAGATAGAACCGGTGGCCTTGGAATCGGAGATCGAATTCATACTTGAGACCATAGGAGCTTACTTGACAAGAGCGCCGGAGCGCCATGAAGTACGATCTGTTTTTGTCGGTCTTCGACCATTGGCTAAACCTAAAAAAGATGAAACCAACACTAAAGAAGTTTCCAGAAGCCATAAAATTCTAAGCGAACAAGGGGTGGTGAGTATTGTTGGCGGCAAATGGACCACATACAGAAAAATGGCAGAAGATGTTGTAGATACTATAATTAAGGACTACAATTTCAAACCCGCGGTCTCTGTCACAAAATCCTTGCCTATTAAAGGAAACATTAGCGAGCAAAAAGAGTCTGGTCTGCCTCATTTACAGATGTACGGCAGTCTGCTAGAGACCTATTTAGACTTTGAATCGAGTAAAGCCGAATACGCAGAAAAAATTCATCCAGACTATCCTTTTACCCAGGGACAAGTAGTGTGGAGCGCCAGAGAAGAAATGGCTAGAACCGTAGAGGACGTTCTGGCAAGACGGGTGAGATTATTATTTTTAGATGCTAGAGCTGCAGTAGATGCAGCTCCAGTAGTTGCTAATTTACTTGCTGCGGAACTAAACAAGGATCAGTCTTGGCAAGACCAACAGCTTAAAAACTTTAACAATCTGGCCGCACAATATATGCTGGATTAATAACAGATTTATGAGTAAAAAGTACATACTATCGTTAGATCAAGGAACTACCTCTTCACGTGCTATTCTGTTTGACCACAGCGGTACAAATGCTGGAGTTGGTCAAAGGGACTTTGAACAGATATTTCCTCAGCCAGGCTGGGTAGAACACGATCCGATGGAGATCTGGGAGTCTCAGCTCTACGCTGTACGTCAGGCCTTCAAATCGGCTCAGGTCACCTCCGAAGCCGTTGCAGCCATAGGTATTACCAACCAACGCGAAACTACTGTGGTTTGGGACAGAGAAACCGGAGTGCCGATCTACAATGCCATTGTTTGGCAAGATCGCCGAACAGCAAAGTATTGCGACCAGCTCAAAGCAGATGGACATATTGAGAATATCAAGGAAAAGACCGGGCTGATCATCGATGCCTACTTTTCTGGGACCAAACTGAAGTGGATCTTGGACAATGTAGAAGGTGCGAGAGAAAAAGCAAAACAGGGCAATCTTTGCTTTGGAACTATAGACACTTGGCTGATCTGGAAACTCACAAATGGTAAGAGCTTTGTTACCGATGTGAGCAATGCCAGCCGTACCATGCTGTTTAATATTCACACTTTAGACTGGGATAAAGAGCTGTTGCAACTGCTTAACATTCCAAAAACGGTCTTGCCTCAGGTAAAATCCAGCAGCGAGGTCTACGGAGTAACCGCTAGTGAAATACTTGGCGGAACTGTTCCTATTGCCGGTATAGCCGGAGACCAACAAGCCGCTCTCTTTGGTCAGCTCTGTACCGAGAAAGGGATGGTGAAAAATACTTACGGTACGGGTTGTTTCTTGCTGATGAATACCGGCGATAAGCCTGTTTATTCTAAAAACAACCTACTTACAACCATAGCCTGGCAGATCGATGATCAGGTGGCCTACGCCTTAGAGGGTAGTATTTTTGTAGGAGGTGCTGCTGTGCAATGGATCCGAGACGGATTAAAACTAATAGACGATGCCAAAGAAGTTGAAGCTTTGGCCAGCAGTGTGACAGACAATGGAGGCGTTTATTTTGTGCCTGCATTGACCGGACTTGGAGCACCACATTGGGACCCTTACGCAAGAGGCGCTATAGTCGGACTAACGCGAGGGAGCACGCAGGCGCATATTGCCAGAGCAACGCTAGAAGGTATTGCTTACCAGGTATACGATATTGTAAAAGCCATGGAAGCCGATTCTGGAGTGGCCGGCGCAGAATTACGAGTAGACGGCGGTGCTACAGCGAATAATTTACTCATGCAGTTTCAATCAGATATCTTCGGATTTCCAGTAGTAAGACCAAAGTTATTAGAGATCACTGCGCTAGGGGCAGCGTATCTAGCTGGCCTGGCTGTTGAGTTTTGGCCAGATCTGGACTCCTTGAAGTCACAGTGGAAAATAGACCGCAGCTTTGAGCCAGAAATGGATCGGGCTCAAGTAGAAGAGTATCTCAGCACTTGGCATAAAGCGGTGAAACGCGCAGCAAATTGGATAGAATAAACAACTAAAGAATATAAAAAATGACTCCTTTTATAGCAGAAATTGTGGGCACCTTCATTTTAATGGTATTGGGAAATGGAGTGGTCTGTAATGTGGTACTCAAAGGAACCAAAGGAAATAATTCCGGTTGGATCGTAATCACAACAGGTTGGGCCATGGCAGTCTATGTCGCAGTTCTTATTGCAGGACCATACAGCGGGGCCCATATCAATCCTGCCGTGACCATTTCTCTAGCTATTGCTGGATTGTTTGAATGGTCGCAGGTTCCGATGTATATCGGGGCGCAATTCATTGGAGCTATGGCAGCGATGCTTGCCCTTTGGATAACCCATAAAGATCATTATGACGCTACGGATGATGCCTTAGGAATTCGCGCCACTTTTTGTAATACTCCAGCCATTGCCAACAACTTTAGAAACCTGATGACAGAGATCTTAGGTACCTTCGTTTTGGTGTTCTCTGTCTTTTACATTGTAGGACCAGAGCTTTCTGTTGGAGAACAAGAAGGCATTATTGGACTGGGATCTTTAGGAGCAATTCCTGTAGCCTTTATAGTATGGGCAGTCGGTATTAGTTTAGGAGGACCAACTGGTTATGCTATCAATCCGGCAAGAGATCTCGGACCGCGGATTATGCATGCTATTTTACCGCTAAAAGGAAAGACCGATTCTGGTTGGAACTATGCTTGGATTCCTGTTGTGGGTCCGTTAATTGGGGGTGCTATTGCAGCCTTGTTGTACTTAACGATGCAATAAACAAAAAAAGCCTTTCCGATATGGAAAGGCTTTCTTATCTCAGTTAAGTTCGATTATAGGTCTGATAATGTATCAACTCGCAAGCGACCGTTGTTTCCATCCCAACTGAAAGTACCGTAACCAGCTGCTTCTGAAGTTCCACAAGCAGGCGTATCGTAAATGAATTCCCCTCCAAAGAAATAATAAGCTAAAGACCAAGTAGCTACCCTTGTTGCAAAGGTGGTTGTTTGATTGTAGCCAATAAATTCACGATAACCGGCGGTATCGTAGAACCAGACATGCGGAAATGTCTCGTTGTAAAAACAGGTTTCGGTAAATGAGTCATTCGTTTGTGCTCCATCTTGATTAATGTACATGTTCGACCCTTGAGTGATCACGATCTCATCCACAATAAGAAGATCTGTAGCAAAGGTAGAGTGCTCTCCTGCTGGAGACGTATAAACAGCTCCGCGATGAATTGCATCCCAGTTGCCTTCAAAGCCGCCAGGGGTTGCATAATCGTCATCGAAAGTACCCATGGCCAGAGAAACATCACCTCCGCGAGAGCGCTTATAGGCTACCACATAAGAATCGGTGCCGTCAAAATCAAAATGCTCTACCACTAGGCGTTTCTCGTTGTTCAATACGATGCTGAAAGAACCGCGGTCTCCAATAAAATAGAAACGCTCCGGGTCTGACACGTCTTGAACGCCTTCGAAATAGACGTCTCGCTCAAGCCCATCGTTTACCTTGTGTAATCTCGCCGCTGCTACCAAACCGCCTTTTTCGGTGGTGTTTATTGCCAACGTTCCTTTGGTCTTTAGGTCATAGCTGGCAATGATTCCTTTAAATAGTCCGCTGTTAGAATTGTCAAATTCAGGATCTGGTTCCAAATCCATGATCGCTGCAACTCTATCTGCCGTTGTGGTCTGTAGTTGAATTTCTTCTGAATTGTCTGCGCTGCATGCTGCTAATCCGATAGCCGCAATTGCAATGAGTAGTTTTTTCATTCCTAAGGATTTAAGTCTAAGAATAGACATGTTTGGTTGTGAGAATCGTTGTCCAGATACTTCTGAGCTGAACAGTCCTTAAAATTCGAACTTTAGAATTCCTTAGAAAAGGGGGTTTTCCCCTGTTTTTCGAATATTTAAGGCATAAAAAAAGCCTCTCCATAAGGGAAAGGCTTTCTTGTTATAAAGTTATAAGCACTTAATCTGCCAAGACAATCACTTTGTTGTCGCTCATCTCTACAGTTCCTGAAGTGATCTCTAAGCGAGTGATGCCGTCTTTACCTTGGGTAAATTTATCGGCTACGTCTTCGTCTAACTTTACATCGCCCCAAACCTTAACGGTTCCAGGACCAAGTAAAGAAACAGTGGCTGCGTGATTGTTCAGCATTTGGAATTCTCCTTCAACACCAGGTACAGCTACAGAGTTTACCTCGCCGCTAAATAGTGTTGCTTCTGGAGTTACGATTTCTAAATGCATCTTTTAATTATTTGGTGATTAAGCTTCGGCTAACATTTTCTCTCCGGCTTCAATGGCTTCTTCGATTGAACCTTTCAAGTTGAATGCCGCTTCTGGTAGGTGATCTAGCTCACCGTCCATAATCATGTTAAATCCTTTGATAGTTTCTTTGATATCTACAAGTACTCCTGGGATACCGGTAAACTGCTCTGCTACGTGGAAAGGCTGAGATAAGAAACGCTGTACACGACGTGCACGTCCTACGGCCATTTTATCCTCTTCAGAAAGTTCTTCCATACCAAGAATCGCGATGATATCTTGAAGTTCTTTGTAACGCTGTAGCAACTCTTTTACCCGTTGCGCACAGTTGTAGTGCTCGTCTCCTAATATGTCAGCAGTAAGGATACGAGAAGTAGAATCTAGTGGATCCACCGCAGGGTAGATACCTAGCTCAGCAATTTTACGAGACAATACTGTAGTTGCATCCAAGTGAGCGAAAGTTGTCGCTGGAGCAGGGTCAGTAAGGTCATCCGCAGGTACATAAACCGCCTGTACAGAAGTAATAGATCCTTTCTTGGTAGAAGTAATACGCTCCTGCATAGCACCCATCTCTGTTGCCAAAGTTGGTTGGTAACCTACCGCAGAAGGCATACGTCCTAGAAGTGCAGATACCTCAGAACCCGCTTGTGTAAAACGGAAGATGTTATCTACGAAGAACAGTACGTCTTTACCTTGTCCGTCTCCGGCACCATCACGAAAGTACTCAGCAATAGTCAATCCAGAAAGTGCTACACGAGCACGAGCTCCTGGAGGTTCGTTCATCTGTCCGAATACAAATGTCGCTTTAGATTCTTTCATGGCTTGTTTGTCTACCTTAGAAAGATCCCATCCGCCTTCTTCCATAGAGTGCAAGAAGTCGTCACCGTATTTGATAATTCCAGATTCCAACATCTCACGAAGCAAGTCATTCCCTTCACGAGTACGCTCACCTACACCGGCAAATACTGAAAGTCCACCGTGTCCTTTTGCGATGTTGTTGATCAATTCCTGGATCAATACTGTTTTACCTACACCAGCTCCACCGAAAAGTCCGATCTTACCACCTTTTGCGTAAGGCTCAATAAGGTCGATTACTTTGATCCCGGTAAATAGCACCTCTGTAGAAGTAGAAAGATCTTCGAATTTTGGTGCTTCGCGGTGAATAGGAAGTCCGTTGTCTCCTGTTTTAGGAAGGTTTCCAATTCCGTCGATAGCATCTCCAATTACGTTGAAAAGACGTCCGTAAACATCTTCTCCGATTGGCATCTGGATTGGCTGCCCGGTTACTTTAGCATCTACACCGCGGCTCAAACCGTCTGTAGAATCCATAGAGATGGTGCGAACTGTGTTCTCACCGATATGCGATTGAACCTCAAGTACTAAGGTTCCTCCACCTAAGGCAACTTCTAGAGAATCGTAGATTTGTGGAAGCTCCTGACCACTTGTAAACTCTACGTCTACAACAGGTCCGATAATTTGTACAACTTTACCTGAAACGTCTGACATTTGTTCGGATTTAATTTCTTCATTTAGAAGAGCTAATAAGCCCCTCATTTTTAACGGTGCAAAGATAGTTCTTTAACCGAAAAAATGGGAGGCTTAAATGCTTTTTTTGAGAAATTTTTACTCTACCGTTACAGACTTGGCTAAGTTTCGTGGTTGGTCCACGTTTTTACCTAGCATTACGGCGATATGATAAGAGAGCAATTGCAGTGGAATTGTAGTCACAAGTGGCGTTAAAGCCTCCGGAGTTTTTGGCACTTCCATTACGTAATCGGCAATTTCGGTAACTGTGGTATCTCCTTCTGTCACTACGGCAATGATCTTTCCGTCGCGTGACTTGATCTCTTGAATGTTACTTACCACCTTTTCATAGTGGTTGCTGTTCACAGCGATCACCACTACAGGCATGTTCTCGTCAATTAATGCTATAGGACCGTGCTTCATCTCTGCAGCCGGATATCCTTCTGCGTGGATGTAAGAGATCTCTTTGAGTTTCAAAGCACCTTCTAAAGCCACTGGGAAATTGTATCCACGACCTAAGTACAAGAAGTTTGCCGCGTCTTTGAACTGTTTGGCTACAGCTTCAATATGATCGTTGGTCTTCAACGCCTCTGCCACCTTTTCTGGAATTAGATCCAATTCGCGCAGGTGCATCATATAGTTACTTTGCGACATTGCGCCTTTCTCTTTGGCCAAACGCAAGGCCATAAGCGTTAATACAGTGATCTGTGTAGTAAAGGCTTTGGTAGAAGCCACACCAATTTCAGGACCAGCGTGCGTATAAGTTCCACTGTGCGTCTCTCTTGAGATGCTAGAACCAACCACATTACATACTCCATAAACAAAGGCTCCTTTAGACTTGGCCAATTTGATCGCCTCTAAGGTATCTGCAGTTTCTCCGGATTGCGAAATGGCAATGACCACATCGTTTTCCGTGATGATGGGGTTGCGGTATCTGAACTCCGAAGCGTATTCTACCTCAACAGGAATTCGCGCCCACTCTTCAAAAATATATTCACTCACCAAACCGGCGTGCCAGCTGGTTCCACAGGCCACAATAATAATTCGGTCTGCGTTCATGAACTTTTGAATGTGATCTTCCAAACCACCCAATCGAACAATCCCTTGATCTGCAAGCAAACGCCCGCGATAGGTGTCTTTTATTACCGATGGCTGCTCGTAGATCTCTTTGATCATAAAGTGGTCGTATCCACCCTTTTCTATTTGTTCTAGGTTCAACTGAAGCTCTTGTACATAAGGATCGACCAATTTGTCGTTCTTGATCTTGCGCACGCGAACCTCACGCCCTAAACGGATAATAGCCAATTCGCCATCTTCCAAATAGATAGCATTGTTGGTAAATTCTATGAAAGGTGTAGCATCACTGGCAACAAAGAATTCGTCATCACCAATTCCGATTGCTAAAGGAGATCCTAGTTTTGCAACAATGATCTCGTTGGGTTTCTTTCTGTCGAACAGCGCAATCGCATAAGCTCCGACCACTTGGTTTAGAGCGATCTGCACCGCTTTACCCAACTTTACCTTTTCTTCTTTCTTGATCTCCTCTATGAGATTGACCAATACTTCAGTATCGGTATCTGACTTAAAGGAATAACCGCGTTTTTCTAGTTCCTTCTTAATGGTCGCATAGTTTTCTATGATCCCATTGTGAATTAAAACCAAATCCCCACTGTTAGAAATGTGTGGATGCGAGTTGATATCGTTTGGCACTCCGTGGGTTGCCCAACGGGTGTGTCCAATTCCTAAATGTCCGGTTTTGGAAATGTGTACATCTGCCTTTTTAGAAAGGTCTTCTACCTTTCCTTTGGTCTTACACATTTCTATATCATTTCCGTCATAGAGTGCAATACCCGCCGAATCATAGCCACGGTATTCTAAACGACGAAGTCCGTTGAGTATAATAGGGTAAGCATCTCTATGGCCAATGTAGCCTACAATTCCACACATAATTTCTGGGTCTTATTCGGGGTCTGTGTAATAGATGGTTAATTTAAGACGCTTGGCCGCATCGGGCGAAGCGTTACCGTGCACTATAGTACCTTCCTGAGAGTTTACACCTCCCGGAGGAACATTATTGATATCTTCACTCAAAGGACTCTCTACTTTTCTAAAGTTGGTAGTGATCACATCTTGAACCACCGCCAAGCCGAGTCGAACATTGGTCGAATCTCTAAGAATGATGTTGTTCAGATGTGTGGTGAGTCTGAGTTTATAGCTGATACCATTATCGCTCGCATCACGGACTACAGCCCCTAAGTGCGTGCTTTTAAAATCGTTGGCCGTATTGGCAAAAGTATTGTCCAATTCGTAATCTATCAAGACTCGACGATTGTCCATGTCATATAAAAAGAGCCTGTCGGGTTCGTTATTACCGCCTGGCACTTGATCTGTATCGACAAAGACCTCTAAGTTCGCTTCGTTGATCAACCAATCATTGGCCTTCAACTCTGTGAGTTGGTCTGGCTCTCCGTCGCCATCGGTATCTGGTCCAAAAAGCTCAATGACACCTATAGAACCTTCTCCTCCTTTTAAGTAAAGGTAAGGCTCTCCATTGGTCGTGTCTTGATCTGCAAGTAGCAATTCAATAGCAGGGTTGTAATCTGCATCGAATACATTTACGGTAATTCCTTGGAAATTGAATCCTACTTCATCTTCAATGGTGATGGTATCGGTAGTGTCGCCATCGCCGTCGGTGTCGGCAACATCGATAGCCTGATAGGTATACGCGATCTCTAGAGATGCTTCCGTGATATCAAAATAGAACAGTACTCCCTCATCACCCAAAGGGGTAATTTTAAAGTACATGCCTCTAAAATAGTCTTTAAACGCATTGTTGGAACTCAGTTCTGGAGTACCTTCCATATCCAAGATCAATTCATTCCAAAAGTCAACGGGTAATTCCACGCGCAATTGCGGTTCTAAGACCTCTTCGTCGTCTTCACCTTCGTTAATGGTAATGGCTTCTGCGGATGGGAAAAAGCTTAAGTCCTCATAGATCAACTCGCCCATAAAACTCTCAAAGGTCGGCCCTTGGTCTGAGAAGTAATCTTGTGGATCCTCGAATCCAGTTTCAGGATCAAAATCCTGCAAGAAATAATTAGACCTGAATATCTGCAAATGTACTGGCTGATCACCATATACAGAGTCTAAGATATAGGTGTTAGCCTCATCCGCAGTAATATCCAAAGTATTGAAATAAGGGATGGACAGGGTCACCGTCTGAAATTCCGGCTCGTCATTGAAATTCGGACCAGGCTGATTGAACAACAACTGGGTTAACACATTGGCCGTTGTTCTTCCGTAAATAGGATCGGTATAGGTACCTAACTGATACGAATTCAGTCCGTTTGTTTGTACTCTTGGGGTACGCGCAGTATAAGATACTATCTGAGTGCCCTCAAATATGCTAGTTTCGAAATTATTTCCTCCAATGATATTTCCACCGAGAGTAGTGGAATCTTCATCACAAGCAACGGTGATCGCTCCGAGCACCAATGCCGCAAGAAACACGCGATAGGTGTTCAAGCTGTTCAATACGCTTTTCATAAAATTATAACACTTTGGAGTTGTAAAAGTCCAAATACGCTTCGGAAAAGGAATCTTTATTGTGAAAGTTTAACACAGGCTTATCCCATTTTTTAAGATAATCTTCCAATTCCTGAGGAATCTCTTCTGATCCAATAATGGCAGCATCAGAGTGCGAGATAGCAACACGCATGATACTGTTGTAATCGGCTTCGTTAAGTTCCTCTAGAGCATCTCCTTCGATTCCGTCGAATTTGACCTTTTCTACCATGGAACTATCTAACGTGCCTTCAAAGCCAGTATTGTAAACTGAAGTAACAATCTTGCTGTTTTCGAAAAGCGGTTCTTCTTTGTAGTATTGACGCAGGTAAAGCGGGAACAAAGACGCCAACCAACCGTGAACGTGAATGATGTCTGGTGCCCAGTTTAGTTTCTTTACCGTCTCTATAACTCCTTTGGCAAAAAAGATAGCGCGCTCGTCGTTGTCTGGGAACAAGTTACCATCTTCGTCTGCAAAGGTTGCTTTGCGCTTAAAGTACTCTTCATTATCAATAAAGTAAACCTGCATACGCTCTTTAGGTATAGAGGCTACTTTTATGATCAACGGCATATCCATATCGTTGATCACCAAATTCATTCCAGAAAGGCGGATCACCTCGTGCAATTGGTGACGACGCTCATTGATATTGCCATAGCGCGGCATAAAAATTCGTATCTGTCCGGAGTTGTTGTTCACTAAGCGCGGAGCTTCAAACGACATCGAAGAAATCTCGGTCTCTGGCAAATAGGGAATTACTTCAGAAGACACATACAAGATTCTTTTATCTTTCATACAGGATTGTTAATTAGTGATGTTTTTCAAAAACTCTGCAAAATTACGAAAAATTAGTGAAGATTCCCGCTAAACTCTTAATTTTGCGGGCCTTCTAGCAGATTCAAATGGCCATTTGTACCAGCATATCGACCTTACAGCAAACCTTGAGCCAAAAACGCGCAAGCGGAGCACAAATTGGGTTTGTTCCCACCATGGGCGCGCTTCACGACGGGCACGGATCCTTGGTGACCCAAGCGCTAGCCCAGAACGACTGTGTGGTGGTGAGCATTTTTGTGAATCCGACCCAGTTCAATAATGCCCAAGATCTGGAGAAATATCCCCGCCCTTTTGAGCAAGACGTTGCGTTTTTAAATGCTATAGATCCGGAGATCGTGATCTTTGCTCCAGAGGCTGCGGATCTTTACGGCGGAGCTGTGCAGGCCAAGTCGTATCGTTTTGGCGCTATTGAATCGGCCATGGAAGGCAAACACAGACCAGGCCATTTTGACGGCGTGGGAACTGTACTAAATCTGTTGTTCAGAGCTGTATCGCCTACACGAGCCTATTTTGGAGAAAAAGACTTCCAGCAGTTACAGATAGTGCGCAAGCTTGTGGCTTTAGAGCGATTGCCCGTAGAAATAATAGGTTGCCCGATTCACCGTGCGGAAAATGGCTTGGCAATGAGTTCTCGGAATCGCAGATTGACTCCGCAGCAACTAGAGGCAGCTCCCTTTATCTTTAAGATATTAAAGAAGACACAAGACGAATTCGATTCTAAGTCGATTCCAGCGCTAGTTCGTGAGGCAGAAGCAGCCTTTGCCGCGAATCCGATGCTCGACTTGGAGTATTTTGAGATAGCGGCTACCGATAATTTACAAACCGCTTACCGCAAACATCCTAGTAATACGTATAGAGCCTTTGTAGCGGCCTTTGCCGGCGAGGTAAGGTTGATCGATAATATGGGACTCAACTAGGGTAAAAAAATTAATACCTTTGCAGCATGCAAATTCATGTAGTTAAATCAAAGATTCACCGTGTAAAAGTTACCGGTGCCGATCTGAATTATATTGGCAGTATCACCATAGATGAAGATCTTATGGACGCCGCTAATATTGTGCAAGGAGAGAAAGTGCAAATTGTAAACAACAACAATGGCGAGCGTTTAGAGACCTATGCCATTCCTGGGCCTCGCAACAGTGGTGAGATCACCCTTAACGGTGCCGCTGCCCGTAAGGTTGCCCCTGGCGATATCTTGATCTTGATCACTTACGCGATCATGAGTATGGAAGAAGCCAAGAATTTTAAACCTGCGCTGGTATTCCCGAATGAGGAGAATAACCTCCTACAATAATCCACACATTGAAAAAGGGCCTGCTCAAATTCCTTAAGGTTGGAATTCCGATAGGGATAGGAGTTGCTTTGATATGGTTCTCCCTGAGCAAAATGGGACCAGATTCTCGTGCAGCGCTTTGGGAAAATATCAAAACTGCCGATCCGTTTTGGATCGGGGTTTCGCTCTTATTGGGCTTTGTGAGTCACTTTATAAGAGCCTACCGCTGGAAATACTTGCTAGAACCCTTAGGCTGCCACCCAAGACTAGCCAATAGTTTTATGGCTGTAATGGTGGCTTATGTGGCCAATTTGGGCATTCCCAGATCTGGGGAGGTCTTAAGAGCAGTGACCATTGCGCGTTATGAGAAAGTGCGGTTTGAACAAGCTTTTGGGACCATTATCTCGGAACGTGTAGCAGACCTCATACTGCTCATAACCGTTGTAGCCACAGCCTTTGCCCTACAGAGCGGCAATCTGCTCAATTACTTTGAAAGTCAGCAAGTGAATCCGCTTTGGGCAGTTCTAGCCATAGCGATAGGATTTGCGGGCTTATTGATCGCTATTAGGGTTATCCGTTACAGTAAAAATCGATTGCTACAAAAGATCAACACCTTTCTAATTGGCATCTTGGACGGCACCAAGAGTATCTTAAAAATGAAGCGCAAAGGAGCCTTTATTTTTCAAACCCTGCTGATCTGGATTTTCTATATCCTAATGTTCTGGGTAATTAAATACGCCGTGCCGAATATGGAAGAAACTCCTTGGGGTACCATTATGGTAGCCTTTGTGGCGGGGAGCTTTTCTATGTCCACCACCAACGGTGGCTTGGGGATCTTTCCCTACCCTTTGATCATCGGTGCTGTTTTTGCCTTTTCTGGAATACCGCAGGAACAAGGTGAAGCCTATGGCTGGGTAATCTGGGGGTCTCAAACGGTATTGAACATCATTATTGGGGGAGCGTCTTTCTTGCTACTGCCCATTCTCAATGCCAAGAAATAATTTTTTACCTTACGGGGCGTAATTAACTAAGTCCCTTATCATGAAGCGTATTTTATTACTGCTGATCCTCGCTATCTGCAATAGCGGGATACTTCAAGCCCAAGTTATTTATGAAGAATTTGCCTCCGAGCGATTGGGTGCAAATAGAAAGCTCAAGATCCAGCTCCCGCGAAGCTACAGCTCCGAAGAAGAAAAGGTCTATCCCATTGTCTTGGCATTAGACGGCAATTACCTCTTTGAGCCTGTAGCCGGAAACGTAGACTATTATTCGTATTGGGAAGATATGCCAGAGGCCATAGTTGTAGGTATCATGCAAGGCGGAGACCAGCGCTATGACGACTGTTATTACGACGACACTGAGTTTTTCCCCGCCGAGACAGGCGCTGCCTTTTTTGAGTTTATCGGTATGGAACTCATTCCATTTTTAGACGATAATTATCGCACTGCTAAGTTTGTGATCGCTGTGGGCCATGACTTTACGGCCAACTACATCAATTATTACCTCTTTAAAGAACCGCCTTTGTTTCAGGGTTATATCTCTTTGAGTCCCGATCTAGCTCCTCTTATGGATGAGCGCTTGGCTGAACGATTGCCTAGCATAGAGGACAAGATCTTCTATTACTTGGCCACTGGTACTGACGATGTTAAAGACCTTATGGAGATCTCCGTGGATCTCAACGAAAGACTCAAGGCAATTGATAGCCCTAACCTACAGTACTATTTTGACAATTTTGAAGGAGCAACGCATTATTCGCTGGTAGGGCGAGCAATTCCACGAGCGCTGGAACAGATTTTCCAGGTATACCGACCCATCAGCAAAAAAGAATACAAGGAAGTACTGCTTAAACTTCCCGGCTCTCCGTATGATTATCTTATAGAGAAATACGCGACCATCAAGGAGCTTTTTGGATTGGAGAACGACATTCGTGTAAAAGATTTTATTGCGGTAGCAACTGCTGCGGAGAAGACCCAGAAATGGGAAGCTCTGGGGCAGATCGCAAAGTTGGCCAGAAGTCAATACCCTGACACCGTTCTAGGTGATTATTATCTGGCGCGCTATTACGAGGAAATGGGAGAACCTAAAAAGGCCATGCGTACCTATCAAGGGGCTTATGACAAAGAAGAGGTGGATTTCATCACCATAGATATGATGCTCGATAAAGCAGACAAGATCAAAGAAGATTTTGGATGGTAAAAAAAAGCCCTGCAACTGCAGGGCTTTTTAATTACTATCGCACTACAATTTGCGTTACCTGCCAAGTTCCAGCAGTTTGATAGTGCAACAGATAGGTAGCTTTGGGATAGTTACTAAGGTCTAATTCCATCTGCGTAAAGCTGCGCTCAGTACTCCACAACAATCTTCCGAGCATATCATAGAGTTTTGCTCCAGTGATCTCTTGGGCTTCTGCCTGAAGCATCACATTGCCAGAAGTTGGGTTAGGATACGCTTTCATGCTTGTTGCTAACCCAGAGGTAGTAGGTCTCTTAAAATGCAACTCGAATCGGAATGGGTGATTTCCTTCGTCCGCAGTAAAATGGTAGGCTGTTTGGTTCAGGTCGGTCCAAACGTCTTGCTCTGTGTCGTAGAGGTAGAGATCGGATCTTTCAATAGCGACACCTTTTATCTCAGAAGCACTTATGCTAAATTCATGAAAGCCGCGTAGCTGGCTTGAGACTCCTAAAAATATAACCTGCTCATCATCAAAACGACCTAGCGATTGAATGCCTAGCTCGTCACCCCAGCGGGTATGAGAATAAACAGAAACATAGGTTGCCAATCGTTTGGCGTCATAGCCCGGGTTTACCGCTTCAGATTGTCCTTCTAAGAATCCAACAAGCGCAGTACTACTAGCCTGATAGGCCGCTGCTTGGAGTTGTATCCAGATTCTATCACCCTCCAAAACAGACTCCGCAGTACTCCTTAAGGTGTTGTTATTGAAATTGCGACGCATGCCGTTGTTAAATTCCGCAGTTCCTGCTGCCGTTGCCTTAACAGCAAAACCTTGCCCGGAGGCTATATACCTTGTGGGAACCTCACTTGGCGATGAAGCCGCAGCTATCCCACCAGTTAAATTGTAAACGGAAACATCTTCCATACTGTAGTTGAAATTCAAGTAACCCGGCAAACCAGCACTTGGCGCTGTATTGTGCTCCCAAAGATATACGGCGTCTATCATGGCATTGGCCTGAATGAAATCTACGGCATCTAAGGTGGATGCGTAGGGATTCCCCATCAGATTAAAACTGGCATCTCTGGAACCGTTGTACACTATCGGGAAAGCAATATTGCCGGAGTTCAAAGTACCTTGCGTATAATCCAAATCGTAGCTTAAACCAGCTTCGGTTGGTGTGGCTTGCGGGAATACCAAATATCCGGTTCCCGCATTCAAGGCCGATGTTGCTCCCAGTAAAATGCGGTCGTCCCCGTTGTCGTCAATGAAGACCTCAGCACTAGGAAACGCCAAGGCCACATCCGGATTCGGGCTAAAATTGGCGGCATTGTGTCCATAAGCTCGCCAGGCGGTGCTGTACACGCCATCTCTGCTCTCCGCAGACATTGGACTCGCCATAAGCATGAAATCTTTGGCCGCAAGTACAGGGGTGGATTTACGGACATTGATGCTGCCGTTGTTGATGGTTTGAGCGGTTGGATCCATTTGAACGACAGATCCTTCATGAGCTACTTCAAGATTCCCATCCACAGTGATATTAAAACTGGTTTCCAGGTAATCTCCTGTACCAATAGTAAGAGTTACTCCTGGATTGATGGTACATTCACAGGCCGAAATACTACCCTGGGTCGCGGTGTCATAATTGTCTGCAATTATTGCAGATGTGGTCTTATCTGGAACACCGGCAGACCAACTGCCACCACTCCAAGTTGTGGAACTGCTACAGCTGCCAATGACATCTGGCGTCACAACCACATTTACTGTTCTAAAAGAAGCAAAAAGAGCGCGCTCGCGCAGCCTTAAAAGGTATTGTTCTCCTGCCGATAGACCAGTAAAACTACCGTCATCACTAAAACAGTCAAGTTCTGTTCCCCCACAACTATCATAAAGGGTAAAATTCACTGTATTGGGAACTCCCGATAAATCCAGAGATCCATCCACAGGCATTTCAACGGTATACCATACATCTAAATTGGTATTACCTGCCGTGTCGCAACTGCCGTCCGTTGTTTCGGTTGCGCCTCTAAAATCAATTGAATAAACAATAGGGCTAACCGTACCCACAACCATTGCTGTAGCTTCGGCACAATCGTCATTAACTACGGTCTCAAAGGCCTGAATATCAAAATCATCTGCACTGGCAAAAAGGCCGCGCTCAGACATCCGAAGCACATAAGTTGTGCCAGCGGTTAGATCGTAAAAGAAACCATCATCTGAACCACAAGCTATATCTATCCCTCCGCAGCTGTCATAAAGCGTTCTGTAGACCGTATTGGGAATATTAGTTATTCTAACATTTCCATTGACTGGCATGGTAAATTCATACCAGAGGTCTTGCTGGGTATTGCCAGCCGCTTCACAGGGGCCATCAACAGATTCCGTTGCTGTTCGATAATCTAAAGTGGTATTGGTAACACTCTCGGTACTCACCACTAGGTTTATGCGATTGGCACATTCGTCATTAGCAGCAGTTTCAAAGGCCTCAATATCAAAGTCATCTGCACTGGCAAAAAGGCCGCGTTCAGACATCCGAAGCACATAAGTTGTGCCAGCTGTTAGATCGTAAAAGAATCCATCGTCAGATCCGCAGACCAGATCAACTCCGCCACAAGTATCATAAAGTGTTCTATAAACAGTATTAGGAATATTGGTTATTCTTATGTTTCCATTTACAGGCATTGTAAACTCATACCAGAGATCGTGCTGGGTGTTTCCTGCCGCTTCACAGGGACCATCGACAGATTCTGTGGCAGTTCTAAAATCTAGTGTAGTATTAGTGACATTACCTGTATTCACTACTATGGTGTTGCGATTAACACACTCATCGTTTACCGCAGTTTCAAAGGCTTGTATAGTAAAGTCATCTGCGCTGGCAAAGAGACTGCGCTCTGACATACGTAGCACATAGGTGGTTCCAGAGGTCAAGTTATAGAAGAACCCATCGTCTGAACCACAAGCCAAGTCTACACCACCACAACTGTCATAAAGGGTGCGAAATACTGTATTGGGAATTCCTGTAATACGAATGTTTCCATTCACAGGCATAATGAACTCGTACCACAGATCTAACTGATTTTGGCTAGCGGTCTCACAAGGCCCGTCAACCGATTCGGTTGCAGCACGGTAATCTAAAGGAGTTACCGTAGTGGTTGCTGTAGATACCGTCAATGCTTGTCGGTTTGCGCATTCGTCATTAGTTGCGCTGGCAAAGGCTTCCATTCTAAAATTCACGCTGCCGGCAAAGATGTCTCGTTCGGAGAGTCGATACACATAAGTGGTTCCCCCAACCAGATTATAAAAGAACCCATCGTCACCAAAGCATGCTAATTCGGTCCCTGAGCAGCTATCGTATAAGACAGAGCGGACGGTATTAGGAACATTGGTCACTCTCAGGTTTCCGCTTACCGGCATGGTAAACTCATACCATACATCCAGGTTCACTTGACTGGCAGTTTCGCAGGAAGCGTCTAAGGATTCTGTCGCGGTAGAGGTGTCTATGCTGAATTCGTTAAAACCTCCAACGCCAGGGCTAATTGTTAATCGGTCGGCACACTCGTCGTTTACAGCCTGCCCAAAAAGACTACTAGCGGGGAGAACTAGTAATAAAAAGAGTAATTTTTTCATTACGTACGGTTTATTTTGAGTGTTCAAGCTAACTGAAATCCTGAGCCTTAGCAGTATTTATTTAGTGAAGCGGCTCATTTTTTTAGTGAACTAAAATGACTGGCCAAAAATTCCTTTCAAAGAAGTCTTTTACAGATTTCTCGGGACGCAGAAATATGCCTATTTTCGGTCTTGATATGGCCAAGACCAAAACAGCATTTTTTTGCCAGCATTGTGGCAGCCAATACGCCAAGTGGCAGGGGCAGTGTAATTCATGTAAGCAATGGAACACCATTAGCGAAGAAGTGCTCCAAAAGGCCGAAAAGTCTAAGACTTGGGAAACGGCAACCACATCTTCTAAGCGTGCTCCTCAACCAGTAAAGATCTCAGAGATTTCCCTTGAGACTCAAAGACGTATTGCGACGGGCAATGCGGAATTAGATCGAGTGCTTGGAGGTGGTTTGGTTCCAGGCTCCTTGGTACTTCTGGGAGGAGAACCCGGAATAGGGAAAAGTACTTTAATGCTCCAAGTAGCCCTACAACTCAAAGCCAAGACCTTATATGTCTCCGGAGAAGAAAGTGCACAGCAAATAAAAATGCGTGCCTCTAGATTGGCCGAGAATACAGACAACTGCCTGATCTTGACCGAAACGCAAACACAACAGATCTTTAGACATATTGGCGAAGTACAACCAGAGATCCTGGTGATCGATTCGGTACAAACCATACATACCAACCATATAGAAAGTGGTGCGGGAAGCATTTCACAGATCCGTGAAAGCACTTCAGAGCTCTTACAGTTTGCTAAGGAAACCAACACCCCCGTGATCTTAATAGGGCATATCACTAAAGATGGTAACATTGCCGGCCCAAAGATCTTGGAACATATGGTAGATACCGTGCTGCAATTCGAAGGCGATCGAAATCATGTGTATCGCCTGCTCAGAGCACATAAGAACCGTTTTGGTTCCACCAACGAACTCGGCATATTCGAAATGCAAAGCAGCGGATTAAGAGAAGTGACCAATCCGTCAGAAATACTGCTTTCACAATTCAGCGAGCCCATGAGCGGGACAGCAGTTGCCGCCACTTTAGAAGGTATGCGTCCGCTACTTATAGAAGTGCAAGCCTTGGTTAGCAGTGCAGTTTACGGAACCCCGCAACGCTCGGCTACAGGTTTTAACGTCAAGAGACTCAATATGCTTTTGGCCGTACTAGAAAAAAGAGCTGGTTTTAAACTCGGAGCCAAAGATGTCTTTCTAAACATCACCGGTGGAATTCGCGTGGAAGACCCAGCGATTGACTTGGCCTTAACGGCAGCTGTACTTTCTTCTAATGTGGATATAGCTGTAGATAGATCACAGTGTTTTGCTGCGGAGGTAGGCCTCTCTGGCGAAGTCCGAGCAGTTACACGTATAGAGCAACGCATCTCCGAAGCGGAAAAACTGGGCTTCGAAAGGATCGTTATCTCAGATCAGAACAAAGTGAATGCCAGCGACTACACTATAGAAGTTGTTAAAATAGCCAAGGTTGCAGATCTGGTTAGGATCTTATTTGGTTAGGCTGCCGGATTTGGCATGCGGCTGTGCACCTCGTTGATCTCTCGGATCACCTCCTCAGAAAGCTGAATCTCTATACTTTCTATATTCTCCTTTAGTTGCTCTAAGCTGGTCGCACCGATAATATTCGAAGTCATAAATGGCCTGTCATTTACAAAGGCCAAGGCCATCTGTGTTAAACTCAGACCGTGCTTTTCTGCAATATCTTTGTACGCCTGGGTTGCTGCAAGAGAACCTTCACCATTATAGCGGTTGTAATTTGGGAACAAAGTAACGCGAGCTCCCGCAGGCATGGCCCCGTTAAGGTATTTACCGCTGAGTACACCAAAAGCCAAAGGAGAATAGGCCAAATAGCCAATGTCTTCCATTTGAAGCACCTCAGAAAGACCAATCTCATCTCTGCGCTGCAGCAAGCTGTAGGCATTTTGAGTAGAAACGATCTTAAGTTTGCCTTTGCGGTGTTCTTCCATATATCGCATAAGTCCAAAAGGAGTTTCATTACTCACCGCAATATGTCGGATTTTACCAGACTTCACATGGACTTCTAAACGGTCTAAGATCTCGCCAATATTATCTTCCCAGCGAGCATTTGGCTTGTGGTTGTAGTCGCGAACCCCAAAGATATTCACTGCTCTTTCTGGCCAATGTAACTGATACAGATCGATATAATCTGTTTGTAAGCGAGTCAAACTCTTGTGCAAAGCATCTTCTAAGGCATCCGCAGAAAAACCAAGGTTCGGCCTAATGTGCTTAAAGGTTGGGCTGGGTCCTGCTATCTTGGTTGCCAAAATGACCTTGTCTCTATTGTTGCGCTCGGCAAACCAGTTACCAATGATAGTCTCTGTGCTTCCTTGCGTTTCTGGACGCCCCGGCACCGAATACATCTCTGCAGTATCGATAAAGTTTACGCCCATATCTAGGGCCATATCCATCTGCGCAAAACCTTCGTCTTGGGTGTTCTGCTGGCCCCATGTCATACTGCCAAGGCAGATCTTGCTTACTTCTATTTCGGTTCCTGGAAGTTCTTTATATCTCATTCAACAGCAATTATCAGTTTAAAAATCGAGCTCTACCATATGCGGGCAATGGTCACTGTGTACGGCCTCTGACAAGATCACCGCACGTTTGATATTCTCTTTTAAAGGCTCAGATACCAAATTGTAATCAATGCGCCAGCCTTTGTTGTTTGCTCTGGCATTTGCGCGATAGCTCCACCAAGTGTAGTTATGAGGCTCTTTGTTCAAGTGTCTAAAGGAATCTACAAAACCACTTTTCATAAAAGCGTCTAGCCAAGCGCGTTCTTCCGGCAAGAATCCGGACACTTTTTTATTGCGGACGGGATCGTGAATGTCGATAGCCTCGTGACAAATGTTGTAATCACCGCCAATGACCAAGTTGGGCACCTCTTTCTTTAAGTCATCGATATAAGTTCTGAAGTCGTCCATATACTTGAACTTATGTCCCAAACGGGCATCGTTGGTACCGCTAGGTAAGTACAAACTCATTACAGAGACCTCATCAAAATCGACACGTAAGTTGCGACCTTCGCTATCCATGTAATCAATCCCAGTGCCGTAAACTACATTTTTGGGTTCGTGCTTGGACAGTACAGCTACTCCGCTGTAACCCTTCTTTTCTGCGCTGAACCAATAATGGTACGGATAGCCTGCAGCTTCTAAAGCGGCAGTATCTACCTGCTCTTGCATGGCTTTGGTCTCTTGAATTAAAAACACATCCGGATCTGCGGCTTGTAACCAATCTGTTAGGCCTTTGTTCATGGCCGCGCGTATTCCGTTTACGTTGTAAGAAATGATCTTCATAAAATAAGTTGTTATTGCCAGCGCAGAACAGCGACTATCCCTGAAAAATAGTACGGCTGGCGAATATGCTAAGTTAAGACAGTATTGTACATTTACTGAAGCGGTAAGTCATAAATTTTCATTAACAAATCAACAAAATAATTCTACTTCCTTTCAGTTTTATATATAGCTTGATTAAATGCCTTAGGGTGCGCCAAACTTTACTTGTAATCGTATTGCTGATCTGCCAGGGAACCTTTGCCCAGGATAAACTGCGTCGCAGTATTCGAGTAGCCGCCCAAGACAGTCTGGTGGTGGATTCGGTGAGTATCAATCCGAATTTCTTTGAGGTGTATACTGCGGATGGACAACTGCTAGACGCCTCTCAATACGAAATAGACTTTACCCGCGCTCGCTTGCGATTCAAAACGGCCACCCCAGCTGACTCTGTTGAGATCCGCTATCTGCGTTACCCAGAATTTCTCACCCGTCGTTATGCAAATCTAGACCCGAATCTAATTGTGACCAACAGTGGCAACCTAGACAGATTATACAGCCTACAGCAGGCCACTACCCAGCGAAATAGTACGCCCTTTCAAGGCCTTAATGCCAACGGGAGCATTACCCGAGGCGTAACCATTGGGAACAATCAGAATGCGGTGGTAAATTCAGAATTAGACCTGCAGATCACTGGCCGACTCAGCGAAAAAGTGTCTATTAGAGCTTCCATACAAGACGCCAATATTCCTACTCAAGAAGGCGGTTACTCACAAAATTTGGATGAGTTTGATCAGATATTCGTAGAGCTTTACGGCGATAATTGGAACATTCGCGCAGGGGATATAAACTTAATTCAAAGCGGAACCTATTTTGGGAATTTCACCAAGAAGATCCAAGGGATATCTATTGGAGGAACCTTAAAACACAAAGATAGTAGTGAATCTCGATTTGGAGTGGCTGGGGCTTTGGTACGCGGGGTTTTTAGCCGCAGCACTTTTACAGGACAAGAGGGAAATCAAGGGCCTTATAAACTTGTTGGCCCCAATGGGGAATTGTTCATTCTGATCATTTCTGGAAGTGAACGCGTCTTTGTGAATGGCTTGCTTTTGGAGCGCGGTGAGAACAAGGACTACGTAATAGATTACAATGCCGGTGAAATTCGTTTTAACCCTACTTTCCCTATCAATGCCTCTATGCGTATCGTGGTGGAATATCAGTTCACCGATCGCAATTACACCCGCTTTATCGGGTATGGAGAAGGTGGTTATAAACGCGATAATTTTGAGATCAGCGCTTATGGTTATAGTGAATCCGACGCAAAGAATCAGCCCCTACAGCAAAACTTGACCGAAGATCAAGTAGCCGTGCTTCAGGCGGCTGGAGACGATCTGAGCTTAATGAATGCGCCTTCTACTGTGCCAGACACCTTTTCTGAGAATAAGATACTTTATCGTCGTGAAACTATAGGAGGCATAGAAGCATTTGTGTTCTCTGACAATCCAGATGATGAACTTTTCAATGTTCGATTCAGCTTTGTAGGGCCTAATAACGGGAATTACATTATCCAATCAGAAAATACCATAAGCAGGATCTTTGAGTTTGTTCCCCCGGTAGGCGGTGTGCCTCAAGGAGATTACGCCCCAGTAGTTCCTTTGGTAGCACCAACCCTGCTTCAAGTTGGTGGTCTTTACGGTAGCTATAGCCCCTCAGAAAAAACACAAATTGGTTTTGAGCTCAGTGCTAGCCGCAGTGACCGGAATTTGTTCTCCGATATAGACGATGACAACAACAACGGTTTGGCAGCACGATTGACCCTAGCACAAAGATTGCTGGCCAAAGACAGTCTTGCGACACGATTAGACGCCTTTGCCAATGTCAATTATCTACAAGAAGAATACCAGTCCATAGAACGGCTTTTTAATGTGGAATTTACCCGAGACTGGAACCTCTTTATGCCCGATGGAGATCAAACCTATGCCATTGGAGGTTTAGAAGGAGCTCTTAAGAAATGGGGTGCTGCTCGCTATGAATTTCAATACTTGAATTTTGACGGCAGTTTTAACGGGTCTAGACATGTACTGACCAGTAATTTGCAACATAAAAAAACACAGGCCTTGATCTCTGCGAGTATACTCAATAGTAGCGGAGACAGCTTGGATTCGGAATTTGCAAGAGTCTTTGTAAATGCCAGACAAAATCTGGGCAAGTATTGGGCTGGTGGAAAGTTCAATTTTGAGGACAACCAACAACGTGCGGTGGTCAACGATTCGCTTACACCATTAAGTCAGCGTTTTAGTGAATATCAGGCCTACGCAGGCGTAGGTGATTCTACTAAAGTCTATTTAGAAGTAGGTTATATAAATCGCGTCACCGACAGTGTGATGAACAACAGTTTAGAACGGGTAGCGAAGGCCGCCTCTTACTACGCCAAGACCCGGATCTTAAATACACAAGCCACGCAATTAAGCCTTATTGCCAATTATCGCCGAACGCGCTTTGAACAAACCGAGATGCCAGACGAACAAGTACTCAATGGCCGTTTGAGTTACAATCAGCGGTTGTGGCAAGGCGCCTTGGTAGCCACTACTCTTTTTGAATCTAACAGCGGAGTAGTGCCGCAACAAGAATTCACCTATGTTGCTGTAGAACCCGGGCAGGGAATTTACACCTGGAACGATTATAACGGCAACGGCATACAAGAATTGGACGAATTTGAGATTGCGCAGTTTCAAGACGAGGCTGAATATGTCCGTGTGCTTTTGCCCAACAGAACCTTTGTACCCATAAATCAAAACGCCTTTAGCCAGAGCATCACCTTACAGCCCAAACAATGGGCTACCAGCGAGAACAAGTTCAAGAAACTCTTGTCTAAATTTTACAATCAAGCCTCTTATTTGGTTGATCGCAAAGTAAGGCGTAATGATGGACGCTTTAAGATCAATCCTTTTGAGGATGGCGGCGATGACCAATTAGGTTTGCAACTCAATTTTAAGAATGTGCTCTTTTTTAATAGAGGAAAACAACGATATACAACCAGTTATACCTATCTGAATACTGCAAATAACAACTTACTGGCCACAGGATTGCAAGAGAATCGTTTGCGCAGTCACCAGCTTAATTTCAATCATAAAATTGGAACATTCTTTCTACTCAATGCCAGAAGTATATGGTCTGAAAATGAAAGCCTGGCAGAAAACTTCCCGAGTCGCAATTTTAGTATCGAGGTGGAAACCTACAATCCGAAGCTATCTTACCTCTGGAATAAAACCACTCGTTTAGACCTGGGGTACACCTTTACCGGAAAGGCCAATTCCATAGGAGAAGAAGCCTTGGATCAACACAGATTTACGCTGCTGTTCGCCTACAACAAATCACAGAACGCCTCCATTACCGCAGAGTTCAATTATATAGATAACAGCTTTAGCGGCAGTACCTTTTCTCCTGTCGCTTATCAGATCTTAGAAGGCTTACAGCCAGGAAGCAACTTTACTTGGAATCTGCTATTGCAGCAAAAGATCACCAAATATTTAGATGCTAACCTCTCTTACTTCGGACGTAAAAGCGAACAATCCAAAGCCATACACACAGGTAGCGTGCAGCTGAGGGCCTTTTTCTAATTCGGTACGTTCTTTGTACTTTGTGATTTCAAACCTCCATATATGAGACCTTTATTATCACTATTTGCCTTTGTATTCTGTGTTGCTGCCTCTTGCAATTCGGGCCAGCAAGCAAAGGAAGACTCCGCAGCAAAAGCCGCTAAAGAACAAATGATGACAGCAGAAGGATATCAAGCTGCTACTGTAGTGGTTCAGGCAGAAAGCTCTGGCTGTCCAGTAGTGCTTAAACTAGAAAATGAATACGTAGACCCCATAGACCTGAAAGACGAATTCAAAACAGATCAATTGGAGGTTTGGGTTAAGTTCAGTCGTTTAAGACGTATGAACCGCTGCGATATGGCAGGCCCGGTAAGTATCACTGAGATACAAAAAAAGGCGGAATGAAAATTCCGCCTTTTAGGATTGGTTGGTTAGTTAATTACTTAACTATGATTCGCTTAACTTTTCCGTAGTTGGCGTTACCAACACGTACAAGATAAACTCCACTAGAAACATAAGACATGTCTAGCGTATAAGTGAAAGTCCCTCCTTGATTCGCGATCATGTTAGAAAGGATCTTTTGTCCCATTACGTTGTGTACCTGAATGTTAAGGTCTGAAGTAATTTGTGGGTTACTCAAAGTAACTTGGAAAACCTTCTGATCTGAGCTACTGATGATCAAGTCAGCATCGGCAATTCCTTGCTCGTCCACACCAAGAACACCGGTAACATTAGCAGTGTAATCGTTGGTACGACCAAATTGCAAGTCATCACAAGGATCTAATACATTACCATCTCCACTAGTGTCCTCTCCACGAACACGCATAAGGTGCTCTCCGGTAGTTAGACCAGGGAATACAGATAGGTCAATGTTGAAAGGGAAGTCTGTATCGGCTGTAGCAACACTTCCGGACTCTACGATCTCGGTAGGTTCGAAAACAAAGTTGTCGTTCCAGTCGATCCACATCGCATAAGAAGAATCTGGCCATCCCATCTGAAGCACTCCATCGTAGGGATTGTCCTCTAGCATGAAAGTAAATACGATATCCGTATTGTCAGCGTATCCGGTAGAGTTACAATCTACAATGATATCCTGATCTGCAAGCTGTAGCATGGTTACCCCATCGCCAAAGCCTTCGCAGTTACCTTCTGGCTGGCAAACAGTGTTCTCTACCTCAACAGTTATTGCATCGTTAGAAGTGTCAGCATCTCCAGCAAGTGAAGTTCCTACTACAAACTCGTAAGTGGCAAGTGCAGAAAGGTCCGCTGTTGCTGTAAAAGTATAAGTGTCTGATTCACCACTGGCAATAGAACCTGTGTAAGTTTCAGAAACTGGAGTACCTCCATCTATAGCAAAAGAAACTGGAATAGTCGTTTGCGTCTCGCCTCCGAAGTTAGTGATAGTAACTGTTACCGTCTCTGCAGCAGTTAGACCAGATCCAGAAGAAGGACTGTTAAGTGCAGTTACACCTACATCATTAGCCTCTAGGTAGGTCACTTCTTTAGAAATACCGTCGTTTGCAGCAAACTCATCTCCAGCAAGAGCAGTGCTCGCGTTAATTACGTAAGTAGTTCCTATAGTACCAAGGTCTGCAGTAGCAGTAAAGGTATAGGTCACATTACTTGAAGGTGGAATTGGCCCAGCAACGATCTCTGTCACATCGGTTCCTCCATCTACGTTGAAAGAAACAGGTACGTTAGTTTGCTCAACCAATCCGAAGTTACGAACAACTACCTCTACAGTTTCTGTAGAAGAAAGTGTTCCACTGTCTGGTTGTACTATAGCGATCACCCCAGTATCATTGTCTAGGTCTGGCGCTAATTTGAATACTCCTACGATGTTAGCACGACCTCCAGAGATCACTTGCTCATTAACAAAGTAGAAGGTTTGATCGTCTGCAGGGTCCACATCGATCTTGCTATAGTCTCCCGCGCGGAAGTTTGGAAGGTTCCCCACTCCAGGCTCGATCAAAGTCTCTGCCACGGTCATTTCGCCAGGGGCATCCGTAGAAAAACGTCCGGTATAGTAAGAACTTACACGAACAGTAGTTGGAGTAGTTGGTCCTGACATACCCATATAACCCATACCGATATTACCGGCATTATCCATGATCATAGATCCCATCCAGGCGTGCTTTCCGTCTGGTGCGATATAAGTTCCTTCTTGGAACAAAGACCATGGTTGTCCATCGCCATCCTGACGCAATTCTACCCAACGAATAGCAGCGAGCTTGCCGGAAGTTGGGTCAGCATCTTCTACAAAGTTGAATACCGCAGAATTATACGTTGGAAACTTGCGGAACTGTGCCTGATTCATAATAGTTGATTGGATCGCATCGATCACAGCTCCACCACCTGGTTGCGGCAAGTTAGAGAAAGATCCTCCATCAAAAACTGAAGTAAATGGATCTAGAGGAATCTCTTGTTTCGCAGATACAGTAGAACTACCTGGGCTTGCCCAGTTCACATCAATTTCCCAAAGTCCGATGTGGTCATTTCCTGGATCAACGCCAGCAAAGGCATCATCCTGTAAGAAAACGATAGGAGCAGATCCTGTAGCAGGAAAGTTGTCGTTTGAAATGTTGAAAGCCTGAGGGCTGTAGAAACCATTGGTAGCAATTCCTGGTAATCCAAATGATAGGATCTGAGCCCCTGGATCTCCTGCAAGCATTGCATCACGCTCAAGAGCAGTTATACGCAAACTTGGTGAAGAAATATTGTCTGTAATGTAATAACCATCGCTCCATACAGAAAGTTTCTGATAATCATTAATGGTAGAAACCTCGTAAACAAACCAACCGGCAGTTAATGGGTCTGGCCCATCCGAAACGGCGATCTGAGCTCCCGCACCTAAGAATGTTACTACCCAGCGATCTGCATCGTTGTCATAAGAAACAGTAAGGTCACAACATCCTGGATCTGGAAAAATGTTAAGCGGCGAAAGTTGCCCTGTAAGCGGTGTTCCGTCCTTCTCGAAAATTCTAAATCCAGTGTTGAATACTGCGAAATAGTGATTAGGTCCAATAGCTCCGGCAGGATCCGTTGGCGAAGAAGAAGTGAAAGCAGAAGTAAAAGAAAAACCAGTTCCGCGAGTTGGGATCATCCCTGCTACAGAATAAGGGTCTCTTGTTTGTGCATTCGGGTCATACCCAAAGCCTTTTCCCGGTACAGATTTGATCCAGCTGGAACGAATACGCCCGTCTTGAGCTTCTTTAGCAACATTAGTCGCCGGAATTAGAGAGGAGCGAGAAGCAAGTGGCTCTACATAGGTCATCTTGTCAACTGTCCCAATTGATATCGGGCCTTGTTGCGCTTGAAGTGTTAGCACACCGAGCAACAACATTAGCACCGAAAGATAATTTTTCAGTCTCATGTTAAAGTTTAGTTTTTAGTCAGCACATTAGTTAAAAAGTCATCTAATGTACGTGCTTTCCACTAAAACAACAACGAATTGAGGCAATAATTTTGGGCTGAAATAGCAAATATCGCATTGATTATCAGCATAATAATGCGAATGCCCACATACTGATTCTCAAGGAATTCTCGCTAAGGTCTTGAAAGTAAACTTGTTAAATTTACCCTACTAAATTACTAGGGATTACTTGTTTAACCAAGTTTTGATCGCTACTGCTTCTGAGATGATACTACCCAGATCAGCAATGGCAACACGTTCCTGCTCCATAGAATCACGATGTCTGATAGTCACCGTTTTGTCTTCTAGGGATTGGTGATCTACGGTGATACAGAAAGGAGTACCCAGGGCATCTTGTCTTCGGTATCTTCTTCCTACCGCATCCTTTTCGTCATACAGCACATTGAACTCCCATTGCAGCTCGTCGATTATAGACTGCGCCAATTCTGGTAATCCGTCTTTCTTTACTAACGGAAGTACTGCCGCTTTAACCGGAGCCAAGACCGCCGGCAATTTTAGCACTGTACGTGAGTTACCGTCTTCTAGTTGCTCTTCTTCTAAACTGTGAGAGAGCACTGCCAAGAACATACGATCAAGACCAATAGAGGTCTCCACCACATAAGGTACATAACTTTCACCCAGTTCTGGGTCAAAGAACTGAAGTTTCTTGCCCGAGTGTTCTTCGTGTGCTTTGAGGTCAAAGTCAGTTCTGGAGTGTATTCCTTCTAATTCCTTGAATCCGAAAGGGAAGTTGAACTCAATATCTGCTGCTGCATTGGCGTAATGCGCCAATTTCTCATGATCGTGGAAACGGTAATTGTCGGCACCCATACCCAATGACAAATGCCATTTAAGTCGGGTCTCTTTCCAGTATTCGTACCACTTGAGTTCTTCGCCTGGTCGCACAAAAAATTGCATTTCCATCTGCTCGAATTCTCGCATTCTAAAGATGAACTGTCGCGCCACGATCTCGTTTCTAAAGGCTTTTCCGGTTTGGGCAATTCCAAATGGGATCTTCATGCGACCGGTCTTCTGAACGTTCAAGAAATTCACAAAGATTCCCTGTGCGGTTTCCGGACGCAGATAAAGATCGGTTGCAGATTCGGCAGAGGCTCCGAGTTTAGTCCCAAACATAAGGTTGAACTGCTTCACATCGGTCCAATTCTTAGATCCAGAAACAGGATCTGCGATCTCTAACTCTTCGATCAAAGCTTTGACATCGGCCAGGTCTTCTTTGTCTAAAGAACGCGCCATGCGTTCCAAGATCTCCTTTTGCTGGGTTTGGTATTTAATGACCCGTGGATTGGTTTCCACAAATTGCTGCTCGTCAAAGCTGTCTCCAAAACGCTTGCGCGCCTTCGCGATCTCTTTTTGCGCTTTCTGATTGAGCTTCTCGCAATAATCCTCAATGAGCACATCGGCACGATAACGCTTTTTGGAATCCTTGTTGTCTATCAGTGGGTCGTTAAAAGCATCTACGTGCCCAGAAGCTTTCCAGGTGGTTGGATGCATAAGGATAGCAGCGTCTATCCCTACAATATTCTGGTGCATATACACCATAGATTTCCACCAGTAGTCGCGGATGTTCTTTTTTAACTCTACCCCGTTCTGAGCGTAGTCGTAAACAGCGCTAAGGCCGTCATAGATCTCACTGGATCCAAAGATATATCCGTATTCTTTTGCGTGCGATATGACGCGCTTGAATTGATCGTCGTTTTGTGCCATGGCGCAAAAATAAAAAAAGCCACCACGATAGCATCGCAGTGGCTCTGTTTTTTTAAAGGCTACTAATTACTTGAGCGTAAGGGTGGTCGAGGCCACTTGTTTTGCTCCGTCAAACACGTTGATCGTGTAAAGACCGTCTACTAGATCTTCTTCTGCCGCCTTGACCATAACGCAAACGTCTAGTTCTTCGTTCTCATAGAACACTTTGGTCGTTGCACTGTAGGTCAGTGAGGTCTCATCCTCAAAATTCATAACCGCTTTGTCTCCCAAAACGTTGTTCTTCGGATTGATAACTTGCACCAATAGCAAACGATCACCTGGCTTGGCAATAGCGTTCTCAGTTAGTGTAAAACAAGAACGGATCTGATCTGCACGACTGGCGCGACGTGTATCTACAATTCGACCACTGTTGCGCACAATAACGGCTTCTGCAGCTAGGTCTGCTACTTTTACTTCCGCTCCTTTTGCAACGGTCTCTGCCAGAGTTTGGTTCTCAATTGCTACAGAATCAACTGTTCTTAATGTCTGAGACAAGATGGTCGCTGTACTGTCTCTTTCTGTAAGCAGTACTTGGTTTAGCGCGATCAAACTGTCGGCACGCTTAAAGAGTTCCAGACGCTCATTTTTAAGACGCCCGATCTCAGAGCGGTAACGACGGATCAAAGCCATGTTAGCTTCTGAGTCCTTAACCGAATCCAATAGCACCTGAATGCGTTCTTTGGCAGCCAATAGATCCTTGTCTTTAATATCATTCTCCTGGATCACCACATCGTATTCCTTGATCAGCGATTCCAGCTCAGCCTCGATCTTTACTTTATCTTCGGTAAGGCTGTTGGTGGTTTCACGGCTGCTGTTGTATAAACTTACCGTGTAAATGCCTAAAGCGATTAGTAAAAAGGCCAATACGCCTATTAGCACTTTAAATTTGGTTGTGCTGTTTTCTGTACTCATGATATAATTATTTGTTATATTTCATTGATTGTGAGAATGCAAAGGTAGCAGTCACTTCCCATATAACGCCTCTTTTTGGCGAATAATCCTTTCTAAAATGTTAAAGCTGTTTTTTCCGCACCTATGTTGCGGTTGTGACCGTAGACTTGCTAATGGTTCGCAGGTCTTGTGCGTTAATTGTCAGAATGAACTGGCTATTTGCTTCCCAAAGAATATCAAAAATAATCTGTTTACCCAAAGATTCTATGGCCTTTTGGATCTAGAGAGCGGTTTTTCGCTCTTGCGGTTTGAACAAACCAATCTTACACAACGCTTATTGCACCAACTCAAATACAAAGGGCAGCAACAATTAGGGTCTTATTTTGCGCTTCGGATGGGAACCTTGCTGAATCAACTGGAAGTGAAGCCCGAGTTTGATTTAATTGTACCTGTACCACTCAGCAAAAAAAGATTGCGAAAACGTGGCTATAATCAAGTAGATCAGTTCGCTGCGGATTTGGCCGAGACACTCCAAACTCAAGTAGCTCTTAAGGCTTTGGAGCGTATAGACAGCGCACGATCTAGCGTAAAACTGAATCGCAAACATCGTTTTGAACGGGAGCATCGGTTTAAATGCAGCAGATCATTTGAACCTCAAGCAGGTATGCACATATTATTAGTGGACGATGTGATAACCACCGGAGCCACCTTAGAAGCCTGTGCAAAAGTGCTGTTAAACGCTGCGGATGTACGCCTGAGTTTTGCTACTATTGCGATAACCGAATAAGCTGAACCAAAAAAGTAGCGGTATAGTCCGTAAAAAAACAGAGATAGTTGTTACTTTGCCGATTATGAAATGAGCACAAACAAATTTAGTTATTAGCATACCCGTTGCTATAATTAAGATTTTTGTGCGAAAGCGAAGCGGTTGATCTATGCAAATATTTTTTATTTGCTTGACAACCAAGGGAATAAAAATTTTTAAATAGATGAAATTGCCCGCCTTTTGTAAAGCACTTTTAGCGATCGCAGTGACCGCCCTTTTAGCCTTGAGCCCTGCTTCTTGTGCAAAAAAAGGCAGCCCAGAAGGTGGCCCTAGAGATACCATTGCTCCCGTTGTTATTCGCACTGTTCCGGAAAACTACAGCGTGAATTTTGACGCTAAGGAAATCCGGATCTATTTTGATGAGTATATCAGGCTCAACAACGCCTCGCGGCAAATGATCGTTTCGCCACCTTTTGATAATCCACCAGATATTTCACCCTTGGGTGCTGCCAAGTTCATCAAGATCAAGATCAACGATACCTTGAAGCCCAATACTACTTACGCCATAAACTTTGGAAAGAGTATCGCAGATAATAATGAGAACAACGAATATCCCTATTACCGTTATGTTTTCTCAACCGGCAGTTATATAGACAGCCTATCGGTAAGCGGTCGTGTTAAAGATGCCTTTTTGCGCGAGCCAGAAAAAGATCTTACGGTCATGTTGTATCAGGTAGATTCTACCTATACCGACTCCGTGGTCTTTTTAGAAAAACCTTACTATATCACCAATGTGACCGATAGTACCTCGAGCTTTGCACTAGAGAATTTAAAGGCAGGAAAATACCTGCTCACGGCCATGAAGGACTCTAACTTCAATTACACCTTTGAGCCTGGGCAAGACAAGATCGGCTATCTGAATCAGTACATTGAAGTCCCTGCAGATACAACTTACGAGCTGTCTTTATTTAAGGAGGTCTTGGATTATAATTTGGAGCGTCCCGTTCAAGTTTCTGGAGGGCAAGTGCTGTTTGGTTATCGCGGTGCTGCTGATAGTCTAAAGGTAGCATTATCAGCTCCAGCCAATGGTTTTGAGACCAGACAGACCAAAGACCAAGAAAGAGACAGTATTCGTTTGTGGATCCGCCCAAAGATCAAAGCAGACAGTCTGATCTTCCACGCTAAGAACCAAGACCTTTTAGACACCTTGGTGCTGCGTTGGAGAGATTTTAATCTGGACACGCTGAATGTCCGTGCAGAGAAATCCGGACGTATCGATTTTGATCAGGTATTCGCTTTAAAAAGTGACACGCCTATAGACAGTGTACTGCCAGAACTAATCAAGATCACCAATAAGGATTCGATGCAGATAGTCTTTGACTACAAGATTGACAGCCTATACAATCGCGTGGAGTTCCCTTTCGAATACAAGGAATCTCAAACCTATAATATAGAGATCCTACCAGGTGCCTTGACCGATTACTTTGGCAATAAGAAT
Organism: Gilvibacter sp. SZ-19; assembly: GCF_002163875.1. GTDB lineage: Bacteria > Bacteroidota > Bacteroidia > Flavobacteriales > Flavobacteriaceae > Gilvibacter. The sequence continues at coordinate 1,495,984 of NZ_CP019333.1, read as the reverse complement.
GACACCTTGAACTACCGTGTAGCCACGCAGAATTATAGCGATTTCGGTACCCTTACAGTAAACCTTGCCAACGTGAAGTCTTATCCTGTGATCGTGGAGCTGGTCAAATCCAACGGCGACCTAGATGACTCCTATTATCTTACAGCAGCCAAGCCTGTAAAGTTTCAATACATTGCACCAGGGGAATATTACATACGCGTTATTTACGATCTAAATGGTAACGGCCGCTGGGATCCGGGTAATTTTTTAAACAAGACGCAGGCAGAGCCTGTTTTCTACACCCAAGGCGCAGAAGAAATGAATTCTAACTGGATTCGAGAGGTGACCTTTAGACTTCCAGATTAAAAGAATCTCTATCGTCTAAAAAGCGGAGCTTGTCGCGTACTTTTTGCAGATACGCAGCGTCTAGTTCAACTATTTGAGCAATGGTCGATTCAAAATCCGCAGTAGAAATCAGCTCCCCGAGAGGATCATAAACTGCAGAATGTCCAACATATGGATAGCCGTTACCGTCTTCTCCAATTCGGTTTACTCCAACACAATAACTCATGTTCTCAATGGCCCGCGCTTGCAAGAGTGTGTCCCAAGCCTTTATCCGAGTTTTTGGCCAATTAGCAACATAAAGCAACAGATCGTAATCCGAAGTGTTCCGCGCCCATACCGGAAAACGCAGATCGTAGCAGATAAGCGGACAGATCTGCCAACCGTTTAATTCCACTTGTAAGCGGTCGGTTCCTGGTGTGTAGACCTCATGTTCTCCCGCCAAAGTAAAACAATGACGTTTATCGTAGGTGCGAACTTCTCCGTCGGTATATACAAAAAGCAACCTATTATAGAATTTGTTGTTCTCTTTGATGATGATACTACCTGTGATGGCTGTGTTATGAGTTGCCGCCATCTGCTTCATCCACTGTGTAGTTGGGCCGTCTGGTTCCTCCCACAAGTCCGCAGCATTCATACTAAAACCCGTAGTGAACATCTCGGGCAAGACCACCAGATCGCAAGGCTTTGTCAATTCTGACAGTATGTTTTCAAAAAGCATTCGATTGGCTTGCGGATTCTCCCAAACCAGATCCTGCTGCAAAATTGCAAGGGTTAAATTGGGCTTCTTATTCATAAGATGCAATTAAAGCCACCAAATTTGAAAATCCCTGCATTTGAGCATGATCCTTTGCAGTGAGACCTCTTTCGTCTTTTTGACCAGTATCGGCGCCATTTTCTAACAATAAAGCCACGAGTTCTTCTTTATTGAACATGGCCGCATAGATAAGCGCTGAAGCTCCATTGAAATTCGTCTTGTTGACATCGGCCCCCGCTTGGATAAGCATTTTAGCTATATTCAAATAGCCTTTAAAACAAACCCCCATCAAAGCCGTATTCCCGGCTTGATCTTGGGCATTGATCTCTGGGTTGCGCTTTAAAAGATACTCCACTACGGCTTCGTGTCCGTAATATGTTGCAAGCAACAAGGCCGTAGATCCGCGTTGATCTTTCCAGTTCAACAAGTTCGGTTGGGTGTTCAAATAGGCCTCAATGTCCTTTAAACGGGCCTCGCGTACAGCATTGATAAATTCAGCTTCCATAGTATTACTGTTCTAGTTTGACCTAATTAGGCCAATTGCGGTTGTATTTGTTTGAGAATAGCGGCGGCCTTTGCCAAGGTTTGATCTGTTTTGGCAAAACAAAATCGCAGCATATGATCATTACGCTCCTCTTTATTAAAGACGGAGGTCGGTATAGCAGCCAAGCCGTATTCCTGTGTAAGACGGGCCGCAAAATGAATGTCCCCTTCGCTAGAAATGGCGCTGTAATCCACCATTTGAAAATAGGTTCCCCCACTGGGAACTGCCTTAAAAGCTGTGCCTTCCAATCCTTGTAAAAAGGTATCTCTTTTTTGTTGATAAAACGACCCTAAATTGGAATAATGCGACGGCTCTTCCAAATAGGTAGCCAAGGCTCTTTGTACCGGATGATTCACACTAAAGACCAAATATTGATGCACCTTACGGATCTCTTCCATTAAAGGCTTTGGAGCCAGACAATATCCGAGCTTCCAGCCCGTAGCATGAAAGGTCTTCCCAAAGGAAGCTGTGATCACCGAGCGCGCTGCCAGCCCTTCGAAACGAGCTGCACTATAATGGGTCTGACCATCAAATACAATATGTTGGTACACCTCGTCAGAGAGTACCAAAAGATCGTGTTCCACCACCAATTGCTCTAAGGCCAGCATGTCATTTTCAGACAGCAAGGTTCCACTTGGATTGTGCGGAGAATTGATAATGAGCATTCGCGTTTTGGTAGTGATGTGCTCTTTGACCAATTCCCAATCGATACGGTAAGTTGGCGCCTCTAACTGCAAGGCTACTGCTTTGGCTCCTTGGATTTCTACAGCTGGGGCGTAACAGTCATAGGCTGGTGCAAATAAGATCACCTCATCTCCTGGATGAACCAAAGCAGTTATAGCCGTATAAATTGCTTGGGTTGCTCCCGCGGTTATGGTTATTTCTGAATCAGGATCGTAATATTTGTTATGTGCTGCCTGGGTTTGAGCCGATATTTGCTCCCTAAGTGGCAAAAGTCCGGGCATAGGGGCATATTGGTTGTGACCTTCGCGCATGGCCTTTGCGACCAAATCGCTCAGAAGCGGATCGATTTCAAAGTTGGGAAAGCCTTGAGACAAATTCAAAGCTCCGTATTTGGCCGCCATAGCAGACATTACACTAAAGATACTGGTCGTTGTGTTTGGTAGTTTGGATTTCATCAGTCTAAAGATAAAACAATAAAAAACACTCAAAATACACTGTAAACTAGGTTTTTACATTCTTTTTCATATCTTTGATTTACCCAAATTTATCGATGAATTATGCATAAGTGCTACCCCGTATTGCGCTTTTGTGCCCTTGGCGTATTGCTATTTTGCCTTTCGCAGGCTACGGCACAAAACCTGACAGATGGAAAGAAACCCCTTACAGAAAGGGAGTTTCGTGCGTTGATTGACTCCTCGGATTCCTATTACTTTAATGGAAAATACAAAGAATCACTAAAGCTTAATATTACGCTTTTAGATGCTGCCAATGTATTGAAGAAACCAGAGCTTTTGCATCTGGCGTATCGCAATTTGGCCTATGATTATCTCGTAATAACAGACACGGTTAATGCAAAAGAGAGCTTTTTAAAGTCTCAGAAATACGCCATGGAAGCTAAAAATGACACTGCAGTAGCCTTGTCATATATGGATCTGGGCAATATGTATTCTACTGTAAATATCAATTATCAACTCGCCAAAAAATACCACAACCAAGCCATAGAAGGTTTTACTATGATCAAGGATTCTGTAAGACTTGCCAAAGCGCATTACAATGCCGCATTGACTGCTATGGATCTGGAAGATTATGAAGCGGCATATATTCATATTGTCAAATCTAAAGCGCTGCGGAAGCACCATGACTTCGAGTCTTTTGGTATAGGTTTAGACGGACTTTCTGCGGAATATTACTTGATTAAACAAGACTATGAAACCGCCGATCTGTATTACAATAAGGTAATAGAAGAAGCCACAGCGGCTGATCTCCCGGTCGAATTAGAATCTGCTTATTACGGTTATAGTCAAAGTCTCTTTGCGCAGCAAAGGTACAAGGAAGCCTTTGAAATGCAGGAAAAGTACAACCAGTACCTCAGCCAAAATCTAAGCGATATTGCCTCTACCGAAACAGAAATGATGGTGGCTAAATTTCAGGTGGACGAATACAAACGAGACATGAAGGCCGCTCAGTTGGAACAGCAGATGCAAGAAGAAGTGCTTACCAATAAGAACAGGCTTAACAATTACCTTATAACGCTTTCTGCCTTTTGCTTGCTTTCTATGATCTTGTTGTTTTTAGTTTCTCGAAACAGGAAGAAACTGGTTCAGGAACTCAAGATAAAGAACCGCGAATTCAAGAAAGCCAAAGAAGAATCGGAACGCATGAGCAAGGCCAAGACAAAGTTCTTTTCTACAGTAAGCCATGAATTGCGCACACCTTTATATGGAGTTATAGGTTTGAGCACGCTTTTGATGGAAGATAAATCGCTCAGCAAACACAAAAAGGACTTGAGTTTACTGAAGTTCTCTGCGGATTATCTTTTGGCCCTTATTAACGATGTGCTTCAGATAAACAAACTCGACTCCAACAGCCAACAAGACGAATACACAGTTTTTAACTTGCGCGATCTTATAGGCACACTTTCGGGTTCTTTCGAATACCTGCTCATACAAAACAAAAACAAGTTCCAATTAGAGATAGACCACGAACTGCCTACCACAGTTAGAGGAAACGCCATGCAATTGGCGCAAATTCTTATGAATCTTATCAGTAATGCCTGTAAGTTCACAGAGAACGGTACTATAACCGTCAAGGTTGTTAAAGAATCTGTAGCTGGCGAGGCCGTAAAAGCCAATTTCAGTGTGATAGACACCGGAATTGGAATTCCCGCAGAAAAACAGAACGATATCTTCGATGAATTCTCGCAAATAGGACAAGAGGAGAACTACAATTACCAAGGCACTGGACTTGGATTGCCAATTGTGAAGAAATTGTTAAACAAATCCGGAGCTAACATCCACCTGAAAAGTGAACTGGGCAAGGGCTCGGAATTCAGCTTTTCGCTGAGCTTTGAGGTGGTGCAAGAAACACCAGAAAAGGACTCCACATCTATGATCGATCCTAAGAATCTAGAAGGAAAGACCATTTTAGTGGTGGAGGATAACCGAATCAATCAGAAGGTAACTCAGAAGATCCTAGAAAAACACAAGGTGAATTGTTTTATCGCAGAAAACGGACAACAAGCAGTAGATATGACCAAAGTACAAGACTTTGATCTTATACTTATGGATATCAATATGCCGATAAAAGACGGAATTCAGGCCACCAAAGAGATACGAATGTTCAACAAGCGCATTCCTATCTTGGCCCTAACAGCTGTAGAAATAGAAGAAGTACGATTCAGTATATTCGAGGCCGGTATGAATGATATCATTGTGAAGCCTTACGACATCACAAAATTCAAGCAGACCATTCTAAAGAATATCTTCTTGCAGCGAATTCAGAATGTTTCTAATCAGCACTTACGTGCGATGTAATTAGCCTTTAACGCTAGCAGATAAGTACTCGCGGTTCATACGAGCGATGTTCTCTAAAGAGATACCTTTAGGACATTCTACCTCGCAAGCTCCGGTATTGGTACAGTTTCCGAAACCTTCTTTATCCATTTGCTCCACCATGTTCAATACGCGGCGGGTTGCCTCCACTTTACCTTGAGGCAATAAAGCATATTGGCTCACTTTAGCTGAGGTGAATAGCATAGCGCTGGCGTTCTTACAAGCCGCCACACAGGCTCCACAACCAATACAAGCCGCTGCCATAAAAGAAGCGTCTGCGTCTGCCTTTTCTACTGGAATAGCGTTAGCGTCTATGGTGTTACCTGAAGTATTTACAGAAATGTATCCTCCAGCGTGTTGAATGCGGTCAAAAGCAGAACGGTCTACCATAAGGTCTTTGATCACCGGGAATGCTTTTGCGCGGAACGGCTCGATAACAATAGTGTCACCGTCGTTGAATTTACGCATGTGCAGCTGGCAAGTAGTGATCAAACGGTCTGGCCCGTGAGGCTCTCCGTTGATCATAAGCGAACAAGATCCGCAGATCCCCTCACGACAGTCGTGATCGAATACTACAGGCTCCTCGCCTTTTTCAATGAGTTCAGTATTGAGTACGTCCAGCATTTCCAAGAAAGACATATCGCCTTCAATTCCAGAAATGGAATAGGTTTGCATGCTACCCTTGGACTGGGCATCTTTTTGTCTCCAGATCTTAAGTGTTAAGTTCATAACGGTTTATTTATAACTTCTGGTTTTAACTTCTATGTTTTCGTAGTCTAGCGATTCCTTGTGCAGAACTGCATCTGCAGGCTCGCCTTTATACTCCCAAGCTGCTACGTACATATAATTTTCGTCGTCTCTGAGGGCTTCACCCTCTTCGGTCTGATATTCTTCTCTAAAGTGACCTCCACAAGATTCGTTGCGCTCTAGTGCATCCTTGGCAAAGAGTTCTCCAAGCTCTAAAAAGTCTGCTACTCGCATGGCTTTTTCTAACTCCGGATTCATACTGTTCATCTCACCAGGTACACGAACTTCTTTCCAGAATTCTTCGCGCAGCGCTTTGATCTCTTTCATGGCTTTTTTAAGACCTTCTGCGTTACGAGACATTCCTACCTCGTTCCACATGATCTTACCCAAGCGTTTGTGGAAGTGATCTACGGATTTGGTTCCGTTGTTGTTGACCAACTTCTCCAGTGTAGTTCTCACGTTGTTCTCGGCTTCCTCAAACTCAGGTGTCTCTGTGCTGATTGGTCCGGTACGGATATCATTAGACAAATAGTCTCCTATAGTGTATGGCAATACAAAATAACCGTCTGCCAAACCTTGCATCAAAGCAGAAGCTCCTAAACGGTTCGCTCCGTGGTCTGAGAAGTTAGCCTCTCCTGCTGCATAACAACCAGGAATAGTGGTTTGCAGGTTGTAGTCCACCCAAATTCCACCCATAGTATAGTGTACTGCAGGGTAGATCATCATTGGGGTTTTATACGGATTCTCATCTACGATCTTCTCATACATCTGGAAGAGGTTTCCGTATTTGGTTTCAATGACCTTTTCTCCTAGAGCGAGCCATTCTTCTTTGGTCGGATTGTGATTTCCTTGAATAGCAGCTTGTTCTTTTCCGTAGCGCTCAATGGCCGCGGCAAAGTCCAAGTATACAGCTTCTCCAGTCTTGTTCACACCGAATCCTGCATCACAACGCTCCTTGGCTGCACGCGAAGCAACGTCACGAGGCACAAGGTTACCAAATGATGGGTATCTGCGTTCTAGATAGTAGTCGCGATCTTCTTCTTTAAGTTCTGTTGGCTTGAGCTTACCTGCGCGGATGGCTTCGGCATCTTCTTTTTTGGCAGGGACCCAAATACGTCCGTCGTTTCTCAATGATTCGGACATCAAAGTCAATTTAGACTGATGGTCTCCAGAAACTGGAATACACGTTGGGTGAATCTGCGTAAAACATGGGTTTGCAAAATAAGCACCGCGTTTGTGGATCTTCCAAGAAGCAGTTACGTTACTTCCCATGGCATTGGTTGAAAGGTAGAATACGTTTCCGTAACCACCGGTTGCGATCACTACAGCGTGTGCCGAGTGACGCTCCAATTCTCCAGTAACCAGATCACGCGCTATAATTCCGCGCGCCTTGCCGTCTACGATCACTAAGTCGAGCATTTCATGACGGTTGAACGCTTTGATCTTCCCACGGTTGATCTGACGGTTCATTGCGGAGTAAGCTCCGAGTAACAATTGCTGTCCCGTCTGACCTTTGGCATAAAAGGTACGAGAAACCAAAACCCCTCCGAAGGAACGGTTATCTAGTAGACCTCCGTACTCACGAGCAAAAGGAACTCCTTGAGCCACACATTGGTCAATGATATTTCCAGACACCTCAGCCAAACGGTATACGTTGGCTTCGCGAGAGCGATAATCCCCTCCCTTGATGGTATCGTAGAAGAGACGGTAAGTAGAGTCACCATCTCCTTGATAATTCTTAGCAGCGTTGATTCCTCCTTGGGCAGCAATTGAGTGCGCACGTCTTGGAGAATCTTGATAGCAGAAGGTCTTTACGTTGTACCCAAGCTCTGCTAGGGTAGCAGCAGCAGATCCGCCTGCCAAACCTGTTCCCACCACAATTACGTCTATATTACGCTTGTTGGCTGGGTTAACCAGGTCAATTTCATTTTTATGTTTTGTCCACTTATCGGCTAGTGGTCCTGCAGGTATATTTGAATTTAGAACTGACATATGCGATAGTATTAGTGTGGAATTTGATTAAAGTGATGGTAAAGCGCGATCACAGCAAACAACAACGGGATCACAATGGCGAAGGCTTTGGTAAATCCTTGCAAGGCCTTAGAGTATTTGTTGTTGAATCCAACCGATTGGAAGCTGGATGAGAATCCATGCCACAAGTGTACAGCTAGTAATGCGAAAGCCAATACATAAAGTCCAACGCGAACTGGGCTTTCAAACTTGTGCACTGTTTCAGCGTAGTAGCGTGTCGGATCCTCCGGATGTGTCTCGATGTATTTGTGTACGATCTCTGGCACCCAGAAATCATAAAAGTGAAGCCCTAAGAAGGCCAATACCACGATACCAGATATGATCATGTTTCTAGAAGCCCAAGATGCATTAGCGCTACCTTTGTACATGGCGTATTTGTGAGCTCTGGCACTTCTGTTCTTCATCTCTAGGACAAAGCCCATCACAAAGTGAAATACCACACCAAAGATCAGAACAGGCTGTAGTGCAAACTGCACCAAACCGTTAGTTCCCATAAAATGAGACCAGCTGTTAAAGGTGTCTGGATCCAATACGGAGGTCATATTGATCACACAGTGTTGGGTCAAGAAAACTACAAGAAACAATCCCGAAAGCGCCATGGCGACTTTACGGGCAATTGAAGAGGATAAAATTCCCATAGGATTGCGATTACTTTTTAGTGGTACAAATTTACGACACAAGGGAATCAAACCCAAGAATTAAAGTTTGATTCCCTTGTTATTTAGATTTATTTTAAATACGCTATCTACTTCAGGCTTAAGGCCGAACTGGCGGAACTTCCACCAGCCTTTATGGTAATGGTGTAGTCTCCTTTTGGCAGGTAGTATTTTCCGTTCTGAGCCGGATATACTCCTGCGGATTTATCCTTGCTGAGGGCTTTCTGGGCCTTGGAGCTCATGCTCAGGTCGTAATTCATAGTGTTGAAGCCTTTATCTGCCTGCACTTGCATACGCTGTACCTCTACACCGGCAGCATTGGTTATGGTAACAGTTGCCTTTCCTGCTGCAGGACTGTAAAAGTCCACAGTAACTTCAGGTTCAAAGGCATCGTACCACTTGCCAAAGGAAGCTCCCCAACGTCTGGAATGATTTATCGGGTCCAGGCCTTTGATCACCACACTATTCATCACGTCGGCACTGATGGCTTGCAACATAGAAACATCGGCTTTATAAATAGAGCGGCCGTGAGTACCCAAAACGAGTTCTGAAGCATCCGGATGAACAATTAGATCGTGCACCGCTACATTAGGCAATCCTTCGCTGAACGGATGCCAGCTTTGACCTCTATCCACAGAAACATAGGCCCCATTATCTGTTCCTACATACAACACATTCATATTCTTAGGATCTTCCTTGATCACATTTACCGGAGAGGCGGGCAAATTGCTGCTTATGTTCTTCCAAGTCGCTCCAAAATCTTCACTTACATACACATAAGGAGAAAAATCATCCCAACGGTAGCCGTTCAAACTTGCATAGACACGTGCTTTCTTATGCTTGGAAGCCTCTACACGAGATACCCAAAGATCATTCGGTAAACCAGAGGACACATTGGTCCAAGATCCACCTGCATCTCGGGTCAAATGGATCAATCCGTCGTCACTTCCGGTATAGATCATTCCAAACTGAAAGATCGATTCGCTTATAGTCGTCAAGGTTCCATAAGCTACATTTCCTTTTTTACCTCCAGTGGTCAGATCGCCAGAAATAGCTTCGAAATCGTCTCCTTGGTTCATAGAACGCATCAATTTGTTTCCACCCAAATACAAGATGTCTTGGTTGTGAGGAGACAACAAGATCGGTGTCTGCCAATTGAAGCGATACGGACGCTCGCCCAATTTGTGTCTTATGCTGAGTCTTTTCTGATCTCCTGTGCCCAAGTTGAGTCTAAAGTAGTTTCCGAATTGGAATCCGGTGTAAACGATATCACTGTTTCGGCTATCTACCTGGATCTGCATCCCGTCTCCACCCATGATGGATTCAAAGCCGTATTGACCGCTCGCTTGCCAGCGCGTAGATTCAGTATTGGTGCTCGAACCTTTCCAAACGCCGTTATCTTGCAAACCACCATAGACATTATAAGGCGTTTCATTGTCTACTTGGATAGCGTAGAACTGCCCTACAGAAGGACTGTTGTTCTTCATCCAGGTCTTCCCGTCGTCGTAGGAGATGTTCACTCCGCCGTCGTTTCCGTTAATTAGGTGCCCAGGTTTTTTAGGGTTGATCCAAAGTGCGTGATGATCTGAATGCACATTGTCACCACCTATGAATTTAAAGGTCTTACCTCCGTCTTTAGAGTTCAAAATAGGAACTCCGTAAACATAGATATTATCGGCATTGCTTGGATCTACATGGATCATTCCGAAGTAATATCCATAGGAGTAATAAAGATCATCTAAATAGCCTTCGTGCGTCTTTTTCCAAGTCTTTCCTCCGTTGGTGCTCTTGTAAACCTCTGCACCAATTACTGGAGTGTCAAACAACTGACTGTTGGCATCTTCCAAATAAAGTGCAAGATCCTCTGGCTCCAAACTACCAGAACGCACCATTTGTTTTACGTTACTGGCTTGGTATTGCTGCGGAAAGCGATTCTCTCTAAGAAAAGCATTGAGTTTGCTGTCTTCCAAACTTAAAAAGGCGGACTTGGCCATACCTTTAAAATCGTTCTTTGTCAAACCACCGTTACCACGACCACCTCCCATATCTGGTCTGCGATCTTGATTATCGTGTATGGCATATACGGTATTGGCATCTACAACGGAAAGTCCAATTCTACCAACTCCTTCTCCTGTTGGAAAGCCACTGTTAGGAACACTGACCTTGGTCCAAGTGTTTCCGGCATCGGTAGATTTATAAATTCCACTGCCTGCTCCGCTACCTCTAAAGTTCCAAGCTTTGCGATCCTTATCCCAGGCAGAGGCATACATATTATTGAAGTTGTTCGGGTCAACAGCCACGTCTATTATCCCTGTTTGATCGTTCACAAAAAGTACTTTGTTCCAGGTCTTACCACCGTTCACAGTTTTGAATACACCGCGCTCGGCATTGGTAGAATACAAGTGCCCTGCAACACCTACAACCACTTCATCCGGGTTGTTTGGGTTGATCAAGATCCTGCTGATGTGATGCGAATCTTTTAGACCCATATTGGTCCAGGTCTTTCCCATATCGTCAGAACGCAGCAAACCGATCCCCGCATAAGAAGAACGGGAAGCATTGACCTCTCCAGTCCCCACCCATAGGGTACCGTTTTTCCAATCGACTGCAATATCCCCGACATTTTGCGTAGGACTGTTATCTAGCACTGGCGAGAATGAGATCCCATTGTTGTTGGTGTACCAAACACCGCCGCTAGCGTAGCCTACGTAAAACTCGGTAGGATCGTTTGGATTAACGGCTAAGTCAACTACTCGACCACTCATGACCGTAGGGCCAATGTTGGTAAATGGCAGGTTCTTAACTAATGAAGTTTCCGTGAGTTGCGCTTTGGCTTGGATACCGGCTTCTACTTGAGCAGCAGAAGTGGCCGGGGTTTGCGCGTTTAGAAAACTAAAACTGAGCATTCCCAGCGCGAGAAGGTAGTGTCGCATTTTTATCAATGGTTGGTTAATGAACTAATTCAGAACGTTAAATTACGACTTCGGGCTCCCAGCACAAAAATTTTAGATGAAGTTTAACATCAGGCTTAAGCCTTTTAAACGCTTAGATTTTGCTACTTTTAGGGCTCAATTAGAAGATCATGAAATACCATCCGATAGACAACAGCTTATACATTCACAACCGCAAGAACTTTATGGCAGCGATGAAGCCTAAGAGTATTGCGGTCTTTAACAGTAATGACATTTACCCTGTAAGCGCAGATAGCACTATGCCTTTTAATCAGCATAGAGACATTTTGTTTTTAAGCGGAGTGGATCAGGAAGAAAGTATTCTTTTGTTGTTTCCGGATGCTGTAGAGGAAAAACACCGCGAGGTTTTATTCTTACGAGAGACCAACGCTCACATTGCCGTCTGGGAAGGTGAAAAACTCACTAAGGAAAAAGCTTTCGAGACCTCTGGGATCAAGACGGTTTATTGGCTGCAAGACTTTGACAAGATCTTCTTTGAACTTATGACTCAGGCGGAATGTATCTATTTCAATACGAACGAACACTACCGTCAGGCCGTTGAGACCCAAACCCGTGAGGATCGTTTTATCGCCAAGACCAAGGCGCAGTTCCCAGCACATACCTGGGCCAAAGCAAACCCAATTTTGCAGCGCTTGCGCTCGGTAAAACATCAGATCGAATTGGACTTGATGCAAACAGCTTGTAACATCACAGAAAAAGGATTTCGTCGTGTTTTGGATTTTGTAAAACCAGGAGTTTGGGAGTATGAGATCGAAGCAGAATACATGCACGAATTCCTCAGAAACAGATCTAAAGGATTTGCTTACACACCTATCATTGCTAGCGGGAACAACGCCAATGTATTGCACTATATAGAGAACAATCAGCAGTGTAAGGATGGTGATCTTATCTTAATGGATGTAGGCGCAGAATACGCCAACTACAGCAGTGATATGACTAGAACCATCCCAGTAAATGGTCGTTTTACAGACCGCCAAAAAGCAGTCTACAATGCAGTTAATCGTGTAAAGGACGAAGCCACAGCCATGCTGGTACCTGGCACACTCTGGAAGGAATATCATGTAGAGGTTGGCAAACTTATGACTTCGGAGCTTTTAGGCTTAGGTCTAATCGACAAAGCTGATGTGCAGAACGAGAACCCAGATTGGCCGGCTTACAAGAAATACTTCATGCACGGAACTTCGCACCATATTGGTCTTGATACGCATGATTATGGTATTCTTTGGGAGCCCATGACCGCCAATATGGTCTTTACCGTTGAGCCTGGAATCTACATTCCGGAAGAAGGTTTCGGCGTGCGTTTAGAAGATGATGTGGTAGTTCAAGAAAAGGGGGCACCGCATAATCTGATGGGCAATATTCCTATTGAGGTTGAGGAGATCGAGGAGCTTATGAATTCTTGATTTATTTTTATGCTCATCTCTTTTGTGAGGTAGATTAGCAATTATTTTGCCACTAGATATGAGGTGAACTTCCCAGTTCTTTCAATAATCGTAATTGAAATAAAAAGTGGATTTTGTCCTTAGGGGCCCAAACCCCTCCCCACAATAAATTACCAATTGTTTGAGGTTTTTCAAACAGTCAGCAACTCAGATTCATAAATCTGCGCAAATTTTGCTCAACTTTTTCTATCTCAAAGCTGTCAGCGACGACTCCAGTTAATCCTCTGGCCTATAGGTCCATTGTGGAGCCGACTGCCAAACAATATTGATGATCTTCCAGGCTCCGTCCTTTTTAACCAGATTCAGATAGTCAATACCCCAAGAAGCCGTAACCTTTGTTATCGCGATCTTATCGTTGACCTCTAGAACCTCAACCTCTCGAATCGCTTGAGCATCTTTGGGAATAGGCCTTTCTTTTAATCGTTTAGAAAGATCTATCACGGCCTCAAAAGGCAATTCTCTGTTACCGGAATAAGCTTTCTTTTCTTCATTAAAACGCCAACCAACTTTGCGAAGACTTTTATCTATATAGGTGTAAGCCAAGGCTGTGTCACCTTTGTAAAAGATATCAATATAACCTTCTGAAGCTGCGATAACATCATCGAGATCTTTCTTATAATCCTGTGCAAATGATATTGTAGTAAGACAAAATGCAAATAAGAAGAGTAGTTTCTTCATGACCTTAAATTTTTAGCTGAGAGAATAGAAGTTATTTAATCTATTCAAACTGAAGTGAAAATTAACCATTTTTGTGACTGTTTGAAGCCTTTTTTGCGGTGCATAGCAGCGCTACGAACCAATAAAAAGGCAAAGAACAGGTGCGGAAAGGGTAATTTTTTAACCAGTATTGAATGGGTTAAATAGCTTCAAAATAAGGTACAAAAAAAGCCTCTCAAAAAATGAGAGGCTCATCTGAACTAAATACTACCAGACCTTAGAGGTTCAAGACACAGTTGTCTGCACCTGCAAAGTCGTTCCACTGGTATGCATCGGCTTGTTCGTCGTTGGCGTAAGCGCCATCGATCCAATAACGAAACTCATAAGAGGCACCTTTATCTAGATTCACAGTTCCTTTAAAGGTTCCGTTCTTTAGTTTCTTTAGCGGAGTGGCTTCTTGATTCCACTCGTTGAAGGAACCAACTACTTTTACTTCGTTGGCCTCTTCTGCTGGTACAGTAAAGGTCACTTTACATACCGGCTTTGATTTTAAAAATTGCTTTGTAATAGCCATAATGGGTGTTTTTGCTAACGGGGTAAATGTAGCCAAGGACAATTAGCTTGCAAATCAAATCAAAGGGGAATTCACAAGAATTATCAGATTCCCAATTTTAAGTCGGTCTGAGAAAAAAATTTCAAATTTTACAGGCGCTTAATTGTGATATCCGCAGCTTTTATTCTTCTTTTTAACTGCTGATTTTAAGCAGATTAACTACTACAACGATTTCGAAAAATCACCAAAATGTTAAGAAAGTATTGATTTCGGCAGATAGACGTCAATCCGCAGCTCGTGGAAACAAAAAATTGGCAAAAACAAAGGTTAACAAAGCGGGTAAGACCCAACCCAAACTGAATTGTGAAAGAGGAATCCAAGCCAAAGAATTGCCAAGGGCTTCTGCCCCCCAAATACCGGAAATCACATCTGGCATACTGAACAAGAAGGTCACTAAAGCAACTGCCTTGAATACTTTCGCAGAGCCATAGCGATCGGGCAAGGCATTGAGCACAATCAAAACTATGGTAAGCGGATAAATAAAAGCAAGTACAGGTATGGCCACCACTATTATAGAGTGGAAGTCTAACTGTCCAATGACCACCCCAAGCACACAGCCAATTACAGCAGTGAGTTTGTAAACTCGGGTGGACTCATTAAAGACCCCTTTAAAGTAATCTGCCGCGCCGGCAATGATCCCTACTGCGGTGGTAAAACAGGCCAAAGCTAAAAGCAGGCTCAAAAGCGTATTGGCCTGAGCCCCTAAAGTTCCCTGTATGATACCTCTTAAAAGGGTTGCCCGTTGCATAGTGCTGCTCATTGCATCGGCACCTAAGATGTCATTGCCATAATAAGCTCCGGCAGCAACCAATCCGGCATACATGACCAACAAGCCTAATCCCGCAATTAGCCCAGCTTTCCAAATGAGCTGCTTTTTAAATTCGTAATTGGTATGTCCTCTAAGATTCAAAGAGATGATAATTACCGCTCCCACCACTGCGGCTCCGATGGCATCAAAAGTCTGATAGCCTTCCAGCACTCCTGTAGTTAGAGGGGAAAGGTCTGTGGCCTCATGCACTATTGCTTCACTGGCAAACATCCCTATTCCGATCACTGCCAAAAGCATAATCACAATGAGTGGCGTGAGATACTTACCGATAATACTCATGATCTTACTTCGGTTCAGCACAAAGACCAGAACCAGGGCAAAATAAATAGCACTGGTAAGCCAAGAAGGAGTTTCAAAAAGCGGGTATACGGCAATCTCATGCGTTGCGGCCGCAGTTCTAGGTGCAGGAATTGCAATAGAGATGGCGTAAACCACTATACAAAAGATAACACTGAAAAGTGGCGAGACCTTTTTGCCAAAATCATACATAGTGCCTTGCAACTTGGCATGGGCGTATATACCTATAATAGGAATTAGTACGGCGGTAATGGCAAAGCCTAGGACAACAATAGGCCAATCACCAGCTGCCTTGTACCCCAAAAGCGGAGGTAATAATAAGTTGCCTGCTCCAAAAAAGAGGGCAAAAAGGGCAAAGGCCGTAAGCAGTAATTCTTTAGATTTGCTCATCGTTTAGCTAGCGCATCCCAAGATACACATTATGACCAAGCCCCAAAATTCAGAACTGCTTTTTTATACGGACCAAGGTCAAGGAGAAGTAGTGGTGCTTTTACACGGTTTTTTAGAAGACCACAGCATGTGGGATAAGTTTGTCACCTCCTTAGCAAAATCATCTAGAGTGATCTGCATTGATCTTCCGGGACATGGTAAAAGTCGATTGAGCCTGGAGTCTCGAATGGAGTCTTTTACTGCGGATGTATTTCAAGTATTGGACGCAATAGGTGTAAAAACTTTTAAACTCATAGGCCATTCCATGGGAGGATATGTAGCCTTAAGTATGGCGAAAATGCAACCGGATAGGGTTTTACGACTCGGATTGCTCAACAGTACTTGGAAAGCAGATTCGCAGGAGCGTAAAGAAAAACGCAGACAAGCCATTGAGGTGATTCGCCAAGATCCGCAGCTATTTGTCAAAACCGTAGTCCCTAGTTTGTTCCCGCCAAAAGCACAACAAAAGCTAAAACCAATAATAGAAGACCTTATTAATAAGGCTTGCACCATGTCGTCTGAGGCCATTATTGCTGCTACTCAGGCCATGATACACAGAGAAGATCACGGTCTTTTGTTTCAAAACCTTGGTAAAAATGGCTATCTCCTTGTTGGTCAAGAAGATCCTTTGGTCGATGTAAACGAACTTATATCGGCCGCAAAGGCTAATAAAAATCAGACTGAAATACTTGAAACCGGACATATGAGTCCCTTTGAAAACATCGATAAAGTGCTAATTTTCTTAACAAAATTCATTTTATAGTGCATTTCATCGATTTTTTTATGCTTTTTATCGTGTTTTTTGCATTAATTCCTATATTTCCTATCCCCAATGCTAAACACTATGAATGCAACTACCATCAAAACTACCGCCCTTGGACGGCTACGTTGCAAAACGTTTGGTCACCATTTTGTCGTAAAACAAAAGGTAACCGATTCCGTTAGCGAGTATTGCTGTACCCATTGTAAAGAAGAATTTACAACCAATTCCCAGGGAAAACTGGAAAGACTAACTAATAAGACTCGAGAGATCAACGAGTGCTTGCGCGATTTTTTTATCAGACGCGCCAAATACCGATTACCCAACGTAACCCATTAACCTACTTATGTTTTCAAAATTCCTCCGCTGTAAACTTACCGGCCACAGACTAGAACTCACCGCCAATCATCACTTTCAAATCAACGAATACCGTTGTAAACGTTGTCATAAGGAGTTTACAGACGACGGCTATGGACAAAAGGTTCCGCTAACCGAATATTGGAAACAGACCAACAACAGGTTTAAGTCCTATTTGAACGAGATCTATTCCTGATCGGATTCTTTATTAAAGGCGTTCCAGCCTCGAGCTACAATTGGTATCTTGGTGTTTGCTCTTGTAATTAAGTGAATACCTTCAGTGGCCGGAGTCATATGTCCTATAACGGTCAAATTTGGGTTACCCTTTATCTTATCAAAATCCGAAGTAGGAATGGTAAAGAGCAATTCGTAATCTTCTCCTCCGTTTAGCGCCATAGTGGTGCTGTCTACTTCAAATTCTTCGCAAACCGAAATGAACTGCGGATCTAGTGGCAATTTATCTTCGTACAAATTACACCCAACTTCGCTCTGCTTACACAAATGCAAGATCTCTGACGACAGGCCATCACTCACGTCGATCATTGCCGTGGGTTTTACTTCTAAGGCTTTAAGAAGTGCAGGAATATCCTTGCGAGCTTCCGGTTTTAGTTGTCGCTCCAATAAATAGGTATAGTTTTCCAAGTCGGGTTGTGAGTTGGGGTTCACCTTGAAAACCTCTTTTTCTCGCTCCAATATTTGCAAGCCCATATAAGCCGCACCAATATCACCTGTAACTACTAAGAGATCGTTTTCTTTAGCTCCGCTGCGGAGTACAGCCTCATCCTTTGCCACTGCACCAATGGCTGTCACCGAAATGATCAGTCCCGTCACCGAGCTGGTCGTATCTCCACCAATCAGATCAACCTTATAAATATCACAAGCCGTCTTTATTCCGGCGTAAAGTTCTTCAAGTGCTTCAACCGGGAAGCGATTAGATACCGCAATAGATACCGTAATCTGCTTGGCAGCTGCATTCATGGCATAAACATCGGAAAGGTTCACAATGACCGCCTTGTATCCCAAATGCTTGAGCGGCATATAGCTCAGATCAAAATGAACACCTTCTACCAACAGATCAGTGGTCACCACCAGCTGCTCATCCGCAGCAATTATAGCTGCATCATCGCCTATACCTTTAACGGTGGTTTTGTGCTGAATTTCAAAATGTTTGGTCAAGTGATCTATGAGTCCAAATTCTCCAAATTCAGATAATGGAGTGCGCGATTCGTCCTTGTTTTTTAACATGCCAAATACCCTTAAGTATGTTGATTATCTTTAATTTGCAAAGGTATGGTAACTTTAAAGACTAAACTAGTATTTGGGGGCTTTATGGCAATGGTTCTCTGCTGCCTGATGTACAGTTGCGCTTCTGACGATGGAGGCCTTCCGGACCCAGTTACTACAGAAAATGACACTAATGACGACCCTGTTGATGACGGCCCTAGCATTATAGGATTTTTGGCCTGCGATGGCGGCCAAGCCGGCTCTTATCCGTGTAACGGCATAGACCTGATGAGCCAGATTCCACTAGAGATCTTCACCGCCCTTCGCGGCAACGATTCTTGGGGCTGGGTAGACCCTACAACAGGCCGCGAATACGCCCTTATGGGCCTTAACAACGGAACTGCATTTGTAGATATTACTAGTCCATCGAATCCTGTATATCTGGGTAAGTTGCCCTCTGCAACCTCATCCAGTAATTGGAGAGACATCAAAACCTATAACAATCACGCTTTTATTGTTGCAGAAGCAGAAGGCCATGGCATGCAGGTCTTTGATCTGACTCGACTTCGCGATGTAACAACTGCTCCAGAGACGTTTACTGCGGATGCTGTGTTGGGCGAGTTTGGCAGTGCTCACAATATTGTGATCAATGAAGATTCAGGTTACGCTTATATAGTAGGCGCCAGTAGTTTTGAAGGTGGGCCTTTATTTGTCAACATACAAGATCCGATCAACCCTGTGGTAGAAGGTGGCTACGCGGATGGTAATTATACACACGATGCTCAGGTGGTAACTTACAATGGTCCAGACACCGAACACCTAGGCAAAGAGATATTCATAGGAAGTAACGAGGATCAGATCGTTATCGTAGATATTACGGACAAAGCCAATCCTATTGCTCTGGCCAGTAGCGAATATTCTAATGTTGGCTACACGCATCAAGGTTGGTTTACAGAAGATCAACGCTACTTTTTATTGGGAGATGAGCTGGATGAGATCCAAATAGGCAATCGCAGCAGAACCATAGTTTTTGACTTTTCCGATCTGGATGCTCCCGTGGTACACACTACATATTTGGGCCCGACCTTTGCCATAGACCACAACGGTTATGTGCAGAACAACGATTTCTATTTGGCCAACTATACTGCGGGAATGCGCCTTATTGACATCAGCGATATAGCTGCGACAAATCTTACAGAAGTAGCTTTTTTTGACACCTACCCAGACAATGACGACACCTCTTTTAACGGCGTCTGGAGTGTATATCCTTATTTGCCATCTGGAAATGTCATTGTAAGCGATATCACTGGAGGCCTCTTTATTGTTGCAAGACAGTAGGGTAAGACCCGACTAAATTGTTTTAACTTAGCATACTAATTGCTATTTGATGAAAAAGATATTACTCGCGCTGCTTTTTATAAGCTCTAATTTACTTGTGGCTCAGATTCCTTGTGAATCGGGTACCGCCGACGGCTTCCCTTGTCAAGGTCTGGACCTAATGGACCGTATTCCCCTTGAAACATTTGACGCTTTTTTAGCCAATGACAACTGGGGTTGGACAGATACCGAAACTGGCAAGGAATACGCTTTGATTGGACTTAGCAATGGAACCGCTTTTGTAGATATTTCAGACCCTTTGGATGTGGTTTATTTAGGTAAGCTTCCCACTTTTACCGAATCCAGCATTTGGCGCGATATTAAGGTATACCAAAACTTCGCTTTTATTGTCAGCGAGGCCGACGATCACGGCATGCAGGTCTTTGACCTAACTCGTCTGAGAACCGTTAGTAGCCCGCCAGTGACATTTGACCAGGACGCTCATTATAGCGGATTTGGAAGCGCCCATAATATCGCTATAAACGAAGATACCGGATTTGCTTACGCCATTGGAACCGACACTTTTGGCGGTGGAATACATATGGTGAACATTCAAACACCATTGAGTCCTCAATTTGCAGGTGGATTTGCAGATAGCGGCTATAGTCACGACGCCCAAATTGTGACTTACACCGGGCCGGACACGGAACATATAGGAAAAGAGCTCTTTTTTGGTAGCAATGAGGACGTGGTGGTCATAGTAGATGTGACAGACAAAGACAATCCAAGTATGTTGTCTATGGTAGATTACAGCGACACTGGATATACCCACCAAGGCTGGCTTACAGAAGATCAACGCTATTTTCTTTTGGCCGATGAGGTTGACGAGATCATCTTCGGATTCGAGACCAAAACCATAATATTCGATGTTTCAGATCTGGACAACCCGGAATTCGCCTTCAACTATTTTAGTCAAAACTCCGCCACCGACCACAACGGCTATGTGGTAGGAGATCAGTTCTATTTGGCCAGTTATCGCGCAGGTTTGCGCGTGTTAGATATCTCCGGAATTGACTCGGGAACTGTTGTGGAATCTCATTATTTTGACACTTGGCCAAGCAGTGACAACGCAGGAACTGGTGCTGGCTCTTGGAACGTTTATCCCTTTTTTGAAAGTGGGAACATCGTAGTTTCAGATCAAGATAACGGTTTCTTTTTGGTGAGAGACAACAGTGTTTTAAGTACTGCGGAAGCAGAAATATTAGAAGCGATCGCCTATCCGAATCCAATGGAAGATCAACTCAATATTCAATTTACAGCCCCTATCTCGTCCATTAAGATATACAACCTGGCAGGTCAGTTGGTAAAGAAGCTGGATTCGAATGCGAATGCAACGACAATTAACCTAGATGTTAGCCAACTTGCTGCTGGTTTTTACAGCTTGCAGATCAATAATACCGTCACACAAAAACTCATTAAACGCTAATGCCAAGTCGCTTTTGGTACATATTATTATTGCTTCTAAGTCTATCAGCTTGTTCTGAATCTGACTTGCCGGCAGACAATACCGATGACGGTAGCCAAACCGATGACACTACAGACGATACAGGTCAAACTGCAGATTTTGAAGGAGTTGTAGACTGGCTTTTCACTTATGGAGGCTCTGGAGATGATGTGGCCAATGCTGTAGTGCGCACTGCAGATGGGGGTTTCGCTGTATTGGGCTATACGCAAAGCACCGATGGCGACATTACTGACAAAACAGCCACGGATAGCGACTATTGGGTACTCCGTTTGGACCCTACAGGAAACATTTTATGGAGCCGCACTTATGGAGGCTCCGCAGACGACCGTGGCGCAGACATCATTAACACCCAAGATGGTGGCTTTGCCTTAGTTGGTTTTAGCCGATCTAGCGATGGAGATGCAACGGCAAATGCCGGATTTCAAGACTATTGGATAGTAAAACTCTCGTCTTCCGGAGACTTGCAATGGCAGCAGAGTTATGGTTTTGCAGGTAGTGATCAGGCAAGTTCGGTGATTCAGACTGCAGACGGAGGATATTTTGTAAGCGGATTTTTAGACATCACCGCTAGTGGCGGAGCCGGAAACGACGGTTTTGCTAGTGGAGTTGCTGTTACCCCTAAACACGGCGTGGGCGAATTTTGGGGCATGCGTCTGGATTCCAATGGAGATCTTATTTGGAGACGCTTTTTTGGTGGAACCAATAATGATAGAAGCTATCAGGTATTACAAACCCAAGACGGAGGGTTTTTAATGACGGGCGCTTCAGAGAGTGATGATTTTGACGTTTCCAACCCCAAGGGCAGTTATGACTTTTGGGCTGTCCGAATTAGTGATAGTGGCGACCTGCTTTGGGAGAAATCCTTTGGAGGTTCGGAGATCGATATTGCCTACGGATTGGTACAATCCGCAGCGGGCAACTACGTTATGGTAGGAGACAGTCGTTCTACTGATGGCGATGTTTCTGCACCAAAAGGCAACGCAGACCTATGGGCTGTAGCCTTTGACGATAGTGGTAATTTTCTTTGGGAAGAAAGCTACGGAGGCAGTTTGTTTGAATCGGCGAGGTCGGTAAACCAAATGCTAGACGGAGAACTCCTAATGGTAGGAACCAGTCGTAGCAGTGACGGGCAAGTTGGAACCAACCAAGGTCAGAACGATGCCTGGGTTATCATGACCACCATTAACGGAGATCTGCTATGGCAAGATAGTATTGGTGGCTCCGGAGTTGAATTGTTCAACGACTGCAGCCCAGCAGATGCACGCAGTTTTGTTGCGGTAGGTGACACTGATAGTTCAGATGGCGACATCAGTTTAAACAAAGGCGGGAAAGACGCCTTGATCGTAAAGTATAAGTAAATGAAAAAGTTATTCCTGCTCACTTTGACCATTGGCTTGTTGTGGAGCTGTAAGTCTGACGACACTGAGGCGCTTCCCGGAGAGGTCAACCTTATCTTTAAGAATCAAGTTGCAGGCAGCGATCTGATCTTAGATTCTCAAAATTACGTCAATGCCTCCTCAGAAGTATATCGCGTGAGTGAGTTAAAGTATATCATCAGCAATATTGTTTTAATCGGTGCCAATGGACAAGAGTACACCGTGCCGCAAAACGAGAGTTATTTTGTGATCAATCAGGCAGATAATGCTAGCAAGAACGTAACCCTTGCCAATGTGGACGGTAGAAAATACACTAAGATTCGATTCGGATTTGGCGTGGATCAGTCCAACTATCCCCTTAATGGAATAAACAACTTTATCCCAACAGCAGAAGAAACAGACATGCTCTGGGCTTGGTCCGCAGGTTATAAATTCATCAAATTCGAGGGTGATTATGACGCTGGAACCACCAAGAATGCACCATTTTTGATACACGTTGGATCTCACGGAACAACTTTAGACAATTACAAGACCATAGAACTAGACCTTTCCGAAGATATCACGGTGAACGACAACACACTAAATATTAACCTCATCTTTGATGTGGCTCGTATTTTTGATGCCGGACTGCAGTCCTTTTCACTTCAAGAGAAAGACGATATTCAAGTGGATCCTGTCTACGCACCTATCATAGCCAGCAATATTGCAACCGCCTTTTCTGTAGAATAATTGTGATTAGATCTTGCTACATAGTACTCTTTAGTTTGATGATCTTCTCTTGCGGAGATAATGAGCCTTATGAGGCTGTTCCAGTTTCAGAAGATCCACTAGAAGATACTGTGGCGACAGATATAGCGTTGACACTTGAAATTCCAGATTATTTCCCAGACCTAACTTATGATCTAAGTCAAAACCCACCTACTCAAAACGGTTTTGTACTGGGTAAGAAGCTGTTCTATGACGGACGTTTAGCTTCGGATGGGGTGGTTTCCTGCGGATTTTGTCACATCCAGGCCTTTGCATTTACGCACCATACGCACATTACCAGTCACGGTGTAGATGGTGCCATTGGAAAACGCAATGCGCAGCCCTTGCACAACTTGGCTTTTATGGAAGATTTCACCTGGGATGGCGCCGCAGATCATTTGGACGCTCAGCCTATTATACCGATCACTACCGAGGTAGAAATGAACAATACCTTTAGCAATATTGTCGCTACTCTGAGCCAAGACCCAGAGTATGTGGATATGTTCGCCGCAGCCTTTGACAACGGACAGATAGACCCTGATAATATTCTTAAGGCCTTGTCTCAATTTATGCTGATGATGGTCTCCGCAGACAGCAAATACGACCGTTATTTGCGTAACGACGGCACTACCCTGACCGCAGAAGAAACAGCTGGTCTAGGCCTTTTTGAAGCCAAATGTTCCAGCTGCCATGCTGGAATGCTCCAAACAGATCAGACTTACCGCAATAATGGCCTAAGTATTGACCCTGAATTCAACGATCTTGGACGTTTTAGAGTGACCGGGCAGCCAAGTGATAGCTTAAAGTTCAAAGTACCGAGCTTGCGCAACATAGAGGCGACTTTCCCTTATATGCATGACGGCCGACTGCCCGACCTTGAGGCTGTTTTAGATCACTATGCAAATGGCATTACAGACAGCCCTACTTTGGACCCTTTATTGAGAAATGAGGACGGCAGTTTAGGAATCCCACTAACCGCTTTAGAAAAAGCGCAGATCATCGCCTTTCTAAAAACCCTTACCGACGACAATTTTATCTTCGACGAACGCTTCGCTGAATTCTAGTAAAGAAGCATTGAAAAGCCTTATTATTCCATGCGTTTTAATAATATGTTAAAACGTTAATGTCCGGGCCTTTTGCCGTATATTTGCATACAATTTAGAATCAGTCTACAAAAGAATGATCAAAGTAAGTGATATAGCAAAAACCAAGATAGCCCAGCTCATGCAAGAAGAGGGCTTCAATACCGACACTGACTACGTTCGCGTAGGTGTTAAAAGTGGCGGCTGTTCCGGCTTGTCATACGAACTCAAATTCGACAATACCAAAGCCGATGAGGACAAAGTGTTCGAAGATAACGCAGTTCGCATCTTAGTGGACAAGCGCAGCTTTCTGTATCTGGTAGGGACAACCCTGGAATACAGTGGCGGACTAAACGGCAAAGGCTTTGTGTTCAATAACCCCAACGCCAACAGAACTTGTGGCTGCGGAGAAAGCTTTTCGCTTTAATTTTTAAGATATAATCAATCCATGAATAAGTTTACCGAAGACGATTTAAAAAAGGAACTCGAGACCAAAGAGTACGAGTACGGATTCTACACAGATATTGAGTCCGATACCTTTCCTGTGGGATTGAACGAAGATATTGTTCGCGCCATTTCTAAAAAGAAGGAAGAGCCCGAATGGATGACCGAATGGCGTCTGGAGGCTTTCCGATATTGGCAAGAAATGGAAGAGCCTGAGTGGGCTAACGTGAACTACGAAAAACCAGATTTCCAAGCTATTTCTTATTATTCGGCTCCTGCAAAGAAAGCCAAGTATGAGAGTTTGGACGAGGTAGACCCAGAATTGTTGGAGACTTTCAACAAATTGGGGATCTCTTTAGAAGAGCAAAAGAAACTGGCCGGTGTTGCGGTAGACATCGTAATGGACTCGGTTTCTGTAGCGACGACGTTTAAAGAGACCTTGGCCGAAAAGGGAATCATTTTCTGTTCCATATCCGAAGCAATTAAAGAACATCCAGAATTGGTAAAGAAATATATCGGTTCTGTAGTTCCGCAACGCGATAACTTTTACGCAGCCTTGAACTCTGCAGTTTTTAGTGATGGATCATTCTGTTACATTCCTAAAGGCGTTCGTTGTCCGATGGAGCTTTCCACCTATTTTAGAATCAACCAAGCTGGAACCGGACAGTTCGAAAGAACTTTGGTGATCGCAGATGAAGGTTCTTATGTGAGTTACCTTGAAGGATGTACCGCTCCGATGCGCGATGAGAATCAATTGCACGCTGCTGTAGTAGAACTCATTGCCCTAGACGATGCCGAGATCAAATACAGTACGGTACAGAACTGGTATCCTGGAGGCAAAGATGGGAAAGGTGGAGTTTTCAACTTTGTTACAAAGCGCGGAATCTGTGAGAACAATGCCAAAATAAGCTGGACACAGGTGGAGACCGGATCCGCAGTAACCTGGAAATATCCTAGTTGTGTCCTTAAAGGGAATAACTCTATCGGAGAATTCTATTCGATCGCGGTGACCAATAATTACCAGCAGGCCGATACCGGTACTAAGATGATCCACCTTGGAAAAAACACCAAGAGTACCATTATCTCTAAAGGGATCTCTGCCGGAAAGTCGCAGAACTCGTACCGCGGATTGGTACAGATCAATTCCAGAGCGGAGAATGCGCGTAACTTCTCGCAATGTGACTCGCTATTGATGGGGAACGAGTGTGGGGCGCATACTTTCCCATATATAGAGGCCAAGAACAAATCTGCAACCATAGAACACGAGGCGACGACCAGTAAGATCGGGGAAGACCAGATCTTCTACTGTAACCAACGTGGTATCGATACAGAAAAGGCCATTGCCTTGATCGTGAACGGATTTAGCAAGGAAGTACTGAACAAACTTCCTATGGAATTCGCTGTGGAAGCTCAGAAACTATTAGAAATCAGCCTAGAAGGCTCAGTAGGATAAAGATGAGAAAACTAGTTAGTCTATTTTTTGTTTTAGCCCTTCTGGCCAGTTGTGCAGAAGAGCAATCGACGGCAACTAAAACCTATAAAGGCAACTTTTTGCTGTTCGAAGACAATGCCGTTTTGGAAGTTAATGAGGTGATGTACACCGTAACTAACGATGCCATGACGCAAGAGTTAGCTACCAAAGCAGCAAATTGGCAAAAGACCCCTTACGATATGGTTCCTGTTACCTTGGAAGCCGTTGTTAAGGCAAAACCTGCCAATGCAGAAGGTTGGGATTCTATTCTGACCATTAAGAAAATTGTAGAAGTAAGTCCGACAGCTGTTGGGCCCGATATAGAAATTGAAGAAACAAAACAGTAAGATGTTACAGATAGAAAATTTGCACGCAAGTGTAGAAGACAAAGACATTCTAAAAGGAATTGACCTGCAGATCGGTGCCGGAGAGGTACACGCTATTATGGGTCCAAACGGTTCTGGAAAAAGTACCTTGGCCTCTGTTATCGCAGGGAACGAGGACTATGAAATGACAGAAGGCAGCTTGCTGTTAGAAGGAGAAGATATCTCAGAAATGGATCCGGAAGAGCGCGCTCATCACGGGGTGTTCCTTTCTTTCCAATATCCGGTAGAGATCCCGGGAGTATCGGTAACCAACTTCGTAAAGACAGCCATTAACGAAACGCGCAAAGCTAAAGGCATGGAAGAAATGCCAGCCGCAGAGATGTTGAAAAAGATCCGCGAAAAAGCAGCGCTTTTAGAGATAGATCGCAAATTCTTATCGCGTTCTTTGAACGAAGGCTTCTCCGGAGGTGAAAAGAAACGCAACGAGATCTTCCAAATGGCTATGCTAGAACCAAAGTTGGCAATTCTGGATGAGACCGATTCTGGTTTGGATATTGACGCCTTGCGCATTGTTGCAAACGGGGTGAATAAACTCCGCAGTGAAAATAATGCTGTTCTAGTCATCACGCACTACCAGCGCCTTTTGGATTACATAGTTCCAGACAAAGTACACGTACTAATGGATGGAAAGATCGTTAAATCCGGAGACAAAGATTTGGCCTTGAAGCTAGAAGAAAAAGGATACGACTGGATCAAAGAAGAAGTAAAAACGGCCTAATATGAGTTTAAAAGACAAATTGATCTCGTCTTATATGGCCTATGAGGATACCTTGGATCACCAACATGTGATCCACGATATTCGCGCTGCAGCCATTAAGAACTTTGAGAGCGGAGGGTTCCCATCGCGCAAGCAGGAAGCATGGAAGTACACCCCGCTAGACAAGATGCTCAAAGCAGATTACACCGTTTTCCCAAAGAAATCGGACGCTTTGGAGTACAAGAATGTTAAGCAGTACTTCTTGCACGATATTGACACTTACAAGGTTGTGTTTATCGATGGCGTTTACAGTTCTTTCTTGTCGGAGACAACACACGACGGCATAGACGTTTGCTTGCTTTCTGCGGCCTTAAGTAAAGACAAATACCGCCCTGTAATTGAAGCTTATTTTAATAAAGCTGCGGAGACAGACAGCATAACATCACTCAATACGGCCTTTGCCAAAGAAGGCGCTTACATTCACATACCTGCACATAAGGAAGTTGAGAAACCTATTGAGATCATCAATTTTGCTACAGGAAGTGAAGCAGCACTTATGATCCAACCGCGTAATCTTATTGTTGTTGGTGAGAATGCACATGTACAGATCATTGAGCGTCACCAAAGTTTGGCCGAGCATCCGATCTTGACCAATTCGGTTACGGAGATCTTTGCAGAGAAGCGCGCTTATGTGGATTACTACAAGGTGCAGAACGATGTTGAAACCGCTTCGCTGATAGACAGTACTTACATAAAGCAAGAACGCGACAGCAACTGCCGCGTACACACTTTCTCCTTTGGCGGAAAGCTCATCAGAAATAATTTGAACTTCTACCAGCAGGGAGAACACTGTGATTCCACACTGAAAGGAGTGACCATTATTGAGAAGAAACAACATGTGGATCATTCCACTTTGGTACATCACCAGTCTCCGAACTGCGAGAGTCACCAAGACTATAAAGGCATCTATGACGATGCCGCTGTAGGGGTGTTCAACGGAAAAGTTTTGGTGGATAAGATCGCTCAGAAGATCGATGCTTTCCAGCAGAACAACAACATCCTTATCAGTGACAAGGCGACCATTAACGCCAAACCACAATTGGAGATCTTTGCAGACGATGTGAAATGTTCTCACGGTTGTACCATTGGTCAATTGGACGAAGATGCATTGTTCTATCTACGTTCTCGTGGTATTGGAAAAAAAGAGGCTAACGCCCTTTTGATGTACGCCTTTGCCAACAACGTTTTGGAAAGTGTGAAGATCCCAGAACTCAAAAAGCGTATCAACCTGTTGATCGCCGAAAAGATTGGAGTTCAACTTGGTTTTAACCTATAAGAAAGCCCTCGGACTTGATGAATCAAACAGCCAAAATACCCTTTGATGTTACCGCTATTCGCAAAGATTTTCCAATCTTAAAACGCGAAGTGAACGGTTATCCCTTGGTGTATTTTGACAATGCCGCTACCTCGCAAAAACCGCAAGTGGTCATTGACAGCATTGTTGATTATTACAGCAATTACAACGCGAATATCCACCGCGGAGTCCACGCGCTGTCACAAGAAGCGACAGACGCCTACGAAGCTGCACGCAAAAAGATTCAGAAGTATATAGGGGCAGAAAAACAACACGAGGTGATCTTCACCTCTGGGACCACACACAGTATCAATATTGTCGCCAACGGTTTTAGCAACCTTTTGCAAGAGGGAGACGAGATTGTAGTGTCGGCCATGGAGCATCACTCCAACATAGTGCCTTGGCAAATGCTTTGTCAACGCACTGGAGCGGTTTTAAAAGTGATCCCGATGAACGAGGAAGGTGCTTTGCAAATGCAGCAGTACAAATCCTTATTAAACAGCAAGACCAAACTCGTATTCGTAAACCATATTTCTAACGCCTTAGGCACCATTAATCCTGTAAAAGAGATCATAGCACTGGCCCACCAGCACGGGGCAGCCGTTTTGATAGATGGAGCTCAAGCTTGTGCTCACCAGCAGGTCGATGTCCAAGATTTAGATGCCGATTTTTACGTGAGTTCCGCCCATAAGATGTGTGGCCCTACAGGTATCGGGTTTCTTTACGGAAAAGAAAGTTGGTTGAATAAATTACCGCCTTATCAAGGTGGAGGTGAGATGATCAAAGAAGTAAGCTTTGAGAAAACAACCTATGCGGAACTGCCCCATAAGTTCGAAGCCGGAACTCCAAATGTCTCTGGCGGTATTGCCTTTGGCATCGCAATAGATTACTTGAATTCGATTGGTTTAGAAGCCATAGCAGCCTACGAGCAGCAGCTGTTAGAATATGCAACTAAGCAGTTGCTCGAGATTCCCGGTTTGCGCATTTATGGAACCTCGG
The DNA here is from genome assembly GCF_002163875.1 of Gilvibacter sp. SZ-19. Classification (GTDB taxonomy): domain Bacteria; phylum Bacteroidota; class Bacteroidia; order Flavobacteriales; family Flavobacteriaceae; genus Gilvibacter. The sequence continues at coordinate 1,466,435 of NZ_CP019333.1, read as the reverse complement.
CCGACAAGACCTCGGTTATTTCTTTTAATTTAGAGGGCGTGCATCCGTATGATGTTGGCACCATTCTTGACAAATTAGGTATAGCAGTGCGTACCGGACACCATTGTGCACAGCCTATCATGGATTTTTATCAGATCCCTGGAACTGTGCGGGCGTCCTTTTCATTCTACAACACTACCGAAGAGATCGACAGATTGGTAGCCGGAGTGAAGCGCGCACAGCAAATGCTTAGTTAACCTAAATTAGAAGTATGAGAATTGGAATATTATTAATACTCGGTTTAATGCTGAGTTGTAACGGCAGTAAACAAAGTGCTACCAACGGTAAAGCTAAAGCCGATATGGAGCTTAACGGAAATTATAAGATCGTGTCTATGAATGGCGAAGATCTAAGTAGTGAAGGCATGGAATTGACCTTTGACGCTAGCGGAAATAGCGTGAATGGCACTTCTGGCTGCAACAAGATCTTTGGAAACTTTTCTCAGAATGGCAGCAGCATGAGCATAGAGGCTTTAGGGTCTACTAAAATGTTCTGTGAAGGCCGCATGGAATTGGAAAAACAATTCATGCAGGGGCTCGGTGCCGTTAATGGAGTTGCTGTTTCAGATGACGGCAAAATTAATCTGGTCAATGCAGATACGGTTTTAATGCAATTGGAAAAAATAGAAGAATGACCATAGCGGAAATTCAAGAAGAAATAATTGAAGAATTTGCATTCTTTGAAGATTGGATGCAGCGCTACGAGCATATGATCGCCTTGGGGAAATCCTTGCCCCTTATCGATCCGCAGTACAAAACAGATGAATTCATCATCAAAGGCTGCCAGTCCAAAGTCTGGTTACACGCCGAACTTCAGGACGGGAAAGTCATACTTACGGCAGACAGCGATGCGATAATTACCAAAGGAATAGTCGCCTTGTTGATCCGTGTATTTTCTGGACAATCTCCAGAGGCCATAGTAAATGCAGATCTCGCTTTTGTAGATGAGATAGGCCTTAAGGAGCATTTGTCTCCAACCCGAGCCAATGGCTTGGTTTCTATGATAAAACAAATCAAACTATACGCCGTGGCGTATCAATCTCAATTAAAGGCATAAATATGAGCGAGCAAACTGTAGATACCGCCGAACTTGGAGAAAAGATCGTAAAGGTATTAAAGACCATTTTTGATCCGGAAATTCCAGTTGATATTTATGAATTAGGACTGATTTACGACGTGCTTGTCAATGAAGACATGGACGTTAAAATACTAATGACCCTAACCACACCAAACTGTCCGGTGGCAGAGACCCTGCCCAAGGAGGTAGAAGATAAAGTCAAGTCCATCAAGGCTGTAAAAGACGCCGAAGTGGAGATCACCTTTGACCCACCTTGGAGCCAGGACCTGATGAGCGAGGAAGCCAAACTGGAACTGGGCATGTTGTAAAATTTTAAGGTATGAGCACATACGGAATCGATGCCATAGCTGTCTATATCCCCAAATTGTATTTGGATATCGCAGACCTGGCCGAAGCACGAGAAATCCCTTATGAGAAACTGAGAAAAGGACTTGGCCTAGAGCAAATGGCCTTGCCCGATACCGATGAGGACGCGGCTAGTTTTGCAGCCAACGCACTCTGGAAACTCATAGACGACAACAACTTGGATCCACGTGAAATTGGCCGGATCTACGTTGGAACAGAAAGTGCCGTAGACGGTTCCAAGCCCACAGCAACCTATGCCACAGAATATGTAGAGCAGCGTTTAGCACCTCAATATGGCAATCGCTGTTTTAAAAACTGCGATGTTGTTGATCTGACCTTTGCTTGTGTTGGCGCTGTAGACGCCATGCAAAATTGTTTGGACTGGGTAAAAGGAGGGCAAAATAGAAAAGCAATTGTCATTGCTTCTGATCTTTCTAAATACGAATTACACTCCACAGGAGAATACACCCAAGGCGCAGGCGCAGTAGCAGTTTTGATCACTGCGGACCCTAAAATAGTATGCCTTGGAGATACATGGGGCATTGGAATGCAAAGTGTAGGAGACTTCTTTAAGCCTCGCCGTAGCTTTGTAAAAGAAGACCTTTTAAAAGAGTTGACCGATTTCGCTGCTATTTCATTACCGAATTCTGAACAGACAGGTTCCTTATGGTCGGACCCACATCGTATTGTAAACGTTTACCGCGAAGAGCCTGTTTTTGACGGACAATATTCGAATGCCTGTTATTCCGACAGGATTACAGAAGCATTGGCGCATTATAAAGAGCAAAAAAGCACTGCCAATTTTATGAATTGGGACTACTTGGTCTTTCACCTGCCTTATGCCTATCACGGGCGTCGAATCATTTTACGCAACTGGTTGGATTGGATCAAAGACACACCGAAATACGAGGCCTTGATAGCAGAAGTTGGCAATCCAGATGAGGACCAGAAAGGCTGGAAGCGCACTGTTGCCAAGTCGAGCTTATACACTAAGTTTGTCTCAGATCATATAGAGATCACCGAACGCGCATCTTCTGTAATTGGAAATATGTACACGGCCTCTATTTTCATGGCATTGGTAAGTTTGCTTATGCATGCCCAAGAAGACGGCATAGATCTAACAGGAAAATCTCTTGGATTCATTGCCTACGGAAGTGGTTCTAAATCTAAGGTGTTCCAAGGTGAAGTGCTCCCAAGCTGGAAGGCTGGGATAGCCAATATGGATCTGAAAAAACAACTGCAAGCCCGCAAACAGGTAGATATTAAAACCTATCAGCAATTGCATACCGGAGCCCAACAACAACCCTTAGTTGTTTCTGATGATATAGTGCTTACCCATATCGAATCAGAAAAGGAAACCGCAATTGGTCTTAGAACATACGCGCAAAACAAGGCCTAAAGCATGGAAGAGCCCATTGTAAATAGAGTGGCTAAAAGCCCATTGATCAACTTAGATCTGGAAGCATTATTTCCAGAAGTGGAGGTTGTTGATCTCGATATTTCACAATGGCTAGAAGCCGGATTCATCTTAAAAGAAAAAGAGTTTCGCGCCCATTTACAAGAAACTGATTTCAGTATTTTTCAAGACAAGGTGGTAGCCTTGCATTGCAGTACAGATGCCATTTTACCTGGCTGGGCCTTTATGCTGGTCGCGTCTTTGGTGAATCCTGTAGCTAAGACAGTCGTTTTGGGAGACAGAACGACAGCAATGACTACCTATGCGCAGCAGTTTATGGAGCAGTTAGATTTGAGCGAATTTCAAGACAAGCCTGTCATTGTTAAAGGCTGCGGAGATCGTGATATCCCAGAACAAGCCTTGATCGCCTTAAGCAACAGACTGCAAGGTGTAGCTAAAAGCGTACTCTTTGGCGAAGCCTGTTCTTCTGTACCCATATACAAGCGCAGGTAAAACGTCGAAGTTTTACGTCCTTTCATCCAAATTCCTAAACTTTAGTATCCCTTGATTTCTACAGGAATTATATGGCGTATCTTTGCCGGGTAACTAATTAAGAGGGATAGCGCCCTGTTTTATCAATAAAAAACACACAAGCAATGAAGAGAATTGCACTACTTTTTGCCCTATTGGTTTTGCCCGCACTAAGTTGGGGACAAGAAACCGAAGAAGAACTAAAAGCCGCTATTGCAGCTAAGAAAGATTCTATCGCTGCCATTCAAGGTCGCGCAAATGGACTACAAGCACAATTAGACGCCCTGCCGGGTTGGAAATTTGGAGCCTTTGGAACCGTAGGATTCAACGTTTCTGAATTCAGTAATTGGTACGCGCAAGGAACGCCGAATGTATCCTCAGGAAACATCGGGATCACCTTTAACAGCTTTGCCAACTTAAAACAAGAAAAGTTTTTCTGGAGAAACGCGCTTAACGTGAATCTGGGTTGGGTAAAGTTCGACGATCAAGACGACCCAACAGACGATGACAGCTTCCAAGAGGCTACAGATGTATTCAACATCAGCTCGCTTTACGGTCGTAATATTGCGAAAAACTTAGCTGTTTCCGGTTTAGCCGAATACCGTTCTACTATTTTGAACAACTTCAACGACCCAGGTTATTTGGATCTTGGTGTGGGTGCCACTTGGACCCCTATCGAAAACTTAGTTGTGGTAGTACACCCGTTGAACTACAACTTTGTGTTTGCAGACAACGATGCCGTGTTCAACTCCTCTTTGGGAGCAAAGATCTTGGTAGACTATACCAGATCTATCGGAAAACTAAACTTTAAATCCAACCTATCGGCATTCCAGAGTTACGAGTCTAGCGACTTGTCTAACTGGACTTGGATCAACTCCTTGGGTTACACCCTTTGGAAAGGTATCGGTATTGGATTTGAATTGGGTCTAAGAGGTAACCAACAAGAAGCTTTGGCTAATGCCTTGGCCAATGTTATGGATGGTGACCCAACTCCAACATTCGACAATGTAGACAACGATATTCAGAGCTACTGGCTCTTTGGAGTGAACTACAAGTTCTAAATCCGCAGTATTGAAAACAAAAAGAAAGCCGCTAGAAAAAGCGGCTTTTTTTATTCTTGATCTCCTTCTTCGTAAGACGGATAAAGGAAATGATTATACGGAAAACGCGTGATATGTATCTCGCGAACTTTCTCGTAAACCGTCTTTCTGAATTCTTCGAGATTCTCCTTGTTCAAGGCGGATATAAAAATGGCATCCCCATTAGCTCGGGCCATCCAGGTACGTTGCCACTGTTCTAGAGTATTGTGCTTAGTGGTGCGCTCTGTGGTGAGATCATCGGGGGCAATTACTTCATGGGTATAGGCATCGATCTTGTTGAACACCATAAGGGTTGGTTTATCGGTGCAGTGAATCTCATCTAAAATACCGTTCACAGATTCGATATGCTCCTCAAAGTTCGGATGCGAGATATCTACTACATGCAACAACAGGTCAGCTTCGCGAACCTCGTCCAGTGTACTTTTAAAGGATTCTACCAATTGCGTTGGTAGCTTTCTGATAAACCCAACCGTGTCGCTTAGCAAAAATGGCAAATTACCGATCACTACCTTTCGCACCGTGGTATCAAGTGTTGCAAAGAGTTTATTCTCTGCAAAAACATTGGATTTAGAGATCACATTCATTAAGGTGGATTTCCCCACATTGGTATAACCAACCAAAGCCACGCGTACCAAAGCTCCGCGGTTTCCGCGTTGCACAGCCATTTGCTTGTCAATGGTCTGAAGTTTCTTTTTAAGCAAGGCGATACGATCTCTTACGATACGACGGTCTGTCTCAATTTCCGTTTCTCCAGGACCGCGCATTCCAATACCCCCGCGCTGACGTTCTAAGTGTGTCCACAAGCCAGTTAATCGAGGTAATAAGTATTCGTATTGCGCTAATTCCACTTGTGTACGGGCATAACTCGTCTTAGCCCTTTGGGCAAAAATGTCGAGAATCAGACCGGTTCTGTCCAGGATCTTACAGCGCAGTAATTTCTCTATATTATTCTGCTGCGCAGGAGTGAGCTCGTCGTCAAAGATCACCGTTGTGATATCGTTCTCTTTTACGTACTCCTGCAGCTTTTCCATTTTCCCGGTTCCAATAAAGGTCTTCGGATTTGGACGCTCCATGCGTTGGGTGAACCTTTTGGTCACCTCTCCTCCGGCCGTATAAGCCAAAAATTGGAGTTCGTCCAAATAGTCCTCTAAGGTATCGGCATCCTGACCTTGGGTCACTATCCCGACCAACACGGTTTTCTCGTAAGCTATTTCTTTTTGCTCTAGCATGGGTGCAAAGGTACAAAACCACTTGATTCGATGTATTTTTTACTGCTTCAATTCCTTATAAAAAGGGAGATTGCAGCGAATTTTTGTAATTTGACCAACTCCTTCAGCTATCAGCATGAAACAACAGAACATTGCCTTTTACAATTTGGAGAATCTGTTCGATCTCCACGATGATCCATACACCTTGGACGATGATTTTACACCCAAATCCGAACGCCGCTGGAACCGAAAACGCTACGAGAAAAAGCTTAAGAAGCTCGGCTCCGTAATTGCCAAAATAGGTGTAGATGAACTTGGCGAACCTCCGGCAATTGTAGGGATCGCAGAGGTGGAGAACAAAACTGTGATCCGCGATCTAGTTGGCAGTAAACACCTCAGAAAATACGGCTATCGCTATGTGCATTTTGATGCTCCGGATGAGCGGGGTATCGACACAGCCCTACTCTATAGAGACAGTCATTTTGAAGTGTTGGACAGCAAGACGGTTGCGGTCTATGTGAATAATTTGGATGGAGCAAGAGACTATACCCGAGACATTCTTTATGTTAAGGGTCTTTTAGAGGGAGCTCCTGTGCATCTGATGGTCAACCATTGGCCTTCTCGACGAGAAGGAGCCGAACTTACCGAATACAAAAGAGTAAAAGCAGCTCAGACCTGTTTAGAGGTTGTGGAGAGCGTTCGGGCAGAAGATCAAGAAGCAGATATTGTAATTATGGGCGACTTTAACGACAATCCGGATTCTGCAAGCATTAAAGAAAATCTAGTTCCAGCTGCCTTTTATAACCCCATGGAAAGGCTTCATACCCGTAAACGCGGAAGCTCCAAATACAGAGACAGTTGGTATCTGTTCGATCAGATTCTGGTAAGCGAAACCTTAAGAACCAAAGACAAGTTTGGACTTCGGTTTGAATCCGCAGATATTTTTGACCCGATCTATCTCAGGGAATACAGTGGCCGATTCAAAGGAAATCCATTTAGGACCTATGTTGGGAAGAAACATTTAGGCGGATTCAGCGACCATTTTCCCGTCTATGCCAGCTTCTCAATTCATAAATTTTAGGATTTCAACCCCGCGTTTGTCGATGAATTATGTCGCTTATCTATTATTATAGATTGGGGGTTGAACTATCATAATTTTGGTTAAATTAGTGTTTCCATTGGTTTGGCTAAGCGGCTATCAACACCGCATAACGCCTTAAAATACCAAGCGTGAAACATCAAAAATTTGCATTGATATAACTAAACAAGAATGAAAAAACTCTACACGCTACTACTCGTATTTTGTGTTCTTGGTTTACAGGATGCTGACGCTCAGCAAGATCCGCAGTACACCCAGTACATGTATAATATGAATGTGATAAACCCGGCCTATGCAGGGTCTAAAGAATCCCTGTCGATGACAGCGCTTTACCGCAGACAATGGTCTGGTTTTGATGGTGCTCCAGAGACCGTCACCTTTTCTGGTCATGCTCCGATAGGTGAGAAAACAGGACTTGGACTTTCTGCCATTAAGGACGAACTAGGTCCAGTGAAAGAGACCAATGTATTCATCGATTTCTCTTACACCCTTCAGGTAAGCGATAATGCTAAGTTAGCCCTTGGTCTTAAAGCCGGTGCGACCTTCCACGATGTAGCCCTGTCTACATTATTGTTGACAGACCCAGGAGATCCATTCTTCTCTCAGGATATTAACAATACCTATCCGAATATCGGTGCCGGTGCGTTCTTCTACACCGACAGATTCTACCTGTCTGTGTCTGTTCCGAACTTGTTGAATTCGGTACACTTAGACGAAAACGGTCTGAAGTACGGTTCTGAGACCAATCACTTCTTTGCCGCCACAGGATATGTATTTGATCTTTCAGAAAATGTGAAGCTTAAGCCACACGTTCTGGTTAAAGGGGCCTTTGATGCACCCTTCTCTTTTGATGCGAACCTAAACGCACTGTTCTACGAAAAATTCGAGCTGGGTGCCTCCTACCGTCTAGACGACTCTTTTAGTGGTCTTGTAGGTTTCCAAGCCACACCAAACTTTAGAATCGGATACGCTTACGACAGCGTAGTTTCTGATTTGGATGTGGTGACCAGCGCATCGCACGAAATCATTCTAACCTTTGATATCTTCTTAAATAAGCGCGTGCTCAAGTCGCCTAGATATTTCTAATCCTATTCTTCGAAGAACATGAAAAAAATATACCTCTTTATATTCGCACTAACGGTTAGCACGGCCAGCTTGACTGCTCAGAACAGAGATACCAAGGCAGCCGACAAGCATTACGATCGCTTGGAGTATACCGAAGCAATTGAAGACTACGAGCGTCTTATAGCTCGCGGAAAAGCTGATTCTTACGTTTACGAACGTTTGGCAAACAGCTATTACAACATTAATGACACAGAAAAAGCGGCCACATACTACAAGCGTCTTATGGACGATAGCGATGTGAATGCTGAAGCCGTTTATAACTACGCCCAGAGTTTAAAGGCCAATGGTGATTTTGCAGCTTCAAACGACGCGATGAAAAAGTTTGCGGGCATGAAGCCAAGAGACAAACGCGCTGTTGAGTTCATGAAGAACCCGAACTACATTCCTGGACTGCTTAACAGCACTCCGCAGTACACTGTAGAGAACGCTGGAGATATCAACTCCGAATTTTCGGAATTTGGTGGAACCATGAGTGGCAACACTATGTTCTTCTCCTCTGCCAGAAATACGAGCAGAAGAGACTACGGGTGGAACGACCAGCCATTCTTAGACATTTACGCTGCCAACTGGACCGATGGAACTATTGGCTCCGCAGAATTGATCCCTGGCGATGTTAACACCAAGTTCCACGAAGGAACTGTTGCCTTCTCTGCCGATGGGAACCGCATCTATTTTGACAGAAACAACTACTATAAAGGAAAGTACAAAAAAGACGAAGATGGTGTAAACCAACTGAATCTGTACTCCGCAGAATTGGTAAATGGTAAGTGGGTTGACGTAAAGCCACTTCCGTTTAACAGCAGCGAATATTCTACCGGACATCCTGCCTTGAGTAAAGATGGCAAGACACTTTATTTTGTGTCTGATATGCCAGGTGGTAAGGGTATGGCCGATATTTACATGGTAAGTGTTAATGCCGACGGTAGCTACGGAGCGCCACAGAACGTTGAGGCTGTTAACACCGAAGGAAAAGAAGTTTTCCCTCATGTAACTGACTCTGGAGTTCTATTCTTCTCTAGTGATGGACATCCTGGTCTTGGTGGTTTAGACGTTTTCAAATCAGAAGGCGGATCGGTGACCAACTTGGGGGTTCCTGTAAACAGTGGTGGTGACGACTTTGCCTTTATGTATGACGAGGCAAGCATGAGTGGATTTGTTTCTTCGGATCGCGCAGGCGGTAAAGGAAGTGACGATATCTATCAGGTAGCTGGAATTCCTCCTTGCGATGTGAACATGGTAGTTAGCGTTGTTGACAATGTAACGGGATCAGTTATAACAAATGCTAAGGTTGATATTTACGACAGCAGTCGCAATCGTTTGGGCACTAAGATGACCAACGATCGTGGGCAAGTTGAATTTATGGGCGAGTGTGATGTGAACTACACCTTGACCGCAGAAAAAGAAGACTACGAAAGCGGTACTGCCGTAGCGAGTTCTTCTGAAGATGGTCCATTAGCTGTGCGCATTGGTTTAGATCCTATAGAAGAGATCATTCAAGAAGATCGTGTGGTACTAGAACCAATCTTCTTCGACTTCGATAAGTCTAACATCAAGCCGCAGGCTGCTTTTGAACTAGACAAACTGGTTCAGGTGATGAAAAAATACCCAACTATGGTGATCCGTGTTGAAAGTCACACCGACAACCGCGGTGGTAACCGTTACAATATGCAGCTCTCTGAACGCAGAGCACAGTCTACGGTCCAATACGTGATCTCCAAAGGAATTGACGCCAACCGAATTAGCGGAATTGGTAAAGGTAAGACCGATCCATTAGTGGATTGTTCAGGCGGATGTACAGACGAACAACATCAGCAAAACCGTCGCTCTGACTTTATCATAGTTGAGCGTTAGAAAGCTTAAAAATTGCTTGGAAAAGACAAGTAACTAACCAACCAAGTGAACCCTCCGTTGCATTGCGCTTCGGAGGGTTTTTTAGTCTTATAGCTTATTGTTCAGATAGTTTAGTGCTTGTTGTAAAACAGAGTCACGATCGGCAAGGAAATCTTCTAGATCTAGAGACACTTCAATGTCGGGTTGTATACCTACTCCAACAAAAACAGTTCCGTCCGGATAGGTGTCTTTTTTTGTGCAGACCCTTGCCACACCACCGCCCGGCATCTGAAACATTAATGGCATACCCGTACTGCCGTAGGTAGGCTCCCCTATTTTTATCATGTGGTCCATTTCGTGAGAATAGATCAGGAAATCTTCTGCTGCGGAAGCTGTTCCATGGCCAATCAGAACCGCCGTAGGAACCACCACGCGTTTTCCTTTTAGCAAATTCCTATCACCTATACCCAAAGTATCTGGACGGTATGGGAAATCGTGATAATATTCACTCTGGTTCCAGGCCTTTAAAGTTGGGATATACTTGCGACTTTGCGAACGAGGACCATAAAAGATAGTATCCTTGGTCAAATAATGTAGCACCACCTTAGCAACACCAGAGTTTCCTCCTCCGTTCTCTCTAAGATCAATAATGAGCCCTTTTGCCTTTTGCAATTCAGGGAGTTTTTCTTTGAATTCACTAAAGGTATCCCAGGTGTTAAAGGAATTAATGGAAAGTACCGCAATATCATTGGCTTGCCAATTGAGATCTACCAATTTAAAAGGTTCTTTGGCCGGCACAAAAGAATCCTCAGCGCAGGCTGCAACACTAAGGTTTAACTCTTTTTCGAGTCCAGAAGGTAATCGAAACGTCAACTTGAATTTTGTGCCTTGATAGGCTTCTAGCAAATACTCCACAGCCCTATCTTCTCGCACATGAGCTGTGGACGAAGAAACGTAAGGCTCCACAAATTCTTTCATATACTTTGCCACAGGGATATCATTTATGGCAATGATCTCTGACCCCACTGGAATTTCGCCACTTTTACTCTTGTTCACTCGGCTTACAATGGCTCGCCCTGAGAAATTTTTCAAGTAAAAATGATAGTCGCCAAACTCGCCATTGAATATGTTCTGGCGTAAATACTTGGGCAACCAAACATCGGTATGACCGTCTTCTAAATAAGCCGAGAACTTCTGTATCAGCCTGTAGTATTGATAGTCATTTTCGGTTTGCTGGACTTCTGAGATGTATTGTTTAAAAAGAGCATTCCACTTCAGTTGGTCTATCTGATCGTAATAGATATAGCTAAAGTTGACCTCTTGCCAAAACTTGGAAAGCCCGTAAACTTTGTCTTCCGCAGAAAGCTCATTGGGTATTTGCGCCTGAGATAAACTCGATAAGAGGCAGCAAATCAATAAAATATAGGATCGCATTAGATGGTTTATTATGCTAACGGCTTATTTCCTTATATGCTGCAACCCAATATGTTCACTGCAATTTTAGCATAAAAAAACCCCACACCGAAGTGCAGGGTTTTTAAAGTGTATATAAAATCGTTCTTAGATTCCAGTCACCTCTACATTATCTACGTGATAACGCGTAGATGCACCAGATTCAGATCCGGTGTATAAGAATGCAAAGTGTACTGTTCCTTCTAAACAAGAAACATTTACAGGACCTACAGCTTCAAAAGTTCCGAATCCACTAGAAGGACCTACCGGGATAGTTGCATCCAATAAGTTCCAATCTGCAGTAGTTGGATCTCCGGTGAAGTTAGTAGAGAAAAGTACGCTAAGTACAGTTCCGTTGTCAAAGTTAGCTTGTACGTCGAACATAAGCTCTTCTGCAGTAGTTCCATCCATATCGATACCTGGAGTTACCAACCAGGACTCGATAGTGTCTTCTCCACTAGAGAATGCAGTGATCTGTGCGTAGCTGTTTCCGCTAAAAGTACCTAATACCCACTCGGTGCTTCCACCTACAGTGTTTACATTGGTCCATCCGGCAGAAACAAGGTCTGCAAGGCTACCAATTCCTTCAAAGTCTTCGCTAAAGAAAGCTGAACCTCCACCAGAAGGCCCGGTACAAGCTGTGAAATCAGGATCACAACGCTCAGATACATCGCCAAAGGCAATATCTGCTGGCTCGTTGATCACCATAGTGAAGAAATCGTCAAAGAAATCACGAGATAGGATCCCGTCTATAGCTCCACGTCCGTTTGGCAACAAAAGTGCTTTAAAGTCTGCAAAAGTAGAAGTCTGAACTATGATAGAACCACCTTCGCAACCCTCTAGGGTACGATCGCCGTCAAATTCGTCTGTTGGCTCCGCAGCAAAGGTCAATGGGTTTTCACCTAGTACGTCATTTCTGTTGAACTGTACATCGCTAATACGAATGTAAACGTTCTCTAAGGCTGAATCACCACCAGAAGCGCTGATCTCTGCCAAAGTGGTCTCGCGAGGCACGATAGTAGCAACCTCATCTGTTCTAAAGATTCTCCAAAGGTTCTCATCAGATCCTTCACCAACCAATACAGATGGAGGCAACTTGTCGATGAAGTCTCCTCCGCCTAAACCTAGACCAAGTACTCCGTTAGTAACTGCTACAGTCAATCCGTCTAGTTTAACTAAGATCTTACGACCTTTCTCGAAACGCGTAAACAATGGGTTTACGTCTACCAACACCTTAACACCAGTTGTTGGGTTCTCTGCCTTGTCTTGAATAACGATCTCCTCGAACCAGTTTCCACCTTCGTCGCTAGATACTACATATCCTTCTACCACCAAGTTGTCCTCTGCAGTAAAAGTTACTTCGCTATCGCCATCGGCAACAGCCTGCTCAAAGATACCGCGAAGGGCATCTATCGTGATCACATTACCTTCTACCTCTACAATGTCTACAGTGGTGTTAGGCAGGTCAAATTCATCGTCCTGAACACAGGAGAATCCTACGGCTACAAAAAGTAGCACGGCCATTAGTTTATATAGATTCATGATTTTCATGATTAATTTTTTAAAAGCTATTAAAATCGTAAATATAAGTTGACATAGTATGTCGTACCGTTACCAAAGAAGTAGCGGTTCCCGAATACAGGACCTCCTGTATTGTTTTGATCGTCTAGTACATCGCGGTAGTTGGCAAGTCGTGACTGCTCAAATCCACCGGTAACATATTGCTGATCCAAGACGTTGTTAATGGTTGCAAAGAAACCTACAAAGTAGTCTCCTATCTTCCATGACTTACCTCCCACAACGTTAACCAAGAAGTAATCGTCTAGTTGTTCTTGTTGCAACAAACCGCGTGCTACTTCCGGGTCGTAATCGTTAAAGGTCAATCCGTCTACATCTTGAGTAAATGCATCTGTTCTGCGAAGCGTACTAGCATCTACATAAGCATTGCTGAAGTAGTTGGTAGTAAGTCCTACCCACCAGAAATCTGGGTCGCGGTATTCGAAACCGATCTGGTAAGCGCGCTCCGGACCACCAGCTACGTGGTAGTTCTTAAGCTTGGCAGTGCCGTCTCCAATAGTGAATGGCTCCAAAGATGGCAATCCGGTATTAGGATCGATAAAGTCATCACTGTAGTAAGATACATTAGGGTTGTTGGTAAAGATGTACTGGCCTACAGAGGCAGCCGCCTTTACTTTGATAGTTGGGGTAAGTTGAGCTTCAACTCCCATCTCCACACCTAAGTGGCGTTGATCGATCCCCGTTGTAACTTCTTGCGTAAAGGCAGAAGAAGTGGCCCCAAACTGATTCTCGGTAAAGAAGAACCCAATGTCAGATCCGTCTTGTACTTGAGTGTAGAATCCGGTGATACGTCCTTTTACGATAGGTGAGCGGTAAATGTAGCTCAAGTCTGCCGTTTGGATCTTCACCTCTTCGATTCCTGCAGAAACGATATTGTTCTGACGTGCATTAGCAAAAGTATTTCTGATGCTAGGCGCGTTGGTAAAGTAAGCTCCATTCAGGTCGATCAAGTGACGTCCTGTTACTTTGTAGGTCATTCCACCTTTAATACCGTAAGTGCTAAAGTTCACCTTTTCGCTGTCGCCAAAAGAGCTGGCTCCAGGGTAGTTTCCGTTTTCGAACAGTCCGGTACGTTGGTAGCTTGTAGAACCAATATTAGCTCCGACAAAGAAATCTACTTTATTGTATTTGAACTGCGCCTGAGCGAATCCTGTGATCACATCGGCGTTGATCTCATAGTTGTACTTATAACGATCTCCAAGACCTGCCAAACGGTTTGGATTTCTCAAGTCTGACTGCGCTCTTAAGCCAATGTCTGTGTTAGAATCGTCTCCGGCAAAGAAGTCTACATCTAAATACCCATTAGCACCTAAAAGGTCTTTTACTGCAGCAAAGTTCTCACTCTTTAAGTTTCTGTAGTTCAAAGATCCGTTCAAAGTGATATTCTCTGTAAGCTGCGTGCTCAAAATAGTGTTGGCGGTAAACTGTGTATCGTCTGTGCGATCTTCTTGCAACACATAAATAGCGTTTCCACCGTTGGCTACAGAGATCTCGTTAGCGCGATACAAGGCTACCCAGTCCAGTTGACCTCCGTTCACAAAACTCTGACGGGCCAAAAAGGCATTTTGAAAGTCTTGAGCGGTAGGACTAGCATCTTGTAAAAAGAAACTCGGTAGGTTTTGGTAGTAATCTGCGTTCGGGTTACGAGCACCACCTAAATACGCTTCTTGCCCATTGAACTCAACCAAACGTGTACCTCCGTTGTCGATTCGAGTGTTCCCGATCTTTCCGAACTGATAAGCAAGGTTAGTGTTCAAGGTGGTATTCTCACCTATGTTCCAGTAGTGGTTCAACATGATCACCGGCTCTTCGATCTCGCGCTCGCGACTGTTGCGACGCTCTCCGTTCAAATCACCCCAGTTCGGGTTGTAACGGATCCCTTTCAGATCGCGGATCTCTTGGGTCAATGGAGCCGAACGTCCTCTGCGGTTTGGCGTATACAAAGCAGAGAAGTTCAAACTGTGGTTGTCGTTGATCTTTTTCTCTACGGATGCAAAAAAGGAATTGGCATCGTATAGAGTACCGTGAATGTATCCTTCATCACCAAATCTACGAGACAACAAAATGCTGTATGCCCATCCGTTCTGGTTCACACCACTGTTGTATGAGCCCATTACACGACCTGCATAAGATCTGTTGGCCATGGCATAAGATACACGACCACCTTGTCTGTACTGACTGGCGCGCATCACAATATTGTTAACCCCAGCCAAATCACCAAATTGGTATTCATTGGCTTTGATTCCCATGGTAAATTCACGGTTGCGCTGAGCGTCGTTAAGACCTCCCCAGTTTGACCACTGCGGGCGACCGTTGAATTGTTTATTCATTTCAATACCGTTGATCAGTACCTTTCCGTTCGCGTTGTCATAACCGCGTGGTCTAAAGAAAGTAGCACTGAAATCAAAGGCTGCTGCGTTCAAAAACACGTCGTTAGAAGCTTGCAAAAGCCCGGAGATGTTGTAAGCAGAGCTGCTTTCATCGTCCAATTGGTTGTCAGAAAGACTGATGATCCCAATCTGAGCTTCGACCTCGGTAAGGTCAATCTCCATTAAAATACGATCGATGTTTACGGTTTGCCCACTTTGGATAGTAATAGGCAATTGCTGGGTAATGTACCCTGTTTTAGATACCACCAAGACCTGTTCACCTAGTGGGAGTTCCGGATCGTTGATCGCAAAACTTCCCGATGCATCGGTCAGATCTCCCAGAGTAGTTCCTTTGATAAGAACCCGAACCTCATTGATAGGCTCACTGGAATCGGTATCAACAACAACACCTGTAACCTGTGTTTGAGCTGTAGCGAATCCGCAGATCAAAACAAGAAACAAGCTGGCAAAGAATTTCTTCATGCTGTTTAGTAGTTGAATTGATGAACTTATTCTGTCTTTCTTTTGAATGTAGAAAAAGCTTGAATAAGTTCGATTATTAAATAGTTAATTAATGGCCCACAAAACTACGTCTTTTACAGAGAATAACTACTTTTGGCCCAGGTTTTGTTTACCCATTTACATAAATATAATATTGCAGCTTGATATGAATATCAGATCTCTTGTTTTTGGCCTTCTATGCTTGATTTCAACAGCAGTTTTTGCGCAAGGACAAAAATCCTATAAAGTAAACGCCATTGCTTTTTACAATGTAGAGAACCTCTTCGATACCGAAGATGATCCCATCACATTTGACGACGACAGAACTCCTGAAGGACGCGATCACTGGACCGAAGAGATCTACGCAGCAAAGCTTGCCAATATGGCCAAGGTTATTGCCGATGTGGGCCGCGATGTAACGGGTACAGCGCCAGCGCTAATTGGAGTGGCAGAAACAGAGAACCGCAAAGTCTTAGAAGACTTGGTCAATCAGCCGGAATTGTTGCCTTATGACTACGGGATCATTCAGTTCGATTCGCCAGACCGCCGTGGGATCGATGTGGCCTTATTATATCAAAAGGCCTTATTTACTCCAACAAATTACGAAGCAAAACCACTGCTTATCTACGACAACGACGACCGTGACAAACGTGTTTACACGCGTGATCAATTGGTAGTTTCTGGAATGTTAGACGGAGACCTGATCCACGTTATTGTAAATCACTGGCCATCTCGCTCCGGAGGAGAAGCGCGCAGTCGCTACAAGCGTGTACAAGCTGCAGAGCTTAACAAGAGCATTATCGACTCCTTGCACAGTGCAGACCCTTATGCTAAGATCATCACCATGGGCGACCTTAACGACGACCCAACGAACAAAAGTGTAAAGAAAACCCTAGGCGCTAAAGCAGATAAGGACAAGGTTGGCCCAAAGGAGTTATACAACCCCATGGAAGCCATGTTTAAAAAGGGGCTGGGAACTTTAGCCTACCGCGATGGCTGGAACCTTTTTGATCAGATCATTTTGTCTGATGCGCTTTTAGAAGAGGACTACAGCAGCTACCGCTACTACAAGGCTGAGATCTACAACAAAGCCTACCTTTCTAATCCAAGGGGTCGCTATAAAGGCTATCCGTACCGTTCCTTTGCTAATGGTGGCTTTACAGGAGGCTATTCGGATCACTTTCCGGTTTTGGTCTACCTGATTAAGGAAATAGACTAAATACACAACTAACTGATATTTCGTAGCTTATAAGGATAATTCGTATCTTAAGGCTATGAATATTCCTTCAGAAGCTAAAGACATCCTCGTTTTAATAGGCGTTATTTGCCTGATTTGGGGTTTTGTGACCTTCTTTACCAGAAACGGAAGGTATCATCGCAATCGCCGTAATAAAAGAGCGAGAAAGCAGGTTTAGCCGAAGCTAATCTCTAGCTGTTTATTATCTAAAATTTTTTCAAATAAACCAGGAAAGAATATTGCATGATAAACTTGAAGATCACTTGGATTATGAAATCTTACTTCATAGTCGCGCCATTCGGGTACACTTAATGTTGCAATTTGCTTTACCCTGACTCCATGTCGACGGTCTTGCACTCCAAACTTAACTTGTTTTGAATTGATCTCATTCCCCGTCTTTTGATCTATTATCGACATCGAGAAAGCTCCAAGACGTACTTTCCACCCTCCCAATGCATAGACTCTATAAATCCCAGGCTGGATTTTTACAATTACACCAGATTCATGAATTTTTATTCTATGACTCATTCAACTAATTGAATATTGAACTAAAAATAGTTTTTTCTCGCGACTCCGAGCGAGGCTGTAGAAAACCAGCTAGCAGCAGTTGGGCTTGAGATTCATTGTGCCGATCTGAGCCGTGAGGCTCAGGAGCTTTCAATGAATCTGTGGCTGAGGGTAGCTAGGTTTTCAAAGCCGAGCGAGCGTCGCTAGATTTTTTTGCCGTACTTGAATCTCAATGTCCACTGGACATTGCTTCTTCAGTAGTTTCATCGATGGAAAAAAGTGTGAAAGAAGGTGCAAGGACTTGTCCTTGAAAGTAAAAGCTAGAGTGTGATTGTTAATGATTCTTTACTCCCCGCGCAAGGGATTGCAACAAACTACCGTGTAGTGTGGAAAGCCCGGTGCTGCGCAGCAGCATGCGCCATAAGCTTAATCAAACCACTGCCCCCAAGGAATACGGCTCAATAAAAGCACAAACGCAAGGGTATAAAAGATCATCAAGGTCTTGAACTTAGGTCTGGAAACCAATTTCTTCTTGTGCTTGGAGTAGCCAATGGTGATTAGAACAACAACGATCAACATTACCGTTGGATGCTCCACGGCATTTAACCGCAGTACAGAGTCTTTCATAACTGTGCCCATACCGTTGGCGCTAATGGATTGGAATCCTAGCGGAGAAACGAAATAAAGCACCAAGCCGATCAGGAGTTGTATGTGCGTCACTATAAGCGCGAACAAAGAAATGCGGAAATCCTTGGCGCCATAGTCACGCTTGCTAAAAAAGCCTAGCAAGGCATTGAAGGTGGCCAAAAAGACAACAAGAACGACCAAATAGGCCCAATACGAATGCAAAAACTGAACGGTGGTATACATGGTTAAATGAAGTTGTTTAAACAAAGGTAAGACATAAAAAAATAACCCTGCAGTGAACTGTGTTCTACTGCAGGGTTAAATATTTGTTTAAGCTGTTTTGCCTAAGCTATTCGAATTAGTTGAATAGGTAACGCAATCCAACTTGCATTTGCCATCTTGATGACTGTAGTCCGAAATCGTCAATTACACGTACGCCATCTTCGAACTGAGTAGGATCGAAAGTAAAGGCTGGGTTTGGCCCTGCAGTTACTGTTCTTAGAAGTCCTACGTTTCCAGGAACGAAGTTACGCTGACCCCAGTCTTTGTTCAACAAGTTAGTGAAGTTGAAGATATCCAAAGACGCCTGGAAGGTGTGCTTGGTATTTCCGATCTTCAAGCTAAAGTCTTGTAGTACTTTGAAGTCAATTACGTGGCTCCATGGTCCGCGGTCACCGTTACGCTCTGCGTACTGACCTCTGCGAGAACGCAAGTAGTCGTCACCCTCGATAAATGCATCAAGAGCTGCCCACTGTTCAGCGCTAGTAAGACCACCGTTATCTGATTGGTCTACTAGGTTGATCTCACCTTGGTTAGCTGGTACGTAGATAAGTGCGTTGTCACGAGAGTCATCGTTTAAGATGTCGCGACCTTCACGGTATACATAGCTGAATGGGTTTCCTTGAACACCTTCGTAGAAGAATCCGAAAGTAGTCTTAAGGTTCTCATTCCAAGAGATCTCGTAAGAGGCGTTAGAAGTAATACGGTGTCCTAGAGAGAAGTCTGAACGAGCATCTACTCCAAGATCAGCGTTCTTACCGTTTACAGTCTGACGGTTTCTCCACTGAGAAGAGTTCTGAGAAGATGTTCCGTCAAATACTTTGAAGGAATCTCCATAAGACCAAGACACTTGTCCTTGGAATCCGTTCTCGAATGGCTTACGGATAGTTGCAGTAACATTGTAAGCGTGTCCAAGAGTTGTGTTAGAAGCAAGGATGATACGCCCGTAAGTTGGGTCGATCTCATCACTACGGCTATATGTTGGACGCGTATCAGCACCGTTCAAAGCACCTGTTGGGCCTTTTAGGTTCAAGTTCTGATACAAGATGTCATTGATAACATCAGTATACAAGAAGTCCGCAGAAGCGATAAGACCCCAGAAAGGAAGTTTCTGGTCTACTGCGATGTTATACTTCATTACCTGTGGCAATTTGAAGTTAGCAGCAATAAGGTCTACGTTACCTCCTACACCTCCAGAACCTGGAGCTGGATCTTCGAACTGGTTGTTCACGTCTGGCTCAAAGTCCTGACCGAACTCAAAGTTGAATCCACCAGTGATACCGTTGTTGTTGTAAGTACCACCTGGCCATACCAATGGAAGTCTAGAAGTAAATACTCCCATACCACCACGGATCTGAGTTTTGCTCTCTCCATTTACGTCCCAGTTGAAACCTAGACGTGGAGCGAACAATGGGTTAGCATTGATAGACTGTCCAACACGAGCACCTTTAAGGTCTTTACCGGCAGCTTCTAGCAAGCCAACAGTACGGTTGTTGAAGTCATCGTTAGCCAAACCGTCTTCCCAGTAAGGAATATCAACACGAAGACCGAAAGTAACTTTCAAGTCATCTGTAGCTTGGAAGTCATCTTGAGCGTAGAATCCTAGCTGTGAAGCTGTGAATTCAGAAGCACCAGCAGACTCATCACCAACAACTCCGTTACCCAATAGAGAATAACCGTGCTGGTATACGTCAGCTTGCTGACCAGTAAGGAACTGATTCAAACCGCTAGATACCAATACTCCGTTGTCGTCAAATTGATCTTCGAAAGTATAGTCACCAAAGTTAAAGGCGAAGAAAAGGTTCTTCACTTTAGCATATTCGAAGTTCGCACCCAAGGTAATGGTGTGACGTCCGGAATAGATCTCAAAGTTGTTGTTGATAGTAAGTACATCTTGATCTAACAAGTTAGCAGTAGAGAACGGCTCAGCTCCGAAAGAGATAGTTCCGTTTCCGTCTTGGATATCAACAGTAGGGAAAGGAGAACCTGCAGGGTCACGGTCATCACGTACAGTGGTGTAACCAATAACAAGGTTGTTCGCTACGTTGGTACCAGAATAACGCCATTCGAAAGCAGTGGAGTTGGTCGTAGTCAAGAAAGACTCAGAACCGTTGATGAATCCAATGTTGAATGGGTTAGAGTTACGCGCCTCCAAGTTGTCTCCTTTTACGTAAGAGTGACGCAAGGTGAATTTGTTAGCGTTGTTCAAGTTGTAGTCTAACTTGGCAGTGATCTTGTCACTAACTAGTGTACGCGTGTTCGCATTAAAGATTCCTGGGTCGTACCCGTAAGTAGAACGCAAGAAGTTAACCAGGTTGTTGATGTCTTCTAAAGAAGAACGCCCTTCGTACTGGCTAAAGTTGAATGGCTGAGGAGTTTCCTCATCCTGACGCTCGTAGTTAATGAAGTAGAATAGTTTGTCCTTAATGATAGGACCTCCTACACGTACCCCGTAAAGCTTAGCTGAGAAATCATCAAGCTTTTCGCGAGCCTCACCTTCGTCAACAAGACCTGTTGGAGTTTTTCCAGCAAGACCTTGATTACGCAGGTAGAAATAAGCTGACCCTTCTACCTCATTAGTACCAGAACGCGTAATAGCGTTGATAGACCCACCAGAGAATCCAGACTGACGCACGTCAAACGGCGCAATGTTGATCTGGAAAGTTTCTACCGCATCCACAGAGAATGGGTTTACTCCAGTTTGTCCACCATTGGTACCTGAACCTGCAAGACCGAACACATCGTTGTTTACAGCACCATCAATGTAGATCGCGTTGTAACGGTTGTTCTGACCAGCAAGTGAGATAGAGAATCCGTCGTTACCTTCGGTAAGCTGAGCTTGAGGAGTAATACGCGCAAAGTCAGCGATAGAACGAGTAACTGCAGGTAGTGTTGCGATGTCTCTAGACGACACTGTAGTTTCTGTTCCTGTTTTCTTTGAATCGAAAACATTGTTTCGCTGTGCAACGATCAATACTTCATCTAGCGCATTGGTAGATTCAGAAAGGTTAACACTAATTTTTTGAGAGTTACCCAGTTGTAAGAACACTCCATTTCTAACAAAGTCTTCAAATCCAACGTAAGAGATGGTCACGGTGTAAGGACCACCAGCTCTCATGTTTGAGATACGATAAAAACCGTCGAAATCGGTTATCGCACCATAAGTCGTTCCAGTTGGCGTGTGGACAGCAACCACATTAGCCCCTAGAAGAGGTTCGGCGTTGTTGTCAAGGACACGACCGTTCATGCCCCCCGTAGTTACCCCTTGCGCAAATGCACTAGCGCCGAGTAACAAACAAGCCACGGTTAAATAGAAAGTAATTTTTCTCATAAAACAGTTAATTTTGATTGGTACAAAAGTATTACTAAGTGCTGTATTTTAACATTACCTTATGGTTAAATTGGCACTTTTTAATACTTTCTTAATATACAGCTTAATACCGTAGAAAATCTGATAGAATACATTATCTATCAGATAATTATTAACCGTTTTTTAAGAAATTCCTAAAAAATAATACAATCCAGCTTCTCCTTAAGCGGAGCGATATACTCAAAGTACTGAGGCTTGAGAGAATCTGCAAGGGGTTTGGAGGCTGGTAAATCTTGTAGAAAGGGGTCTACCTGCTGCCCGTTCTTCCAGAATCTGTAGCAAACATGAGGGCCACCGGTGTTTCCCGTCATCCCAACCCAACCGATCACATCACCCTGACGCACGTAGTCACCCACCTTAGCCTTACGGCTTTTCATGTGCAGGTATTGCGTCATATAAGTGCTGTTGTGCTTGATCTTCACATAATTACCGTTTCCACCTCTACGGGCCGACTCTATCACGGTCCCATCCGCAGTGGCTATGATAGGAGTACCCACCGCTGCAGCAAAGTCAGTTCCGCGGTGTGGCCGCACCTTGTAGCCGTAATAGGCAATGCGTCTTTTAAGATTATAACGACTAGAAAGTCTGTAATTAAAGCGGATCGGCGATTTTAAAAAGGCCCGACGCAGGTTGTTGGCTTCTTCGTCGTAATAATCCGAAACTCCCAAGTCTGGGTCCTCCACAAAATTAAACGCCAATAGCGGACGCCCTTTATGCTCAAAATAGGCGGCTTTTATGTCTTCTATTCCGGCTGGGATAGTATCGTTTATAAAACGTTCTGTGTAGACTACCTTAAAGCGATCTCCTTGTTGCAGGGCAAAGAAGTTGATGGTCCAAGCGTAAATATTTGCCAAGCGATCGGTCATAGAAGCGCTGAGATTTTGCTCTTCCATAGTTTCTGAGAGGGAACTTGTAATGACTCCGTATGCAGTCTTCTCCACCAGACGGATAGGCTTACGCCCGTGATAAGCTTTTGCCACGCTATCGCGCAGGTCTACAACAGTATATTCTATGCGGTTATTCTCGTAAATGAACACCTGAGCCTGATTCAGACTGTCCTTGGAATTTAAGACCACATAAGGCTTTCCGGTCACTATGCGGCGTACGTCAAAACTGTCTTTAACAGCCTCTACCGCACTGTAAACCTTGGCTGCGGGCACGTGGTTGTTATCCATAATAACGCCAAAGGTGTCGCCAAAGCGAACCGTATCGCGTACTACATTAAAATCGTTGAGAATGAATCCGTAGGCCTCTTCTATCTTGGGCGCCTCGGTGATGGTTGCAACTTCCTCTTCTGGTTTCTCCTTTTCACAGGCCCAGCATAATCCAAGCACTACACTCAGCCACAGTAATCTTTTCAATGTTGTTTGGTTTTTGCGCTGTTATAAGCATGAGTAACCCACTCACGCCCCCAATTCTCCTTCTCTTCAGGACTCCAAAGATTAGGAAAATAATGGATTTTCTGAAAACTTGGTGGAAGAAATTCTTTCCAATTGGTTCCCCCGGTTGCCAAGACCGTTTGCCCTTCTTTGTGCAGGTACCTAAATGCCGCACCCATATGCATGAGTAACCAATTGACATTAGCGTTAACGTCGAATTTTCGCAATTCGTTTATAAGCGCTTGATTATTTTTTTCTGATTCCGGCAAGGCCAAATACTTGTGGTATAGGGTCTGCCCTTTAACCTCATTCATGATTCGAATAAAGCGCGGGGTATACCGAAACTCGAACTGTTTTAGGGTCAAAGTTTTGCTCTGGGTTTCTAGGTCTGTTGCGCCGCGCTTCCAATAGATCTGTTCGTACATATCCTCAATGGAATCTGCTTCTGAGTACTGATCTCTCAAGGACACATGTACCAAATGCTCCATCGGCGTACTGTAGAATTCGATCATGCGGTACTGAGCCGATTGAAATCCACTGGCGGGTAAAAGTGACATGCGAAACTTTAGGAACTGCTCCTTTTCCATCCCACGTATCATCACGTCGAAAGAATCAATGAGGATCCTGAAGTAACGATTGATACGTTCCAAACGCTTGGTGAAAAAGTCCGCCTGTTGCAATTTATCGTCAATGATCTGCTTTTGCTCATGAATAATGAGCTTAAAATACAGTTCGGTGATCTGGTGATAGGCAATAAAGATCTCCTCGTCCGGAAAATAGGTGCGCGGAATCTGTAAACTCAGAAGCGTGTCTAGGTGGATATAATCCCAATAGGTCAAATACTTGTCATAGAGCAAGCCATCTAGATAGGAATTCATATCCTGCCCAGAGTTCTTGAACTTCTCTTGTAATTTCTGTAGTTGGTCTTGTAGTTTTTCGTCCATTAGGGCTAGTCTTCGACTTGAATTGTAAAAGAGTGTTTCAAGCCTTTGAATTCTACCAGATCGGCCTTGAGATTACCAACCGCCAAGCTCGCTTTTATCCGCACCGGAATACGGTTCTCATCGTCAGAGACCCAAACGGTCAAACTCTCTTGCTCCTTAAAAACACGCCCGGCCATAACCGAGGGTCTAAATACCATACAAGGAATCTTGCCAAAACGCGTTTTAAGTGTTTCCCTGTAAAGGAACTTCAATCTGAATTTGTAGTTCTCTTTATCGAAGAACATATTCATCTCGGTAACATCGCCTTCCTGCATATTGGAAACATCCAAACGATTGCGCAGATAGTAAAAGGCCGAGACCATGTCTTGCGCATCCTTAGGAAAACTCAAAGTCTCCTTTTCATTGTGTTTTCTGTTAAACACTAAGGCTTTGTTGGTATCGTGGTTAAAGTCGATCTGAATGTCTTTGGTATGCCCTCCTTCGTCTATCTTTCTAATGAAACGATATGGAATGTCCTTTTCTGTGTCTATATAAGATTCGTAATAATCCTCCACATTAAAGAACAGCTTGGTCACGCCCGTTGTGCGGCCTTCGCCTTTTACGTGGTAAACGCTTTTTCCGTTAAAGGTCTCCTGATCTACTTCGAGCGTTGCGTAACCCGCAGTTATTAGGCCGTAGTGGATCCGGAACCGAAACCATTCGCCATCCCCATAGGCTTTTTTGGTTTGTCCCATAAGCCCGCTAAAGACGAGCAATAAGGTCAATGTTAATAATCGTTTCATAGTAGGTGGGCATTAAGTGTTTAATGTGGGGATTGCAAGTTCTATTCCAAAAAGTAGGAAAAAGGCGGAGATCAAATCCGCCTTTAACTATTATTTAGCGTTTTTATAAGGTTCCACGGGCTTCTTGTTCGCGCTCAATAGCTTCAAAAAGCGCCTTGAAATTTCCTTTTCCAAAAGACTGAGCTCCTTTGCGTTGGATGATCTCAAAGAACATTGTAGGTCTATCTAAAACAGGCTTGGTAAAGATCTGCAATAGATATCCCTCGTCGTCTCTATCAATAAGAACGCCTAACTCTTTAAGCGGCTCTAGGTCTTCGTCTATCTCTCCCACACGGTCCAAAACCGTGTCGTAATAGGTCTCTGGTACATATAAGAACTCTACGCCATTGTCACGCAGTTGCCCTACAGTCTCAATGATGTTATCCGTCGCCACGGCGATGTGTTGCACACCAGCACCGTTGTAAAAGTCGATATACTCTTCGATCTGAGATTTCTTGCGGCCTTCTGCAGGTTCGTTTATCGGGAATTTAATACGGCCATTTCCATTAGACATTACCTTACTCATAAGGGCAGTATATTCGGTAGAGATGTCGTTATCATCAAAAGAAACCAATTGCGCAAAGCCCATGACTTTAGCGTAGAACTCGCACCATTTGTTCATCTCGTTCCAGCCAACATTACCCACCATGTGGTCTATGTATTTTAGACCAACGCTCTTTGGCTTTACTGGCTTGTCCCAAGCTTTATATCCTGGCAAGAAAGGCCCGTCATAAGCAGATCGTTCTACAAAGACGTGTACGGTCTCTCCATAGGTGTGGATACCAGAAAGGACCACTTTGCCGTTGGCATCTTCTCGCGTTGTCGGTTCCATATAGGGCTCCGCACCGCGTTTTACGGTCTCTTCAAAGCTCTTTTTGGCATCGTCTACCCAAAGGGCAACTACTTTTACACCATCGCCATGATCGTTAATATGCTTGTTAATTGGACCTCCAGGGCCTAAAGGCGAGGTCAAGACCAAACGGATCTTGTCTTGTTGTAGCACATAAGAGACAGTCTCTTTGTTTCCAGTCTCTAAGCCGCTATAGGCGATTGGGGTAAAGCCCCAGGCATGCTCGTAATAGTAGGCTGCCTGCTTGGCGTTGCCCACATAAAGTTCTACAAAGTCTGTTCCTAGTAGCGGCAAGAAGTCGTCTGCCTGCGGAACTATCTTTTCTAATGCTTGTGATGTATTGTCGGTAATCATTGTTTTTGTTTTATGGGTGATGTGTTCATTGAAGTATTGGGTTAAGCAGTACTAGCTTACCACATCGCCCTACAATGGGTTGACAATATGTTCTTATGTCTTACTCCAACCATGACTTAAAGTAATCGCCGTCTGCGATCTTCATCGCTTCTTCGGTCACCTTTAAAGGTTTAAAAGTGTCTACCATAACGGCCAATTCGTCTGTCTTTACTTGCCCTATGCTGCGTTCTGTTGCTCCTGGATGTGGTCCGTGTGGAATCCCCGCAGGATGCAAAGAAATGTGCCCGGCATCTATGTCGTTGCGGCTCATAAAGTCGCCATCTACATAATACAACACCTCATCGCTGTCAATATTGCTGTGATTGTATGGTGCAGGTATACTCTGCGGATGGTAATCGTACAGTCTAGGCACAAAGGAACACACCACAAAGGCATCGGTCTCAAAGGTCTGATGCACTGGTGGCGGTTGGTGGATGCGCCCAGTTATGGGTTCAAAATCGTGAATGGAAAAGGCGTAAGGATAATTGTATCCGTCGTAACCCACCACATCAAATGGATGCGTGGCATATACCATATCAAAGATGTCGTCCTGTTTTTTGATCTTGATCAAAAAGTGGCCTTTTTCATCGTAGGTTTCCAATTCCTGCGGACGGCGAATGTCACGCTCACAGAAAGGCGAATGTTCCAAAAGTTGCCCAAACCAATTGCGATAACGCTTAGGCGTGTAGATTGGTCGATAAGATTCGACTATGAAAAGTCGGTTATCGTCCGTGTCGAAATCCATCTTGTAAATGATGCCGCGAGGAACTAGCAGATAGTCTCCGTATTTGAAATCCAGGTTCCCCATATGGGTCCGCAGTTTCCCGCTTCCTCGGTGAACAAAGATCAGTTCGTCTGCATCTGTGTTCTTGTAGAAATAGTCTTTCTGGGACTCCGTAGGTGCCGCCAAAATGATGTTGCAATCGCTATTGGTCAAAATGATCTTACGGCTTTCTAGATAGTCTGCTGTAGGAGGTACTTTGAACCCGTGAAAACGAAAGGATTGCATATTGTTCTCGCGTGCCACCTTTGGGGCAACGCTGTATTGACTGTCAATAGATTTAACCTGTGTAGGTCTGTGCTCGTGATATAAATTAGAAGACATACCATCAAAACCAATGGTACCGAAGAGCTGCTCGGCATAAAGCGTTCCGTCTGGCTTGCGAAACTGAGTGTGTCGCTTGTGTGGGATCTTCCCTAAAGAATGATAAAAAGGCATCTGTTTGAATTGTTAGGTTACAAAATAGTCAGGCTATACCCATAAGGGCCTAACAATTCCTTATTCAGGATTGCGCTTGAGCCTGGCTCGCAGCTTAAAAAACAGTCTGTAATTCCGTTTAGGTGCCATTACACAAATATCGAAAAAATATGCGTGCCATCGGTAGCGATTATCTCAATTATAGAACCTGAATAATTCCACTACTGTTCAATTCAGGTCATTAAAACCAGAAACCAAGGGACACGTACCAATTGCTTTCGGCAATTTCTGGAGAATAACTGTAAATAAGTTGCAGGGGCCCGGCAAAGGTTTCAAAGCCATAGCCCAGACCAAATCCGCTGTAATCTATACCGTCTATCCACTCCTTGTTGGTAAAAAGGTTGTTGCCAATATTAGCAATGTTCACTACCCCAAAGAGGTGATTATTGGCAAAGAGTTCGTAGTCCAATCGCAAGTCTGCTTTTAGGTAAGTATCGCCTCTAAAGCTCATAGGTTCCAAGCCTACAAAGGGCATTAAATTACCAGTTTGTCTAAAACCAAATCCGCCGAGAAAGAAGTCGAAAGCTCGGGTAGAATCGTCTCCGACTTTAAAGCCACCTTCGGTGCCGAGAAATATTGTGAAATCTCCAAAGCGCTTGGCTCCGCCCAAACGGGCCTTAGCAATAGAAAACTCTTCAAATCTATCATTGCGACCAGAAGCCGTGAGATAGACGTTCATTTGCCCTTCAAAGAAAAATCCTTTGGTTGGAAAATACACATCGTCTCGCGTATCGAACTTTAGAAACCCGAGTAAACTTCCGTAATCGGTATCGTCAAAATAGGTTCTGGAATCGTCTGGAGTGAGCCCAAAGGTATCACTGAACTGGATCATCTTTTTGTGCTCAACTCCAACGCCAAATGCAAAGGCATTGCCAAATAGGGTTTGCACATAAAACTGATTGGTCCATTCAAAATACTCCAAGGCCAACTGATTGATCTGCCCCGGATCTATCAGGTCATTGAGAAACAACTCCTGCCCCACATTGGTCTCGAACTCATTGAGGTAAGATCGCAACCCGATACTCCAATAATAACCCTTGTCCACATAATAGTCGAAATTATAACGCAGGTTATCGCCCGCAACAAGGTCAAAAGAAGCAATGTCATTGTTGGTCAACAACCTTTTAAAGGTCACATTGACCAACGCGGCACTTTTGTACAGGTTATCGTAATGCGCCCCGAGGCGAAGCAGCATTCTACTGTTGCTTTCTTTAAGTCTGATGGAGACTTTAGTGGAATCATCTTCGGTGCGGTTGAAGTCGTAATCTATGGCTTGAAAATTCCCGGTAGCCATAAGATTATTCACCCCGTCGCTAAAACTTGCAAAACTAGTCTCTGAAGGCGATCTGAGTCTGAGTTTACCCAACACATAAGAACGGCTGTATTTATCATTTCCGCTAATATCTACCTGATTGATCTTTAGCTTGGCCGAGGGCTGTTTTACATTGTAGATCAAAGCAGCCTTTTGCTGTTTACTTGCCAGTTCATTTAAGGCATCGAGCTGCTCCAAAGCGGCATCTACTCCAGATTGCACTATGGCCGAGCCTTGATCGAATGACACTACGGTAAATTCGTCTATGGCCGGATTGATATAGATGTCCGTTTTTGGGATCTTGGTCTCCATGGCCTGGATGGTTCGAAAGTTATTTATCTGCACCAAAATATCTAGGGCCGACCCTAGTTCTTCTCTATCTCGCAGTTCGTCTTGCACGTCTATCCCGATGATGATATCCATTCCCTTGGCGCGAAGTTCGTCTACCGGATAATTATTGACCACGCCACCGTCTATGAGCACTCTTTCATTAAGCTCAACAGGACTGAATAGCGATGGCAGCGCCCCACTGGCCGTTAAGGCACGAGGCAAGTAGCCAGATTCCAACATAACGGGTGTTCCCCTTTCCACATCGGTAGCCATACAAAAGAACGGAATCGGCATGGCCTTAAAGTCAACTTCACCACCCAAATGTTGGGTGAGCTGCCAAAGCAGATTGTATACGTTTTGCCCTTTGGAGAGCGAGGCAGGCACGCCTACTTTAAAGCCGTCAAAAGGTAGTGTTATAGCGTATTTCTCCGCATCCGCTTTCTCGTAAAAAGTTCGGGCATCTCGCGGGAGTTCGTCTTGAATGAGTTTGTCAAAATCTTGGGCTCTAAATATGGAGTCTAACTGAGCGGCACTGTATCCGGAGGCGTAAAGACCTCCAACAATGGCCCCCATACTGGTACCACCAATATAATCGATGCGCAAGCCAGATTCTTCGATAACTTTTAGGGCTCCTATATGCGCCAAACCTTTTGCACCGCCGCCACTAAGCACCAAGCCTACTTTGACATCAGTGGTGTCCTGTTGGGCGTTCGAGACGGTTCCCATCAGCAATAAAAACACAAAAAGTAAAGCGGTTAGTCGCATGGATCAGGGGGTAAT
This sequence comes from Gilvibacter sp. SZ-19, assembly GCF_002163875.1. Lineage (GTDB taxonomy): Bacteria > Bacteroidota > Bacteroidia > Flavobacteriales > Flavobacteriaceae > Gilvibacter. The sequence goes on along the minus strand of NZ_CP019333.1, from coordinate 1,436,698 downwards.
ATTAAAATGCCTGGCAATCAAACTGGCCTTGCTTACACCTACAAGTTGCTCCAATTCGCCAAAGGTTGCGTTGCGAACACGCTTGGCACTCTTAAAATGCTGCAACAAGGTGATCACAGTCTTTTCTCCTATTCCGGGAATGGTCTCCAATTCGGTCTCCAATGCTTCCTTGCTACGCTTGTCTCTGTGGAAGGTAATTCCAAAGCGGTGCGCCTCATTACGGAGCTGCTGAATAATGCGCAGCGTCTCCGACTTCTTATCTAAGTAAAGCGGAATAGGGTCGTCTGGAAAAAACAGTTCCTCTAAGCGTTTGGCAATACCAACTATGGCGATCTTGCCCCTTAGATCTAAAGCTTCTAAAGCCTTTAAGGCCGATGAAAGCTGGCCCTTTCCTCCGTCAATGACAATGAGCTGTGGCAAGGGTTGCTCCTCTTCTAAAAGGCGTTTGTAGCGGCGGTATACCACCTCTTCCATAGAGGCGAAATCGTCTGGGCCTTCTACGGTCTTGATGTTGAACTTGCGGTAATCGCGCTTACTGGGCTTGCCATTTTTAAAGACCACACAGGCCGCTACAGGATTGGTCCCTTGAATATTGGAGTTGTCAAAACATTCGATATGACGCGGCTCCTCAGACAGACGTAAGTCCTTTTTCATTTGGGCCATGATCCTATTCTCGTGCCTATTCGGGTCTGTGATCTTGGTTTGCTTAAAGCGCTCCATTCGGTAATATTTGGCATTGCGAATGGAAAGGTCTAGAATGTGCCTTTTATCGCCCACTTTGGGAACATGCACTTTAATATCGTCGCCCAAGTCTAGCTTAAAGGGCAGATAGATCTCCTTGCTCTGGGAATTGAATCGCTGCCTCATTTCTACTACAGCCAGACTGAGTAGTTCCGCATCCGATTCGTCGAGCTTCTTCTTCATTTCCAAAGTATGCGACCGGATTATAGAACCATAGGATAGCTGTAAAAAGTTCACATAGCCATAGCTTTCGTCCGAAACTATGGAGCACACATCCACATTGTTGATCTTGGGGTTCACTATGGTGGATTTGGCCTGGTAGTTCTCTAGCACGGTGAGCTTTTCTTTAATGCGCTGAGCATCCTCAAACTCCATGGCTTCGGCATGGGCTTTCATCTGCTGTTTAAAACGCCCAATGGAATCTTTAAAATTCCCTTTTATGATCTCGCGAATGGCTTCGATATTCTGATTGTACTGCTCTTCGGAGTACTTGTTTTCACAAGGCCCCAAACAGTTCCCCAAATGAAACTCCAAACAGACCTTGTACTTGCCGGCGTCTATCTTTTGTTGCGCCAAGTCGTAATTACAATTGCGCAGCGGATACAAACCTCTAATAAGATCCAACAGCGTGTGCACTGTTTTCATGCTGGTGTAAGGGCCAAAGTATTCGGACCCATCTTTAATGACCTTTCGCGTGGGGAAAACTCTAGGGAAACGCTCGTTTTTTATACAGATCCACGGATAGGTCTTATCGTCTCTGAGCAGCACATTATAGCGCGGCCGTTGGTTCTTGATCAGATTATTCTCTAGCAGAAGGGCATCGCTTTCGGTTGCTACCACTATGTGTTTGATCTTGGCGATCTTTTTGACCATGAGCCGAATACGACCGTTGTCGTGTTGCTTGGTAAAGTAAGAGGAGACGCGTTTTTTAAGGTTCTTGGCCTTGCCGACATACAACAGTTTTCCCTCCTCGTCATAATACTGATATACACCGGGAGCATCTGGAAGTGTTGCGATCTGAAGTTTTACGGAAGCCTTATCCACAACTCAAAGATACAGCTTGTTACTCATTTAAAACAGCTACCTCAGGATGCATTATTCATAAATCTGCATCCGCAGAAATCCAGACAGCTATCACTTGCGTAAGTATGACAAACAGCCAAAACAAAAACAATGTTGCGTCCTATTTTTCAGATTCTATTAATACTATTGAGTTCAACAAACCTATTGTCACAAAACCTGCAAGGTCACATTACGGATGCCTCTGGCCTAGCCTTACAAGACGTGGTGGTGATAAACAAATCCAAGGTAGAACACACCCATAGCGATGCCAACGGATTTTTTATGCTAGAAGGTGTTCAAGCTACCGATGAGATCCAGTTCTCTCATATTGGCTTTGAGTCTTTAGTCTTTATTGCTGCGGATTTTTTAACCCAAGAACAAAACAACTGGGCCCTTCAAGAAGCGAGACTTTCGCTGTCTCAAGTGGTGATCAGTCCGGCCGTAGGTTTAGATGTACAAATAAGTGATGTGGATCTAAAATTGAATCCGGTGCTTTCCTCTCAGCAACTACTGCAAAGGGTACCCGGACTCTTTATCGGACAACATGCCGGTGGCGGAAAAGCAGAACAGATCTTTTTGCGCGGGTTCGATATAGACCACGGAACAGATATTAATTTGAGTGTGGATGGCCTGCCAGTAAATAAGGTATCACATGCGCATGGCCAAGGCTATAGCGACTTACACTTTGTGATCCCCGAAACGCTTGCGACCATTGATTTTGGCAAAGGCCCATACCAAGCAGCTCAAGGCGATTTTACCACCGCTGGTTATGTAGCCTTTAAAACCAAGGACCAATTAGAACAAAACAGCCTAAGTGTAAGCTATGGTGATTTTGCCAGCTTTAGAACTGTTGGCATGTTCAAGCTTTTAGATGGCCCAAAGACCAAAGCTTACGCTGCCGGATCATTCAATGCCTTTGATGGCCCTTTTATAAGTCCGCAGAACTTTAATCGCGTAAACTTATTTACTAAGTTCAGCACACAATTGGCACAAGACGAGAAGTTGGAATTCAGCGCTTCGCATTTTGCCAGTAAGTGGACAGCATCTGGGCAGATCCCTTGGCGAGCAGTGCGTTCTGGCCAGATAGATCGCTTTGGAGCCATAGACGACACAGAAGGCGGCAATACCTCGAGATCTAATTTGGTAGTCAATCACTTTAAGCGCCTCAATAATGGCAGTAAGATAAATTCTACCCTTTACTATTCCCGCTACGACTTTGAACTCTTTTCGAACTTTACCTTCTTTTTGGAGAATCCTGTAGATGGAGATCAGATCAGGCAGTTTGAGAATCGTGAACTGATGGGTTTTCAGACCACTCTTGACCATAAATTCAACTTAGGGGATAAGACTATAAAGTATCAGTTTGGGGCCGGATTGCGCTACGACAATGTAGACGATTTGGAGCTTGCTCGCACAAAAAATCGCAAAGAGACCTTGGAGCAATTGGCCTTTGGAGATGTTGACCAAACCCACGGATTCCTATTTGCCGCTGCCAATTTAAAATTAGGGAAATGGCGCTTGAACCCAGGGCTGCGCCTGGATGGTTTTCAGTTTGACTATACAGACAGGCTCGCCTCCAACTTCTCTAATCCTACGGCGAGTTCGCTGAGATTGAGCCCTAAGTTCAATCTCTTCTATGAGCCGAGCAGTACGGTTCAGTTGTACTTAAAGAATGGCCTGGGATTCCACTCTAACGATACGCGAGTTTCTGTAACTCCAGGAGCTGTAGACAGTAGTTTGCCAAAAGCCTTTGGAGCAGACCTAGGACTAAACTTTAAACCCAACGACAAGCTCTTTGTGAATTTTGCACTTTGGAGTTTATACCTAGAGCAAGAATTTGTCTATGTAGGCGATGAAGCCATAGTAGAACCCAGCGGGGAGACCCGTCGCCTGGGCTTTGACCTCGGATTGCGGTATCAGCCTACACCATGGCTGTATCTGCAACAAGACCTCAACTATGCCTACGCCCGAAGTTTAGAAGCTGCCGCTGGAGAAGATTACATTCCTTTGGCCCCATCATGGACAGCCATGGGGTCTGCCACCGTTGACCTTGCCCATGGTATTAGCGCCGGATTGCGTTATCGCTTTATTGACGACCGTCCGGCTAACGAAGATAACTCCATAGTTGCTGCAGGATATTTTATCACCGATGCCAATATTGGTTACAGCCTTGGCAATTGGCGCTTTGGCATCTCTGTAGAGAATATTTTTGACACCGAGTGGGAGGAAACCCAGTTTGCCACCAACAGTCGTTTGCAGAACGAAGCAGTTGCGGTGGAGGAGATCCATTTTACCCCGGGAACACCGCGTTTTATCCGAGGGCAGATCACCTATAGATTCTAAATACCCTTAAGCGGCTGATTTTTTGCTATTTTGCAATAGCAAATCATTTGAAGCGGCTCATGAACATCGCTATTCTATCGCGCGGCGCGCAATTATACTCGACCCAAAGCCTGTTTAAGGCGGGCGAACTGCGCAACCACGATGTGGAGATCATAGACCCAACGCACTGTGTGCTCAGCATAGAAGATGGCGAACCTAAGGTGCATTATCTGGGCGATGAGATAGACGACCTACACGCCATTATTCCGCGTATTGGTGCAAGCAATACTTACTTCGGATCTTCTGTGGTCCGGCATTTCGAAGCTCAGGGTGTCTTTACTACTGTGAGCAGTGAATCTATAATCACTTCACGGGATAAATGGACTTGTTTTCAGCTACTGTCTCGTGCCCGAGTGCCAACTCCTATGACCATTTTAGGCAATAACCGCGATCCGGAGAAGCTCTTAGAAGGATGGAAATCGTTTCCGGTTATCATAAAATTGCTCAAAGGTACACACGGCCAAGGTGTGATCTTGGCAGAAAGCCGCCAAAGCGCACTTTCTACCATAGAGACACTAAATAGCCTGGGAGCGCGTTATGTGCTGCAAGAGTTTATTGGGGAGTCTAAAGGCACCGATTTACGAGCTATCGTGGTTGGAGGCAATGTGGTCGCCGCTATGAAACGCCAGAGCAAGGACGGCGATTTTAGGTCGAACCTGCATCGGGGAGCCTCTGCAATTCCGGTTAAACTCGATTACAAACAAGAAGCGCTAGCCATACGCGCAGCCAAGACACTTGGTCTTGGAGCCTGTGGGGTGGACATTCTACCTTCTCAAAAAGGGCCTTTGGTCTTGGAGATCAATTCCACGCCGGGCCTAGAAGGCATAGAAAACACCACGGGCATAGATGTGGCTCGACATTTTATCAGCTATATAGAAAGAAACAAACGCTAATGGCCAAAAACCAAGCAAAACACCTGGAGATCTGTGGCGAGGAGATCGCTCCCGGAGCTTCCATGGAGATCAACCTAAGTACCGCAACCCTGCATACGCAGACCAAGATAGATGTGCCTATAATCATTGAGCGGGCCAAGGTAGACGGCCCTACCGTGCTTTTCACTGCAGGCATACACGGTGATGAGGTCAATGGTATTGAGATCGTGCGCCAGCTTATCGCCAAAGGGATCAACAAACCAAAGGCAGGCACGGTGGTCTGTATCCCAATTGTAAACATCTTTGGATTTATTCAGAAGTCGCGAGAGTTTCCAGATGGTCGTGATCTGAACCGTGTTTTTCCGGGGAGCCGATCTGGGTCCTTGGCGTCGCAGTTTGCCTACCAGCTCACTCATCAGATCATGCCTAGCATAGACTACTGTATGGATTTTCACACCGGAGGTAGCAGCAGATTCAATGTACCGCACATCCGCATAACCGGAGCAGACAAAACCCAGAACAAACTGGCAGAGGTATTTAACGCGCCCTTTATTCTACACTCCAAGAATATAAAGAAATCGTTCCGCAGCTATTGTGAGAAAAACGATATTACTGCCTTGCTCTTTGAGGGCGGAAAGTCCAACAGCATTGACAATATTGTTAGCAATACTGGAGTAAACGGAGCGAAGAGAGTGTTGAACGAATTGGGCATGTTGCGCTCTAAGTTCAAGGTGAGTTCTCCAAAGAAAAAATCAGTAGTAATTACACAGAGTCGCTGGCTTAGAGCGTCTACGTCAGGTATGTTCAAACCGGCAGTTAAGGCAGGAGAAAGTGTGCCTGTAGGCCATGTGCTGGGACATATTACAGACCCTTATGGCAAGGTGCATTATTGGATCCGTTCTAATGCTGCTGGTTATGTGATCAATGTGAACGAGGCGCCTATAGTTTACCAAGGCGATGCGCTGTTTCATATCTCTACGGCCAACTTATGACCAAGACAGCCCTGCGAAAAGCATACAAATCAAAGCGCCAAGGCCTATCTGAAAAGGAGCTGGAAGATGCCAGTTTGGCTATTGCCAATGCTGCCTTGCAGCTTCCAATTTGGGAGGCGCGCTATTACCATATCTTTCTCCCTATTAGCCGCCAGTTAGAAGTCAATACCGAATATCTTTTGCACATCTTGCAGGGCAAGGATAAAAGTGTGGTGGTCTCTAAAAGTAAGTTCGAAGATGCGAGCTTGACGCATATCTTATTGGAAGATCACACCCGAATTAAAGTGAACCCTTGGGGTATTCCGGAACCAGAAGATGGAATAGAAATTCCTACCAATAAACTCGATGTGGTCTTTGTACCGCTTTTGGCCTACGACAAGCAGGGAAACCGCTTGGGTTATGGCAAAGGCTTTTACGACCGTTTTTTAGCGCAGTGTAAATCCGAAGTAATAAAGATTGGCCTGTCTTTCTTTGCTGCGGAAGATGAGATCCCGCATAGCGATACCGATATCCCGCTGGACTATTGTATTAGCCCGGAGCACACTTATAAGTTCTAATCGTCGCTTAGCGAAGCTACCGTGTCTGGCTTTTTAGGGAAGGCCTTCTTGTGGAATACCAAGAGCATCAGAACTCCGCAGGTAATAGAAGCATCGGCAATGTTGAAAACGGGTTCAAAGAAGGTGAACCGTTCTCCACCCCAAAATGGGATCCATTCTGGCAGATCACCAGACCATAAGGGGAAGTACAACATATCAACTACCTTTCCGTAGAAGATGGGCGCATAACCGCCTTCTTCTGGCATAAATGTGGCTACTTGGCCTAAGGAATCGTTAAAGATCATCCCGTAGAAAACCGAATCGATAATGTTTCCGAAAGCGCCGGCAAAAATGAAGGAGACTGCCGTGGTGAGTATACGTGAGGTCTGCTTCTTTACCGAATCCCACAACCAATAACCTATACCAACTATGGCTACCAAACGAAACAAGGTCAAGAAAAGCTTGCCGTATTGCCCTGGGATCTTTGCGCCCCAAGCCATGCCTTCGTTCTCTATAAAATAGATGCGGAACCATTCTTGTCCGAAGACACTGAAACCGCCGTGTAATTGATAATGGGTTTTGATATACACCTTACTGACCTGATCGATCAGCAAAACGATAAAGATGATAATACCTGCTTTCTTTAAAGACATTAGAAGGTTTTAAGGCTACAAAAATACACTAATTTTTGGCTTTGAGACGGATGTTTCCTCGCGGGGCAACAACGCTTATTTTATGGGTTCCACTTTGGGGTAATCGGTTGTCTATTTTGTCGGGATCACCCACCGTTTCTGCGTAGAGTCCGCTAAGGCCTTTTACGTTTATATTTCCATCTGAAGTGGCCAGCACCCCCGAGGCCAAAAAGTTCTTAGCATTGATATTTCCGCCGTCTAAACGCAATTCCACTGCTGCGAACTCACCGTCTAAAGCCACACTTAAACAACGTCCGGAAACGTTCAAATATTTTCCTTTTGGGATCTCCAAGATGAGTTCTGCCGCAATGACCTTGTGCGCACCCAATTTATCATCTGTTGGCGTAAAGCCTGGAGCAAAGCCAATATTGATATTCCAGGTTCCGCCCGCTTCTATGAGATTCAATACCAATTCTGCAGCAAATTCGCCTTCTGTGTTCATAAAGGCCTTAAAGCGATTGGTTTGGGATGTTCTAACAGTGAGTCTAGAAATATTATCCACATCTACCTGCAAAACCTGCAGCGTAGAGGCATCTATATCCTTAATGGTCTCTATTTGTGCCAAGGCCCAAGGGCTAAAGCTTAGCCACAGCAAAATGATGGAGAAATAACGCATAAGAAAAACGCCCCAAAGCGGGGCGTCTGTATTATTTCTGCATGTTTTTGGCTTCGATGCTCAAGGTAGCATGCGGCACCAATTTAAGGCGTTCCGGATTGATGAGTTTCCCGGTTACACGGCAAATGCCATAGGTCTTATTTTCTATACGGATCAAGGCGTTCTTTAGATCGCGAATGAACTTCTCTTGTCGAATAGCCAATTGCGAATTCGCCTCTTTAGACATTACTTCGGAGCCTTCGTCAAAAGCTTTGAAGGTAGGAGAGGTATCGTCTGTTCCGTTATTTGAATCGTTTTTGTAAGCGCTTTCAATAAGCTCGAGTTGCTGCTTGGCCTTATCCATCTTCTCCATGATGATCTGACGGAATTCTTCGAGCTCCTTATCGCTGTATCGGTTTTTAACTTCTTGCGCCATAATCCTAATATTTTTTTATCGCCAGTCGGGTTTCTATATCGTCAAATGCAACTTCCGTGCCTTCTTTTAGGTCGTCAGAAAACTCGAGACTCGCGGTTAAAGTTTCCGTTTTAATATAATCCAGATTTGCGGCTACCGCAGCTTCCAGTTCTGGGGCCTTTTGAATAGTTACAGACACCTTGTCTGTGACTTCAAAGCCCGAATCCTTGCGTACGTTTTGAATGCGGTTCACCAATTCTCTGGCAATGCCTTCGCTCTTGAGCTCCGGAGTGATGTTAACATCTAAGGCAACTGTGAGGGGACCATTATTGGCCACTAACCATCCTTCTATATCCTGCGAGCTAATCTCCACGTCAGGCAGGCCTAAAATAATATTTTTTTCATTAATTACAACTGCTATTTCACCTTTCTGCTCAATGGTTTGAATGTCTTCTTGAGTGAACTGTGAAACCGCCGCTGCAACGGCTTTCATGTCTTTTCCGAATTTTGGCCCGAGGACCTTGAAATTCGGTTTGATCTGCTTCACCAAAATGCCACTGGCATCGTCTAGCAGTTCTATTTCTTTTACGTTTACTTCGGATTTTACCAAGTCTGCAATAAGCTCAATCTCGGCCTTATCCGCAGCATCTAAAACAGGGATCATTATACGCTGCAATGGCTGACGCACTTTGATCTGCTCTTTCTTGCGTAACGAGAGTACCAAGGAAGATATTGTTTGCGCCTTCTGCATGCGGTGTTCTAAAGCGGAATCGATCAAGGCTTCGTTGGCCTTTGGGAAATCGCTTAAGTGAACCGACGTTGCCGATTCCAAGCCACAAACAGCATTGAGATCTTGATACAATCGATCCATATAGAATGGAGCTATCGGAGCACTGAGTTGCGCCACACGATGCAAACAAGTACATAGGGTCTGATATGCAGAGATCTTGTCTGGGCCGTAGCTACCTTTCCAGAAACGGCGACGGCACAAACGCACATACCAGTTACTCAAGTTCTCTTGCACAAAGTTCGAGATGGCTCGGGCAGCCTTGGTAGGCTCGTAATCGGCATAGGCCTCATCCACTACTTTGATAAGGGTATTGAGTTCTGATAGGATCCAACGGTCGATCTCTGGTCTGTCTGCTACTGGAACATCTGGCTCACTGTAGTTAAAGCCGTCCAAGTTAGCGTACAAACTAAAGAAGCTGTAGGTATTATAAAGCGTTCCGAAGTATTTGTTGCGCACCTCACCAATACCATCAATGTCAAACTTGAGGTTGTCCCAAGGGTTGGCATTCTGGATCATATACCAACGGGTGGCATCCGGTCCGTATTTATCTAGGGTTTCAAAAGGATCGGTGGCATTGCCCAAACGTTTGGACATCTTCTGACCGTTCTTGTCTAAAACCAAGCCATTCGACACTACGTTCTTATAAGCCACGTCGTCAAAGGTCATGGTGGCAATGGCGTGCAAGGTGTAGAACCAACCACGGGTCTGATCCACTCCTTCTGCAATAAAGTCTGCCTTGCGCCAGGTGTTCTCTACCATCTCCTTGTTCTCAAAAGGATAATGCCACTGGGCATAAGGCATGGAACCAGAATCGAACCAAACGTCAATGAGGTCACTCTCGCGCTTCATCGGCTTGCCCGATGAGCTCACCAAGGTGATCTGGTCTACAATATTTTTATGTAGGTCTACTTTAGCGTAGTTCTCCTCGCTCATATCGCCCACCACAAAGTCGGCAAACAGATCGGCTTCCATAAAACCAGCACTAACGGCTTCTGCCATAGCTTCTTTAAGTTCCGCCACAGAACCAATGATGCGTTCTTCTTTACCGTCATCACTGCGCCAGATAGGCAATGGGATTCCCCAGAAACGCGAACGAGAAAGGTTCCAGTCGTTGGCGTTAGATAGCCAGTTTCCGAAACGGCCTTCACCAGTCGCCTTAGGCTTCCAGTTGATCTCTTGGTTGAGTTCGAACATGCGGTCTTTAAAGGCAGTCGCTTTAATGAACCAGCTGTCTAGAGGATAGTATAAGATAGGTTTGTCCGTACGCCAGCAGTTTGGATAACTGTGCACATACTTCTCCACCTTAAAGGCTTTATTGTCGGTCTTGAGGATAATAGCCAGCTCCACGTCTACGCTTTTGTCTGGCGCATCTCCATCGGTATAATATTCGTTCTTAACATACTTGCCACCCAACTCGCCCAATTCCGGACGGAAACGCCCCTGCAGGTCAACAAGTGGTACCAAGTTGTCGTTTTCATCTTTGACCAACATAGGCGGCACTTCTGGCGTGGCCTCTTTGGCCACCTTGGCATCGTCTGCACCAAAGGTCGGTGCGGTGTGTACTATACCTGTTCCGTCTTCTGTGGTAACAAAATCTCCAGCGATCACGCGGAATGCGTTCTCCGGATTGTCATTTGGGAGGGCGTAGGTAAGTAATTGCTCGTAACGGCTCTCCACCAAATCTGCCCCTAAAATGGTATCAACCACTAAATAAGGCACCTTTTTCGCTCCAGGTTCATAAGCCGTGAGTGCAGCTGCGTCCTCCGCCTTCTCAAACTTACCGCTGAATTGCTTCCCGATCAAGGCAGTGGCCAAAACCACAGTAACAGGAGCAAAGGTGTATTGGTTGTAAGTCTTCACTACCGAATACTCGATCTTAGGCCCAACGGTCAAAGCGGTGTTAGACGGTAAGGTCCAAGGGGTAGTGGTCCAAGCTAAGAAATGCAGGTCTGTATACTGTTGCAACTTAGCTGGCAAGGTTTCGGTTATGGCCTTAAACTGTGCCACAACCGTGGTATCGGTAACGTCTTGGTAAGTTCCTGGCTGGTTCAGCTCGTGGGAACTCAGACCTGTTCCAGCCTTAGGCGAATACGGCTGAATGGTATAGCCTTTATACAGCAGGTCTTGCTTGTAGATGTTCTTTAAGAGCCACCAAACAGTTTCCATGTACTTGGGCTCGTAGGTCACATACGGATCGTCCATATCTACCCAATACCCAATGCGCTCGGTAAGGTTGTTCCAAATGTCGGTATAGCGCATCACGGCCTTTTTACAGGCTGCGTTGTACTCTTCTACCGTGATCTTTTTACCAATGTCTTCTTTGGTGATGCCGAGTTCTTTCTCCACGCCCAATTCAATAGGCAGTCCGTGAGTATCCCATCCGGCTTTACGCTTAACTTGGTAGCCTTTTTGGGTTTTGTAGCGGCAAAAGATATCTTTAATGGCGCGGGCCATAACGTGGTGAATTCCAGGCAATCCGTTGGCCGATGGTGGGCCTTCAAAGAACACAAACGGTTCTCCGCTCTCACGGCTGGTCACACTCTGTTCAAACACCTGGTTTTGCTTCCAAAAATCAAGTACTTCTTCCGCAACTTTGGGAAGGTCAAGTCCTTTATATTCAGCAAATTTCGCGCTCATTTATGGGTCTTTTCTAATAAGGGAGCGAAATTAAGGAATTTTGGTCAAATTTCCTTTGCATTCAGGGTTTATAAGGCATTGAGGTTTTTTGCTAGAGAAGAAGGGATGATTTTATGATGTTTGAGCTTGATTCAAGGACTAGTCCTTGGACCTTTTTACTCTTTTTATTCTGATACTTTTTTTTCCACTGATGATTACTGAAGGATTAATGTCCAGTGGACATTATGACTGAAGTACCTCCAAAAAATCTATTGACAATGATTTATTTCTTTATGTCACTTTTCCCATTGCCGCAAAAGTGACCAAAAGGTCTAGTCCCACCGGAATCGATTTTTTACTATGGATTCTTGCTGCATCGTTAATTAAGCTAG